>CAZHLE010000184.1:0-4340 GCA_964533065.1 uncultured Woeseiaceae bacterium | reverse complement strand
TGTGGCTGAACAGATAACCGAGCAGGCGATCGCTTTCGGCCTTGAGCATGCCGACGATGTGCTGCGTGAAGGACCGATTGACGAACAGCAGTTGCCGGCCCGTCACCGGGTGCGTCGGTGCGATCGGGTGCACGGCCGAGCCGAACGCGGCCATTCCCTGGTTGAGCGCCTCTATGTTGTTGTTTTCTTTCAGGTAATTATTACGAAACGCACCCATGTCATGTACTGCCGAGAGCCGTGACACCAGCATCCGGATCTCGGGCGGCAGCGTGTCGAAGGCGCGGTACATGTTAGCCCAGAGCGTGTCACCGCCAGAGGGCGGTACGTGTTCGGCGTACAGCACCGAGAGGAACGGCGGCCTGGGCTGAAAAGTCAGGTCCGTGTGCCAGTCATCGGTATCGGGCGGCCTGTCGCCGTCGTTCTCGAGCAGCACGACCCGATCGAAGCCGGGCAGGTGCGGATACACCGGATGCGGCTTCGCCGGCGTGCCGAAAGTTTTCGCGAACTCAAACTGGTCTTCCGGAGTCAGGCTCTGGTCGCGAAAAAACAGCACCAGATGTCTTGATAACGCGTTGTAGATCCCGTCCATGGTCGAGGCATCAAGCCGACCCGACAGTGCAATGTCGTGTACTTCGGCGCCGATCGTTGGTGTGCTCGGTTCAACGCGCATGGCTTGTGTCCTTACGCCAGTGACAGACCAGCAATATAGGCCCGGATCTCGTCCCTGACGCGCCGATAGTGCTGCAATGCTTCCTCTTCATTGCGTGCGTTCGCGGCAAGTTTTGGCGGGTCGTCGAAACCCTGGTAAATGCGCCTGACATTGCCCGGAAAAACAGGGCAGGTTTCGTTCGCGTGGCCACACACGGTGATAACGACGTCGAACTTGATGCCATCGAGGTCGTCAAGTGTTTTGCTTTTATGCCCGGAGATATCAATACCAACCTCCTGCATGACTTTGACAGCGAGCGGATTGAGGCCATGTTTCACGATGCCGGCTGAGTACGCGTCGAACTCATCACCGCGCAAATGCCGACAATAGCCTTCGGCCATCTGGCTGCGACAGGAGTTGCCCGTGCACAGAAACAGAACATTTACTTTTCTCGCGTTGCCCACGTTCCCTCCGCGGCTTTGCCCGGCGCACTCACGCGGTTCCTGAATTCGCCAAGAAATTGCGTTTGTTCTGCGGACAAGGCGCCGTCCGCTGAAGCGACAGCCGACATCATCGCCAGCAGCGACTCAATCTGCTCGGCCGTGAACAGGTTCCTGTGCCGTTCAAGCAGGCCGGCGATCTGCTTGTCGATGACTTGTGGCTGGCCCAAGACGTGGGAAACGGATCCAAACAGCTGCAACGCCGCTTTGCTGTCAAGTGAAAAGGCTTTTGAAAATTCACTGAGAGCTGCAGCTTTCTGGCTCGCGCTGATGTCGCCATCGAGCCTGGCGATTGCGACGACGACCGCCGCCGCAACTTCCATCGGGTCCTCGAGTGCATAGATCGGATCGGCCTCGTATTTCTTTCGCCACGCGCGACGGCGACGCCAGTGGAAGGGATTGAGCCCGCCGAGGCTGATGCCCATCTCCTCGAGCCGGTACAACGCCCAGAGCAGGGCGACGACCGAGCTGATAAATGCAATGGCTATATGCACGCGGAATCGTCAGGCACGTGAAGCGTAGTACGCAGCGACGATAGGCTCGGCGTCGATACGCTTCCTGTGCGCAGAAAGCTCAGGAGCGAGCTTTTTCACGAAGTCTTTCGGTACGTGATCGAGCGCACCCGACTCGAGCCAGCGCGTCAGGATGAAAACCTTGAGATCAGCGGTGGTGAGACGGCCATCGCAAAAATAAGTACCGCCACCACGTTTCAGCAGCGCGTCCAGACCACGAACAAAAGTCGTCAGCCAGCCGTCGACGAGCTTCAGTCGCGCATCGCGAAGTTCATCACCCTGCAGGCGCATCGTTTGGCCAATGTGGTAACTGAGGTTTTCGACAGCGCTCATGGCCTCATCGCAATACAGCGCCTGTAGATTATCCTTTGGATAGAGACCGCCAAGCCTGCCAACGTAGCGCATGATGGCGTTGGTCTGTGTAACTTCGGCGCCGTCGATCTGCAGCACGGGTACGGAATTAAATCGCGTGCCGCTGCGCATCTGGCTGAATTGCTCGAATGACAGGCGATCGTCTGTGAACTTGATGCCGGCGGCGTGGAACAGGATCCGGATCGGTTCGCCGCGACCGCCGTTAAAATCAAAATAACTAAGCTTGTACTGTGGCATCCGAATTCTCCTTTCTAATGGCGGCTACTGTATCAGTTCCTCGCGGAACATAAAGAACACGGATTGTTACAACAAGCTGGTCATGAGCATGTAATTCTCGCGCGCCTCAAAGCCGGCGCCTGAATACAGTCCGCGGGCCTTGGCGTTGGAGCGCGCGACCTCGAGGTGCAAAGCACGGATGCCGAGCGCCTTTGCCTCGACGCGCACGAGCTGAAGCGCCCTCTTGCCGAGACCGCGGCCACGCGATTCCGGTTGAATGTAGAACTCATCGACAAAGGCGTCGTTGCCTCGAAACTCGATACTGAATCCCGTGCAGATGGCGATGTAGCCTGCGGGATTCGCGCCATCGTAAATAAGCCAGATGTGGCCCCAGGTCGAATCGCCTAACAGCCGCCGCGTCACCGATTCGCGATCGTCCTCGCTCATCAATATTTCCTCGTGCGCATGAAACGCACGCACCAGCGGCAGCAGCGTGCCAAGCTGCTCGGTCGTTGCCCTTTCGATGGTCTTTTTCATAGCAGACATTGGTAATGCACCCCGGGGACTGTTTTCACACCAGCACGGCACAGGCCCGCCATCTCAGCCAGCAGGGATTCTAACGCAGTCCATCCAGGCCTCTCAGTGCCGGACCGAGCGCACATGCTCCCGCAGCATGTCCCTTCCGAAATCCCCATCGAAATCCCTCCAGACCATGTGGATGTGGTTGGCGTCATCTTGAGTGTTGTCGTATTCGATGAGGAAAGTCGGTCCCTGCACGCGGTAGTAGTGAGGGCCTCCGCGTTCCTGGTCGCCGGCCCATGCAAAGCCAACATTACCAAAGCCCCCGTCATTGATCCGGCGCCAGCGCTCTTTCGCGATGTCTGCGGCCATGACAGCGGTGTGCGCCTCCAACAGGGTGCGGAGCAACGATTGCTGCGCAGCGGTCATCTTTTCCGCCATGAGTCCAGCGGGTGCGACAGGCTCCGCCGGAAACGCGGTCCCGGTCAGGATTTCGCCAGGGGCGACGCTACTTACCACTGCCTGCGAAAGCTGGAGGGCATCCAACGACTGAAGCAGAGCACGGGCTGCGTCCTCCTGAATGGCGAGCGCTCGGTGGCCGCGCTGCGGTCCATTCAGCACCTCCGCCGGGTTGGAACCGAAGAACGACGGCGTGCTCACCGTGACAGAGCCATCAACGATTGTGAAATGCAGTGAGAGATGGTGTCCCTCGAAGCGCCAGGCCCAGGTGTCGTGGATACTCGGCGTACCGAAGACAGTGAGATAGTAGGCAGTGCGGTCGCGTGCGAAGCGATCACTCTGCTCCAACTCCTTGAGCACGTCTTCCAGTTGCATGATTGCCGTAGCGGTCAGGTAGCCTTGCTGGCTCAGACCCGCCTTTAACAGCCCGTGGGCGGCGAGCGCCTGCTGCTCGTTGAGCTCGTTCAGCGCGACGCCGGCGCGGGGGAACATCTCCGGTGGAATGAAATGCCAGCGCGTGCGCTCCTCGGAATCGAAGGCGACGCCAATTCGCTCACGCCCGTCGTCGGTCATCGCGGCCAGAAGAGCGCTTGCCGAAGAGGCCATGTCAGTCACGGCCGAGGAGGCCAAGTCAGTCGAGGAGGCACGGGCCGTCTGTTGAGCAGTACAGCCGAGCTGCACCATCACGATTACCATCATCGCCATGAGACATTGAGCTGCGCTATACCTGCGACTCATACAATCACCATGACTGGGCCCTTAGCTTGAGCAGGGTTGGATATCGGGGTGCTTAACATGGACTTGCTCCTGAAAGGGTGAATGACGTAGCGTCAGCTGCATGCTGTTGGCGCCCTTTTCACGCGGCCGCCCATTCACCGGACAGCAACGCCGCCTGCTCCAGAACCGTCTGCGTCGCCTTCTCCTGCTTGTCCGGCGGATAACCGTGCTTGCGCAGGATGCGCTTGACCAGCACGCGCAACTGCGCGCGGACGTTCTCGCGCAGCGTCCAGTCGATCGTCACGTTCTTTCGAACCGTGTCGACCAGTTCGCGGGCGATTGCGCGCAACGTCTCGTCGCCCAGGACCTTGACCGCACTGTCGTTGGTCTCCAGCG
>CAZHLE010000183.1:0-4349 GCA_964533065.1 uncultured Woeseiaceae bacterium | reverse complement strand
CAGCGCGGATCGAGGGCCTGGACAAGCTGCGCGGCCGCACCCGGTTCTGCGACGACTATCGTCCACCGGGCCTGCTGCACGCGGCCCTGCATCGGTTGTATGAGAATTGCCCGTCACGGCAGGAAATTGTCGAATGGCTGGGAGCCGGTCTCGATGCGCGAATCGAGCAAGCAGTGCAGGCTGCGTTCCGGCCGCAGGAGAGAAATGCGGATGCGGTGCTGCGTCGCTTGCTGCACCTCGAAAAGGCACGCATCCGAAACTTGCTACACAGAGTCGTTAACCTGGATGCAAAACGGGACTTTGTTCGCGTGTATGCGGTAGAACAAAAACTCACGGCCAGCCTCGAACGCATCAATCTGCGTTTGCGCGTCGACCGCGTCGACCAACTCGGCAGCGACGAGCTGCTGATACTGGATTACAAAACGGGCACGCCCAGACCATTGCTGGATCGCGACAAAAATCCGCGCGACCTGCAATTACTGGTGTATGCGCGCGCCGTGCCAGATGCTGTCGGCGGCATCGGTTTGTTCAACATTGATTCGCGTCAGGTTGCGCTTGACGCTCTGGCACGCGAGCAGTTGCCGGGTCCCGAATGGGATTCGCGACTGGCTGAGTGGCAGGAATCGTTGACCCGGGTGGCCGCGCAAATGGCAGCTGGCGATGTGCGGGTGGCTCGCTGGCAAACTAATCGGTCAGCACGGTCACTGGCCTTGTTAAGTCGTTACCAGGAGTTGCTGCGTGAGTAATGAAGCCGATTTGCTGCTTCTGGACCAAAAGGCGCGCGATGCTGCACTCGACGTCAGCCGATCTTTCATCGTGCAGGCGCCAGCGGGCGCGGGCAAGACCGAACTCCTGATTCAACGATATCTGCGGCTGCTTGCTTGCGTCGATCATCCCGAAGAAATCCTTGCCATTACGTTTACGCGCAAAGCGTCGGCGGAGATGCAATATCGCATCCTGCATGCCCTGAAATCGGCGCGCCACGGCGATCAGGCGATGGCAAGTCATGAGCAGGTCACTCTCGAGGCCGCAGCGGCGGTTTTGAAACGCGACCGTGAGTTGAGCTGGGAACTGATCACCAATCCGGGCCGAATGCGCATCCAGACGCTCGATTCGCTGAACGCAGCCATATCGCGAATGCAACCGATATCTGCGGGCAGCGGTGCCGCGCATAACGCCGTCGTGGCCGACGCCGAGAAGACGGCCCTTTATCGCAGCGCAGCAGTTCTTACGCTCGATCAGCTCACCGAGTCAGGCGAACTGACCGACGCGACGGAGCAGGTGTTATTGCATGTCGATAACAACACCGGGCTCTACGTGAGTTACGTGGCCCGCATGCTGGCAACGCGGGATCAATGGTTGCCATTCATTGGCAGTGGTCTGGTCGCGGCCGACGACCAGGCGGCATTGCGTGCTCGTTTTGAGAATAATCTCAGCGGCGTTGTCATCGCGCATCTCGAGCGCACCCGTCAGAGTGTGCCGTCACCGCTTTTGCCTGCACTGTTGGAGTCTGCCCGATACGGCGCGGAAAATGCTGACAGCTTCGCGATGCTCGCAGACTTATGGGCACTGCCACCGGCAGGTGCCTCTTCCTTGCCGGTCTGGCAAGGCCTGGCCGAATTGCTCCTGACGCGCGAAGGCTCATGGCGTAAGACGGTGAACAAGAATCAGGGGTTCCCCACCGGCGACCAGGGGCAGAAACAGCGCATGCTGGAACTGCTGGCCGAATTGGTCGATATGTCGTCGTGGCGCGAATTGTTGCAAGGCATTCGTGACTTGCCGCCGGCCACCTATAGCGACGAACAATGGTCAGTGCTACTGGCGTTGTTTCGCCTGTTGCCGCTTGCTGTCACGGAATTGAAGCGACTATTTGCCGAGCGCGGTGTGACCGACTACATCGAGGTCGCGCTTAGCGCTGCGGCGGCATTAGGCTCCGCGGATGAGCCCGGCGACGTCGCGTTGTTACTCGACTATCAATTGCGGCACTTGCTGGTCGACGAAATGCAGGACACATCCAGCGCGCAGTACCGAATGCTGGAAGCGCTGACCGGCGGGTGGGAGCCAGGCGATGGGCGTACCCTGTTCTGCGTGGGTGACCCCATGCAGTCCATTTACCGATTTCGCAATGCCGAAGTCGGGCAGTTCCTGCTCGCCAAACAGGCGGATATCGGGCAACTCGCGCTCGAGCCACTGACATTGCGACGCAATTTTCGCTCCGGAGAAATCCTGGTGGACTGGTTCAACAGCGTATTTCCTCACGTCCTGGCGAGCGAGGATGACGCTGCCCTGAGCGCTGTCTCCTATGCTGCCGCGGTTGCCGTGCCACAACATGCCGGGCAGGGCCGATGTGTTGTACATCCGGTCGTTGGCAGTGATCCGGAAGGCGAAGCCGAGCATGGTTGCAGGTTGATACAGGAAATACTGGCCGCGAATCCAAAGGACGATATGGCGGTGCTGGTCCGCGGCCGCAGCCACCTGAGCCGGCTTCTGGCCGATCTGCGCGCTGCTGGCGTCGCGTACCGGGCCGTTGAAATCGATCGTCTCACCGACCTGCCCGAGATCATCGATGTACTAGCGCTGACGCGTGCCCTGGTGCACCGTGGCGACCGGCTCGCCTGGCTGGCAATCCTGCGATCGCCGTGGGCAGGCCTCGACTGGACGGATCTGCATGCACTGCTCACCGACGCTGACAAGCGGACAGTCTGGCAGTTGCTCCATGATGACGCAGCATTGGCGCGCCTCGGCAGCGAAGGGCGATCGGCACTAATTCGCTTCTGCGGCGTTCTCGGGCCAGCCATGCGGCCAGCCCGGCTGGAGTCGCTGCGCGATCGCGTGGAGCAAACCTGGATTGCGCTGGGGGGCGCGGCGATGCTCCGCGACCCACAGACCATTGATAACGTTTATCGCTATCTCGATGTCATCGAGCGCATGGAACAGGGCGGTACGCTGATTGATGTGGCGCAACTCGAGGACACGCTGGACCGTGAGCACGTCTCGAGTGATAGCAATGCCCGTTTACAAGTCATGACCATGCATCGCGCCAAAGGCCTGCAATTTGATCACGTGTTGCTATTCGGTCTCGGGCGTGTACCCGCGCGACACGATCGCAGCGTCCTGAACTGGTGCGATATTCCCGGTGCGCACGGCGCAGACGAAAAAATTATCAGCCCGGTCGGGCCGAGGGCAGAGATAGAGAATGACCCGCTGCATCGATACATAGAAAAGGCTGAGGCCGACAAGTTTCGGCACGAGCTCGGGCGATTGTTGTACGTCGCCTGCACGCGCGCGCGCAAGAGTTTGCACCTGATGGGACATGTAGAGCCAACGGCAGCCGGCACAGAGCTGCGAGCACCTCGC
This sequence comes from uncultured Woeseiaceae bacterium, assembly GCA_964533065.1. GTDB lineage: Bacteria > Pseudomonadota > Gammaproteobacteria > Steroidobacterales > Woeseiaceae > UBA1847. Next base: position 992 of record CAZHLE010000183.1, on the reverse strand, counting down.
TCAGGCAGCCTGCTGAGCCTGTTATGGCCGACCGTTGCCGAGGATTTTTCAAGGGCCAGGCAAGGTACGACCATGCCCGGCCGCGAAACGGTCACCACGGCGTGGTTGAATCCTGTGTTACGGCGGTTTGAAAAACCATTTGAGCTGCGGGAGTTTCATGGCCTCACGAACCGCGCCGAAGTACCTGCCAGCATGGCCGACACGCCGGTCGAGTTTTACTGGGTCGGTACCGAGGCGCGATTGGCGGGCACACTGGTCCACCGTTGGTTGCAACTGGCTGCCGATCGGCGGGTAATACTGGCTAATGCGACAGCGGACCGGATTGCGGCGACTACTGAGCGATGGCTGCGTGGCATGGGGGTCATCGGCGCAAGCAGCGAAACCGCAAGCGCGCGCGTCGCGGCGGCGCTGACTGGCATACTCGCCGACGAAAAAGGTCGTTGGTTGCTGGCAGGTGAGGGCACTGCTGAACTTGCCCTGACCGGTTTTTATGGTGGAGAACTCACATCCGTTGTCCTCGATCGTGTGCGTATCGACGAACAAGGCCAGCACTGGATTGTCGACTACAAAACCAGCTCGCATGAAGGCGGCTACCTTGCATCTTTCCTGCAGGCGGAAATTGATCGTTATCGGCCGCAGCTGAAAAAATACCGGCAACTCTATGCAGATTTCGCGCAAACAGAGCCGCGTTGTGCATTGTATTTTCCATTGCTGCAGCAGTTTGTTGAAGTGCCGCTATAGAATTCCCTCGATGCCGAACTCATGCTGGCCGCGCGCGTTGGCGGGACCCAGCCCGGCTGCTATAGTTTGCTGCAACGTAGCGGGCGTATTCTCGGTAGCACCGAGTTGCCCGTTCAAGCGGTAACTCCGGTCGGCGGAGATCCGCAGGCTGCCCGCGAGATCTACCAGGGCATCACTATCCTCGAGGCTGGCAACGACGGCCGCGTCATCGGTAAAAAACTCCGCGCGAAAATCGCCGAGTGGGTCCCGAA
>CAZHLE010000182.1:0-4355 GCA_964533065.1 uncultured Woeseiaceae bacterium | reverse complement strand
CGCATGTGCGGAACGCCTGCGCTGACGGCCTGCCATGCGTCGCCTGGCACCGAGGCCGGTCGGAGCCGGTCACTGATCGCAAGCGGTTGCGATTTGGAGGGGACGGTGCATCGATCCGTGTTGTTCGAGGGTGTGCGAGTATCCGCGGGCAGCCGGATCGCGCGCTCGGTCGTGCTGCCCGGTGCGGTTATTGGCCGAAATTGCCGAATTTCGGATGCAATCGTCGGGATCAATTGCCACGTGCCGGACGGGACCGTCATCGATGCGTCCCGACGCGGCAGCGTTCGCGGGATCGACGTAGACCCCATCGTCGTGACCTCCGATGACTTCGCGCCCGAGTTGATTGATGCCTGCGCGTAAGGCGAAAGAGCTGCAGCTGGCCGCTCAATAGTGGTGTAATTAGCGGCCATCCATTTGCATGGTCGCGCATTGAACCTTCCCCTGGCAAACAATCAAGCCGATCACTCTGCGGTCATCCGCCTGCGCGGGCTACAGCGCCGATACGTCATGGGCACGCAATTTATCGACGCACTGCGCTGTGTCGATCTTGAGGTCGCCAGCAACGAATATCTCGCAATTATGGGACAGTCGGGTTCCGGCAAGTCGACCCTGATGAATATCATCGGTTGCCTTGAGCGACCCACAGCGGGCGAATACTGGCTGGATGGTGAGCCGGTATCGAAGATGAACGATCGACAACTGGCGCGTATCCGCAACAAGGCGATCGGTTTCGTTTTCCAGACTTTCAATCTTTTGCCGCGCATGACGGCGCTCGCTAACGTCGAGGTGCCGCTGATCTACAGTGGCATGAAGCGCAAGGTGCGCTCGGAACGCGCAAGGGCGACCCTCGAAACCGTTGGTCTCGGCGATCGTATGTTGCATCGTCCCTCGGAGATGTCCGGTGGCCAGCGGCAGCGCGTGGCGATCGCCCGGGCGCTGGTCAGCAATCCCAGCATATTGCTGGCCGACGAGCCAACCGGCAATCTGGACTCCACGACCGGCGCCGAAATCATGAAACTGTTCGACAGCCTGCACGAGCAGGGCAACACCCTGATCGTGGTGACGCACGAACAACATATCGCAGACCACGCGCGGCGAATTGTGCGATTGTCCGATGGCAACGTTGTTGCCGACACAGCGACATCGGAAACATGACGGGATACGAAAGATGCCTCGCTACGCAACCCTCTTTTTGTCCCTGTTCCTGGCCGCATGCGCCGAGGATGAATTATCCGGTCCCATCTATGACACTGCGGGCCTGGAGCGACGCACGCTTGAGGTCGCCGTGAGTTCGGCGGGCGTCGTTGAACCTCTGGCAACGGTGGAAGTGAAGTCGAAGGCGTCCGGCGAAGTGCTCGATCTCATGGTCGAAACCGGCGACCATGTCGAGGCCGGCACGCTCATGGTCCGGATCGATCCGCGGACGGTTCGCAATCGGCTTGCACAATCCGAAGCAGAACTAAAAGCGGCACGGTCGCGGCTGGAGATCGCTGAAACGCAGAAAGCGCGCGTCGAATCATTGGTCATAGCCGGCACGCTGACACGCTCAGACCTCGAGCAGTCGGTGCTCGATCTTGCGAACGCGGAAGCGCTGGTCGTTACGTCCCGGGTGAGTGTTGAGAACGCGAGAATTGCGGTTGACGATACGGACATTCGCGCGCCGATTACGGGCACGATCATATTCAAACCGGTCGAGAAAGGTCAGGTGATTACTTCACCGACGCAGGACTTCTCGGGCGGCACGATGCTGATGCAGATGGCGGACCTGCGCGCCGTACAGATTCGGTCACTGGTGGATGAAACGGATATCGGCAAAATCCGGCCGGGCATGACGGCGGCCGTCCTGGTGGCGGCGTATCCGAACCAGCCTTTCCCTGGCGAAGTCGTGAAGATCGAGCCGCAGGCGGTGCTTGAGCAGAACGTGACGATGTTTGCGGTCCTGATTTCGATCCGGAATCCGGATGGGTTTTTGATGCCCGGAATGAACGCGGAAGTCGAAATGACCATCGTCCGCCGGGAGGATGCGATGACGATTCCGGTGATGGCGCTCCGGACAAATCGCGACCTGGCGTCCACGGCGCTGATTCTCGATCGCTCGGAAGCAGACATTAAAGACGCGCTCGCCGAATCTTCGGCTGAGGCAACAACGCCAGCCGGCCCGCCACAACGCCAGTCCGGCGCGCGTGAAAAGGTCGACTATCGATTCGGCGGTGATTTCTGGGTCGTCATCGACTCGCCGTCACGGGAGATTCGGAAGGTTCGCACGGGCGTGACTGACCTCAACAATGTCGAAATCGTCAGCGGCCTGGACGAATCGGAGCGAGTGCTGGTGCTGCCAAGCAGCCACCTGCTGGAAACGCAGCAGGATCTGCAGAACTTCATCAACACGCGGATGGGAGGCGTGCCCGGCATCAGCCGGTAATCATGTTGATCGCGGAAACAATCCGGATATCGCTGTCGTCGATTCGCGGCAACCTGTTTCGGGCATTATTGACCATGCTCGGAATCATTATCGGTGTCGCCGCCGTGATTACGATGGTCGCGCTGGGGACGGGGGCGCAGCGCGAGATCGATGCCCAGATGGCCGCGCTGGGCGGCGATATTCTCTCGATCCAGTCGTCAGCGTGGTTCAGTCGTGGCGTCGCGAGGGACCAACAAACCCTGACGAGTGACGATGCGCTGGCCCTGGCGACCGGTTCGGAACATCTTGCTGAAATCGTGCCCGAGATCAATGAACGTTTCCAGATCAAGTTTGGCAACAAAAATCTCAACGTGTCAGTCGTCGGAACGACCCCGAATTATCCGGCTGTACACGGATTCGAAATCGCGCATGGCCGCTTCTTTTCGGCCGCCGATGATGCCGCACGTCGACGCGTTGTTGTGCTCGGCTCCGAGATTCCGGGAATGCTGGAGGTCGATGCGGCCGCCCTGGTCGGGCAGAAAATGCAGATTCGCTCCATCTCCTTCGACATCATCGGCATTTTCGAAACGAAAGGCGGTTCGGGCTGGCGAAATCCGGACGACGACATCTGGATTCCTTTATCGACGGCGCAGTTTCGCGTCACGGGTAACGAGTTCGTCCAGGTCATCAGTGCAAAAGTCAGTGAGTCGTCGAGGGTGCCGCTCGCGATGCTCGAGATCGAACGCGTGCTGCGTCGCGAGCATGGCATCCTGCCCGGCAAGGACAATGATTTCGCGATCATGAATCGCAAACAGTTTGCGGAGTCCCGGCAGGAAGCTACGCAGGTCTTCACCTACCTGTTGGCTGGAATCGCGGGCGTCAGTCTCGTCGTTGGCGGTATTGGCATCATGAACATCATGCTGGTTACAGTCACCGAGAGGACCCGGGAAATCGGTGTCCGCAAAGCGCTCGGCGCGACCAAGGGCAACATCCTGCTGCAGTTCCTGGTCGAGTCGACCATTCTTTGCCTGCTGGGCGGGATGCTCGGCCTGGCACTGGGCGCGGGCGTGTCCGCGCTACTCGCAAAGTACGCGGGCTGGCAGACGGTCGTCACTTCGGGTTCGGCAATGATGGCGTTCGGCTTCAGTGCCGCGGTTGGCATGATATTCGGTATCTGGCCCGCGAAGCGCGCGGCGGCGCTGGACCCGATCGAGGCGCTGCGACACGAGTAGAGTAATAATCCAGCTCGTTCGATGGTCCCCTTTCCGGCACAGGGCGGAAAACGCCTTAACATTGGTTCATTGGAGTTAGTACGATGTCATTACGCAAGATTCCGCATGTTCTCTTTATCGTCCTGTTATCAGCGAGTATCTTTTCCAGTATCTCGATGCAGGCGGGTCATGCTGACGTGGCCATCGCCGAGTCGGCTGATTTAATCGAGCCACTCGCCGCGGGCGACAGGGCACCGCGATTTATCGTTGCAACGGTGACGGGCGAGCCGTTCGATTTTGATCCGCAAAAACTCGAGCGCCCTGTGGTATTGCTGACGTTTCGCGGCGGATGGTGTCCTTTCTGCAATATGTACCTGAAGGACATGCGTGAGGTTATTCCGGCAATCACCGAAATGGGGGTCGATGTCCTGTTTCTTAGTGGTGACCGGCCGGCGCTGCTTTACGAGAGCTTGAGTCGCGAGACGCAAGAGGATATCGCGGGGCTGAACTACACGATCCTCTCGGACGCTGACGCACAGGCGGCAACCGCGCTCGGAATTGCGTTCAAAACGTCCGAACAGACCATCAACTGGCTCCACGAGAACGGAGCGGATGTTGCCGGTTCATCGATGCTGAAGCACGGTATCCTGCCTGTCCCTGCGGTGTTCGCGATTGACCGTGACGGGGTCATTCGATTCGTGTTTACCAACGCTGACTACAAAATTCGATTGCCCGCCGAGGAA
>CAZHLE010000181.1:0-4400 GCA_964533065.1 uncultured Woeseiaceae bacterium | reverse complement strand
TCGGCGACTTTCAAGCGGCGGCCAGTGCCGTGACGCTCAGCAGCAACATCATCAAGCCGGGTTTTGAATTTTTGATACTCATAGTCTGAATTCCTTGGCCATGCCTGTTCGATCGCTAAAACTGGTAAGTAAAGTAAAGCAGGGTCGACCACTGAAAATCACCAATGAGCTCGGGATCAAAGTCGATGCTGCTATCGTCATAGCCGCGATACAGCGTTCTCAACCCGATTTGGGTTGCGCTGGTCTCTTCAAGCGGGGAATTGACAAACCCGGATTTGCCCAGCCGGATCGAGTAGTCGAGCATGAACTGCTCCGGGTACACGGCGTTGAACTGGCGGTGAAAGTCGTAAGGACCCCAGGCGTCCTGCTTGAAGTAGCCCGAAATCGTGTGCCGCCCGCGCAATACGGCTTTGGCATGGATCTCGAAGTAGTCGCGCGTGCCGCCCGTCGGATTACCGGTCGATTGGTTAAATCCGCGAATCAGATCGAATACGTACTTGGCGTTTCGATTCGGATTGAAGACCATCCTGCTGCTGACCGTCCATACTTCTTCCGCCGGTAAGCCCAAGCCGAACGATGCGTTCGTGTCGCCTTCCGCAAAGAAGAACAAATAGGCATCGGTCGCGGTTGGAAATTCGGTGTATGTGCCGCCAATATTAAATGCAAACTTTGCGTCTTCGCGCCACTCGTTGTCCCAGTCATAGAACGGGGTCGCCGGCGTCGAGTCGTAGGTGAGGAACAGCTCGCCAGAACGCGCTTCGCGATTGCCGAGCACGGCGAACGGATCATTGTCCGTGTCACGCGGCGCGAGTCCCGGGTTCAGAATGCCACCACTGATGGATGGTGGAATAAATGGATTCGCATCAACCAGGTTATCGCGATACATCACCCGCGGGTACAGCATGAAGTTGCCGAAATTGATCATCATGCCCGCTTCGTATTCTTCCTTGTTGCCCTGGCCTGAATAAGGCAAGCCGGTCGGATCGCGCCAGCCGAAATCCTTCAGCGGCGAGCCGCCATCGGCGACCAGGCCCGCATGGTGTGCGGAGATGTAAGACTTGGTGCCAAACACAGGGAACGTCAGTTTCGCTTTAAAGCCGAGCGTGTCTTCGGTGTCAATCTGATCAAGGACAATGTTTCCATCCTCATCGAGCCGATCGTAGATGTCATCGACTTTCTCTGTCGCTGCCATGATCGCGCCAAGCTCAAGTTTGGTGTTGTCGCTAAACTCGGTCACGCTATAGAGCGTCGTCTGTCGAGACTGCCGTTGTGTCGCTGCGGTTGCCGTCGCTGATTCGCCCTGCCTCGCAACATCCTCGGAATGGATGAAGGTGAAGTCAGTCTTGCCGAGTTCGAAATCGTACTTGATGACAAACTTCGGGTTTGCGCCCCAGTAGACTTCCGGTCCGGCCAGCAAGGTCAGGCCTTCCCATTTGCCCTTGCCAATGAACTCCACTCCTTCCGGCGCCTTGGCATTCCAGATATCCATGCCTTCTAGATCCGTGTTTTCCGGAATCAGGCCGAAGAAGTCTCCTTCGTAACCCCAGTGATAACGCCGTGTGTGATAGAAGGCGTTGATATCGAACTGCTCACCCTGGTAATTCGCTTCGAAGTCGTAAATCTCAATCCGTTCGCTATCATTGACAGTCGTCGTTGTCAGCACCGGCGTGCCGCTGGAATCGTCAATCCCGATTACCGTCTGCGGCAGACCACGCCGTCCGTAGGCAATTTCGAGCGGTTCCTTGTCGGCTACATTGCCGAGTATGTTCAGCGTGAACTGGCCGGACAGCTTGTCCGAGGGTTCAAAGGCGAAATCGAGAAACACCATCTGGCCGTCCGAAAATTCGGTGCCGTTCTCGCCGTCCTCGGAAACATCAACGTCGGTGCCCTTGAGCAGCATTTCGACATTCGCCCGGCCGCCAACAAACTGCAGTTTCTTTTTCTCTTCGACGGATTCACTTTTCAACTGCCGCACTTCGCCCTTGAGCGCGTAGTAATCCATGTTGAAGTTGTCGATCGCCTGGTTGAATGCGCTTTTTTTGTTCAGGTACGGATCCAGGTGCCAGATCTCCGACAGCACGTCGTAGGCCGCCCGTGGTCGTGCCGTGTAAACGCCCTCGGAGTTCGGCAGGCCCAGCGCGGTAATGCCGAACCACTCTTCGTTCATATTGTTCTTGCCATCCACCCAATCGAACAGGTAGCCCTGGTTGGCCCAGGATGCGTTGGTATCCTGCACATCGAGATTTTCCGTCTGCAGGTATTTCCACCACTCATCGCGCCACTCGAACACGAAGCCGCCAATGGAATTGCCTTCTTCGCCATTGCCCGCGGCCTTGTTGTACATTTCCTTCCATTGCTCTTTCAGCAGCATAGCCTGCGCGACCTGGTCTTCCTGCATTTCCTTGGCATTGAAGGCGTCGCTGCCGAATTCAAAAAACACCACCGGCAGGTCCAGCTTCTGATCAACCGTCGCCCACAGGTCAGTAAAACTCTTGCCGCGATAGACATTGACTCCAAGCACATCCAGGCTCGGCACGAGCTCCACAATCAGGTCGATATACTGTACGTCGCCGTTGACGATGCTGAACGGCAGGTTCGGCGCCATCTTCTTGCCTGCCGCCAGCACCTCGTTAAACAGGCTGTAAAGGTGGCGCGCCTTGGCCGTGTTTTGCTCTCCAACCGGGAGATTCTCGATTTCGAAACTGGACCAGGACAGGCCGTAGTTGCTCTCGTTGCCGAAAGCAAACATGAGGACGCCCGGTGTGTTCTTGTACTGGTCGACATACTCCAGCATGTCCGCTTTGAGTGTTGCGCGTGTCAGTTCATCCGAATAGTCAACATTGGGCACCCATTTGCCGCCGATCGTGTAGCCGTATCGGCCCATGAGCGGGTTGATCACGGTCCGGATGCCATGTTCTCTGAAGATATACTCGACCCACTGCGGCGGGATCATGGCAAAGCTGCGGATGGTATTGATGTTAGCCGCCTTCATCAGCCCGAATTCGTAGTCCAGCACCTTGCGGATGAAATCGTCGGACTCGCCCCAGAGGTTGTAGCTGTAGTTCTGATTCCTCGGCGTGTAGCTCCAGACGACACCCTTGACGTAATAGTCCTCGCCATTGACCTGTAATTTCCAGCCAGTCTCATCCTTGACGGTCGTGACCACATCGGCGGCCTGCGTCTGGCCCAATACTGCAACACTGAGTAGCAGTGACACAGCCAGCCCCCTGCCAATATTCTTAGCCCACCTGAAAAAGTTTGTTCCCGTCATAGCGACTACTCTTTTTTGAATTTGGGTTGCTGGATAACTGCTGATTATTTGCATTCTCATGTCCGCACCCTACTAGCGTATGGTAATTGAGACGTTGTCAATGAAGACATCCGCTGTGCAACCCGTGACCGCGCCACAGACCACCGAGATTTCAAACGTGATACCACGCGTGACATCGGCCGTGATCGTCGGGCTGTAGCTGTAGGTCTGCCAGTTGGCATTCGGCACCGCGATGGTTTCAAGGATCGGACCGTCCGAACCCGTCGCGCCTTCCGAGATCAGCTTCGGAAAGATCACACCACCCGCGCCCGCCGTGCCCTTCATATCGAACGAAATGTCGATCACATCGCCAATCTGGACGGTGCCCTCGGCCAGGAAGTTCTGCTTCAGCGTCGGGTTAGACGCCCCCGCCGCCACCGCGTGTGCCGACCAGCTGCCACCGGCGGTATTGTTCTGCGTGTTGTCCGCGGTAATCGTGCCGCCATTGGTGATCGCTTCCCAGCAGGACAGGTCGCCCGCCTCGAAGTTGCCATTGGTCGCGAGCTCCGCACCCACCGGCGCGCACGTGCCGCCGCCACCGCCACCGGAAGCCTCGAGGGTTATGTTGTCGATGAAGTAGTCGGTTGCCGTGTCGACGGTGCCGAGATTCGGCAAAATTGTGAAACGGTTATATACGTTGGGCGCAGCCAGGTTGGTGAACGTCCAGGTCAAAGTCTGCCAGCCCACGACCACCGTCTCATTGGCCTGCACATCGCCGGTGCCCATGTTGTCGCCGAACTCCACCTTGGCGACCATCGGGTTTCCTGCCGTCGGCGAGTAGACCAGTGCCGAAACGGTCTGCGTACCCTGGTCGTTGGGAATTGCCGCAATGGCCACCCAGGCTCCGGCGAACACCTCTCCGCCATTGCGTGTGAGCCTCAATGAATTGCCGTCGCCGCCCGCCGGGCCGACTTCGATCGCCGTTACAGCGCCACCGAAAGGCGTGACCGCGGGTGGCATGGCTTCGTCGAAACTTGCCAGCACGGTGCCACCACCGCCGCCGCCCGCATCATTGTAGAAGTACAGGTTGTCGACGAAGACCGTCGCAGCACCCGATGGCTGCCCGATGATGATCAGCTGGTTGAGATCG
>CAZHLE010000180.1:2019-4404 GCA_964533065.1 uncultured Woeseiaceae bacterium | reverse complement strand
CGGCCTGCCGAGCTGCTCGAAAGCCGTTTTCGAATGCCAGTCCGGTTGCGCGATGATGCCGACGCGAAAGCCGTTTGCCTCAAGCAGCCTTCCTATGATCGCCATGCCGAAGGACGGGTGATCGACATAGGCATCGCCGGTGACAATGATGATGTCGCAGGAATCCCAGCCCAGTACATCCATCTCGGTACGCGACATCGGCAACTGTGGCGCGGTACCGAAGCATTCTGCCCAGTACTTGTTGTGGCTATAGAGTGGTGTGGCGGTTGTGGGCATCAGTCGGCGTCATTCTGGCGGCCGTTGATGATACCCCTTGCGAGCGAAAACCGCGTAGATTGCGAGCCCCGCCGCGATCACACCAAGGCCCAGTAAGGATTCAGTAGGCTTGTCGATGAGCACGAACAGCAATGTCCAGGCTGTGAGTGCGAGGTAGAGCAGCGGGGTCAGGGGATAGGCAAAGGTGCGGTACGGTCGCGGCAGGTCCGGCTGCCGGATGCGCAGCACGAACACCCCGAGCACCGTCGCGAAACTATTCAGCGCCAGGATGAATCCGGCGAATACGAGTACCGACTCGAAACTCGAGGTCAGGATGAAGACGATCGCGATCGATGACTGCACCAGGATCGCCGTGGCCGGCACGCCGTCGCGGTTGGTGCGCGCGAGGACGCCGAGGCCGCGGACGTCCTGGCCAATCACCTGCAATACGCGAGGGCCGGCGACCGTCATGGCACTGACCGTCGAGATCAGCAGCAGGCTCAAAACCAGCCCGGCAAAGCGCCCGCCGGCCTCACCGAACGCCGCATCGGCTGCGATATAGCCCACCTCGACCTGGCCACTCATCGCGTCCATGGGCGCGACCCGCAGGAACACGTAATTCAGCGCCAGGTACAGCAGCATCACGAGCAGGGTGCCGCCACCGAGTATCCACGGCAGCGTGCGCTGCGGGTTCTCGAGCTCACCGCTAAGATAGGTTGCCGCATTCCAACCTGTGTAGGCATAACTGACGTAGATCAGCGAAACAGCAAATGCACCACCGGATAACAGACCGAGATCACCGGCAGACGGTGCGAAACGAACCGGCTCTGCGACGTCGACCCACCAGAGCGCGCCGATGCAGAAAAGCACGATTACGGCGACTTTCAAAACCGTGAACATCACCTGCAGGCCGCCGCTGTTGCGCCGCGTGCTGCCGTGCACCATTGTCAGCAACAGAATCAGACTGCAGGCCAGCGCCTTTTGTGCCAGCGGGTCCACCCCGCCCGGCAGCGCGGAACTCGCGTAGGCTGCGAAAGTCATTGCAGCGAGCGCGGTCGGCCCGGCAAAGCCGACGGTCGCGGACACCCAGCCGGAGACAAAGCCGATCGCCGGATGGTAAATCCGGGTCAGGAAGTTGTACTCGCCGCCGGAGCGCGGCATGGCAGCACCGAGTTCGGCGTAGGACATCGCGCCGCACAGCGCGACAATGCCGCCGACGGCCCAGAGCATCAGCAGCACGAATCCGGAGCGGATATTGAGCAACTGAAAGCCGAGGCTCGTGAATACGCCCGTGCCAACCATGTTGGCGATGACCACGGCCAAAATTGTCGTGTAGCGGAATTTACGCATCAGGACGCGTGACCATCAGCAGCGGTCATTCGTTTTGATCGTAACAAAACGCTCAATGATGAGCGCTTGCAGGGCATGATCGGCGGACCAGGCAAAGCGGCCCTCGAATTCGACGAACGCCGGCTTGCCCTTGCCACCGACGCTCCGATACTGGTGCTGAAAGCGCCGGAAGTCGCCCTGCTTGCTGACCGGGGCCACGTAGCCTGTCAGGCATTCAGTGAAAGACACACCATCGCCTTGCACCTGCATAATGCCGGTCAAGCGGACGGTATCGGTGAAGTCAGTCATTGCCGGCTGCCGTGCCAGCCGGTGCTCCAGCTCCGAATGGGTCCGCATCAGCAGCGTCTCGCCATCCATACTCTCGAAAGTTCGCCGCGGTCCCTCGCCGCGCAGCTCGATCAGAGCTTCATCGACCAGGAACTCCCAGCGGCCGAAGTTGTAGGCAGTCATGCCCTCGCGCACACCGTCAGCCGGATATCGCTGCCTGAAAAAGTAACGATTGTCGGCGCGTAGCCAGAGCGTGACTCCGATTCCTTCGCAGCCGTCGCAGGGAAATACGCCGGAGTAAACACCGGGCGAAACAACATTCTCCACCGGCGTTGGAACTGGCGCTTCGGCATCGTCGCCGCAGGCTGCCGTCAGGGCGATGATCAGAACGATAATTGAGCGATTCAAGGACATCGCTTCGCATTGTACCGATCCGCGATCGAGCTATGTACATGAAGAGTAAAAGGGCGAACGTTCTTCTCTTGTACTTAGGTATCATGGCCCGAAAGGCGG
>CAZHLE010000180.1:0-1919 GCA_964533065.1 uncultured Woeseiaceae bacterium | reverse complement strand
ACAGCTTGGCGGCCGCTTTGGCCCTGTTGATGATGGGGACCGGAGTGATGCCCTCCGCCGCATGGTCTGCCGACGATTGGACTAAACCGTTTGAATTATTGGGCCGTGAAACAGCTCCTGGCACCAAGAACAAGTATCCCTTTATCGACGGCCGATCATTCGAGGCCTCCTACCTCAACATGCCGGTTTTCGTCGCCAGGGGCACATCACCGGGACCGACCTTGTGTCTTTCGGCCGGTATTCACGGTGACGAACTGAATGGGGTGGAAGTCGCCCGGCGCGCATTCGCGGAGATCGATCCGCAAAAACTGCGCGGCACCGTTATCGCGCTGCCGACGATCAATGCTGAGGGCGTACGCACCGGCAATCGCTACCTGTCGGACCGGCGCGACCTGAACCGGTCGTTTCCGGGCAGTGCCGGTGGCAGCGTTGCCAGCATCATTGCCTATGGCGTATACACGAAAGTCATCAAGAATTGTAACGCATTGATCGATCTGCATACGGCATCGAACAACCGGGCGAACGTGCCGCAAATTCGTGCAGATTTGTCCATTCCTGCGATCCGGGACCTCGCCGTACATTTCGGTCTCGGCATCGTCGTCAATGGTGGCGGCCCCGACGGCAGCCTGCGCGGCGAAGCGGCAAAGTCTGGAATCGCGGCGATCATCTACGAGGCCGGTGAGCCGCTGCGCTTCGAGGAAGACGAGATCGATCGTGGCAGGCGTGGCGTCCAAAACGTCATGGCCTACCTCGACATGACGGACCAGGCAGTTCAAAAGACAGCGGATGACCGAATTTACCAGCGCTCGAAATGGGTTCGGGCTGAGCGCGGGCACGGCGGGTTCTTTTTCCCGACAACCAAACTGGGCGACATGGTCAAAAAGGGTGACACCCTCGGCAAGGTGATTGATCCATTAACCGATGAGGCTTTCGTCGTTGTTTCTCCGCTGGACGGCGAAGTCATTGGCATGGCAGTTCCACAGCCGGTGTTATCCGGCTACGGACTCTTCCACCTCGGCTGGCACGAGTCAGACTGAACTAATTCTGGCAAATCGGATAACCGGCGTCGCCGCAGCAACAGCCACCATAGCGGGGGTTATGCGGGTAAATGACTCAGGGCTCACGCGCCTGCTTGCCAGGCACATAGTCGCTGTATATATAAACTGGTATGCCCAATTTACGCAGCTGACTACTGATCAGCGGTTTGACTTCGTTCCAGTTCAGACCGCCCACACCGGTTGCAAGCTTCGGCAGAGCAACTGAGCGCAACTGTTCCTGCTGAACAATCTTTTTCAAGGCACGCAGGCAAGCATTGACACTTTTGGTGGAGGCCCTGCCTGGTCGTGCACCCTGACCATAGCCGCCTTCCTGAGTGACCAGATTCACGATTCGCCGACCGTCGGCGGCGGTCCATATCCAGGCATCGCCGGGATTGCGTTGCTCGATATGACACCAATGGTGATAGTCCTTGTGCATGGCCGGATAATCGGCATGCAGCGCCTTCGCCAAGCCTTGATCCATAGGATCATTCGCGGCGAGACCGTGCGCAATTGCCTCGGCCTGGCTGAGTAGAATATCGCCCGATACTTCATGCAACATGATTCAAAACTCCCTCTTGATGCTCGTGCCAGACTGGCACAGAGCTGAACTTCAGAGTAGCAGGTGGCAAGAGATCAGCCAGTCGTGGCTTTCCGAAGGTTCTGCGTCCTTCAGGCCGATCCTGAATCCTGGCTCGCATTGACCTGCCGACCTGCCCATTTCCGGCGACGAGCCGACTCGCTAGAATGACGGCTCACGTCACCCCTGATGCGTCGGACGTCCCGACAGGACCATCATGCAAACGCAATTGAAGACCGATCTCACCCGCACCGTGCTGGTAGTTCTCATCATTGGCTTACTGATTAGCGGCAGCCTCTGGA
>CAZHLE010000179.1:0-4427 GCA_964533065.1 uncultured Woeseiaceae bacterium | reverse complement strand
GGCCGGTCAGGATTGTGAGCAGCCCCCACAGGACCATGACGATGGTCAGTGCGCGTCGCGGTCCGAAACGATCCGTGAACAAGCCGCCGGGAAACTGGAAGACCGTGTAGCCGGCGGTGAACGCGGCCAGGATGTAGCCGAGTTGCTGCTCGCTTAGTTGCAGGTCCTCCATCATGGTGGGACCGGCGGTTGAAACGTTGTACCTCAGTACATAGGAAATGAAACTGGTCAGGACCAGCAAGGCGAGAATGCGCCAGCGGACGCCGCTCGGCATCAGGCGGAATCCCCGTATTCAGATGACGACATATTCAACCTTTGCCATCTTGCAGTAACTTGTAGCGTACGCACGACAGTTAGTTGCAGACACCTGGATGAAACGAAACGCCATCCAGCCAACCATATAGTGAAATGGCTCTCACGTAACTAGTTTTCTTTATGAAATGGAGTGATACCTGTTCGCTTCAATCACTGGTAACATGTTGTAGCGCAGCAACCCGGGTGAACGCTAATTTAGTTGATAGCGAATTGCTGGCGGGCTGTCGTTTCTCATTGTGCATTTATCAGGCTCGTGGAGAAGCATTTTATGAAGCAGTACAACCGTACACCACTTGCGAGGGCAGTTTCGGCCGCATTGACCGGTACAGCGCTGGCGTCAATAGCTCTCGTGCCGGTACATGCACAGCAAAGCGGCGCGCTCGAAGAAATCGTGGTCACGGCGCAGAAGCGCGAACAGAATCTGCAAGACGTACCCATTTCCATTCAGGTATTGGGCAGTCAGCAACTCCAGCAGCTAAACCTGAGTAGTTTTGAAGACTATATCGAATTCCTGCCTACTGTTTCGTGGCTGTCGGAGCGACCCGGCCTTTCACAGATTTACATGCGCGGCATTTCCAGCGGCGGCGACGGTGTGCACTCCGGATCGCTGCCGAGCGTCGGCGTATACCTCGACGAGCAGCCGGTCACAACCATTAACCATATACTTGACGTGCACATATACGACATTGCACGTATCGAAACGCTGGCTGGCCCGCAAGGCACGTATTACGGAGCCAGTAGCCAGTCCGGAACGCTGCGCATCATTACAAACAAGCCGGAACTCAATGAGATATCGGGCCAGCTCGACTTCGGCGTCGATTCGGTCGAGGAAGGCGACGTCGGCTACTCGCTGGAGGGATACGGTAACTTTCCAATTGGCGACCGGGCTGCGCTCCGTGTAGTCGGCTGGCATGTCGAGCAGGCCGGTTACATAGACAACGTGCGCCGGACGATTACCCACGAAGGCGCCGGCATCACAGTCGACAACATCGATTTGGTCGAGGAAGATTTTAACAACATTACAACGACAGGTGCGCGCGCGGCACTTAGAGTCGACCTGAACGACAACTGGACGGTGACGCCCGGCCTCATGGTGCAGGATCAGAAATCGAACGGCGTGTTCACCCACGACCCGGAAGACATCGGTGACCTGCAGGCTGCGCGCTTTTTCGACGAGTTTTACGACAACTCCTGGTACCAGGCCTCGATGACGCTCGAAGGCAGTTTTGGCGGTCTGGACCTCGTTTACGCAGGAGCGTACCTGGATCGTGACGAGGAAAGTCTCGACGACTACACGCATTACGCGCAGTACCTGGACAATTTCTACGGTTATTCCTACGGTGGCTGTTATCACTACGATTCGCTCGGCAACTGCACGAATCCGAGCCAGTACATTTATGGCGACCAGACTTTCAATAAGGAAAGTCACGAGCTTCGACTGCAATCCTCGGGAGACGGTCGGCTGCGCTGGCTCGTGGGCTTGTTCACACAACGCCAGGAGCACAACTTCGACCTGCGTTGGCAAGTACCGGATTTCGATACGGCGAATTCGGTTATCGAAGGCGAGCAGTCAGCCTGGCAGACCCGACAGGATCGTGTGGACCGCGATAACGCGGCGTTCGGCGAAATCAGTTTCGACCTGACTGACGCGTTTACGATTGTCGGCGGCTACAGGTATTACGATTTCAAGAACTCGTTGTTTGGGTTTAATGGCGGACTGGGTCGATGCCTTGACGGCAACGACAACCCCCAGTTTCCCTGCTACCCGAACGGTGCCAATGTGGATGATGTATCGAAAGGGCACGGTGAATTGCTTAAATTCAGTGTGAATTACCACGTTACCGGCGATGCGATGCTGTACGCGACGTACTCAGAGGGTTTCCGACCCGGTGGTGTCAACCGGGCCAATGTTCCGGGTCAAACGCAGCCGAAGTACGAGCCTGATTTTGTTGAGAATGTCGAAATTGGATGGAAATCGACGTGGATGGATGGCCGGCTCAGATTCAACGGTGCGGCGTATCAACTCAACTGGGACAACTTCCAGTTTGCTTTCCTGGACTTCGCCATTTCGCCGCTGACCATTATTCGTAACATCGGCACCGCAGAGACCACCGGCGTCGAATTCGACGTGGTCTATGCTGCTTCAGATGCTCTCACCCTGTCCTTCTCGGCGTCGTACAATGATGCCCAGCTGCAGGAACCGTACTTCGGAGGTGGTACAACAGTGCTGGCACCGAAAGGGCAGGAAATGCCGTTCGTGCCGGAGCTGCAATATACAGCGATTGGGCGCTACAACTTCGACACGACGCGTTTGCCATTTTATCTGCAAGCCGCCCTTTCCTACACGGATGATTCCTGGAGCAACCTGGAGACGGACCTAAGGGAAGTTCAACCCTCCTATACCCTCTTGAACCTTGCCGCGGGCGTAGAGCGGGAACAATGGTCATTCGATCTGTTTATCGACAATGCCACCGATGAACGTGCGCAGATCGTTCGATACAACGCAAACTACTTCGATCCCTTCGACGCAATCTTTCAGGACTCGACCATTACTGTTAACCGGCCGAGAACCTGGGGGCTACGCGTAACGAGGCTATTCTGAATCGTGGTGGCGATACCTTGCCGCAGTGGCCGGTATCGCCCCGCTTCGCCCTAGTTTGTCGGATAACGCTCAAGTACGGGCCCGAGTGCTTTTTTTAGCGGGTCCAGATGCGCTTCGAAGTGACGCCACTGTTCAACACTTTCGGTGTATACAGGGCGGCGAACCTGCTCTGAACTCGGTGTACGGATGGCTCGCTGCGTCTCGAAAAATCTCAGACATTGTTCCTCGAACGGAAGCCCGCAGTAACTGAGCAACGCGCGAATCTCGCCTTCTGTGTCTGAAACCATACTCTCATATTGCACGCGATGCACACGTCCTGGAAGCACCTCATCCCAGTGGTCCATCAGGGTTAAATAATCCCGATAGTAGTGACCGAGGTCGGTCAGGTTATACGTGAACGTCTGGCCTCGAGCGAAAAGCTGCTTGAAATTCGAAAAGCAACCTGCCATCGGATGGCGCCTCGCGTCGACAATTTTCGAGTTTGGCAAAATCAAGTGGATCAGTCCGACATGCTGAAAGTTGTTCGGCATTTTGTCAACAAAGAAGGGTAACCCGTGACGCTGAATACGAGTTGTCTCAATGTACCCTTCGCCGAGTATTCGAACCTGGTCCTCTCCAAGAGTGGCAAGTATCTCCGGATAGTCGCCCGCCGGATGTTTTGGTGAACGGTTGGCGAGCTTGCGCGAAATCGCGATGATGTCGGGCAATTCCGCCGTGCCCTCGACCGCTGAATGGCTCGAGAGGATTTGCTCAAGGAGCGTCGAGCCGGCGCGCGGAAGTCCAACTATGAATATCGGGTCCGGAGCCATGCAACCCCAGCCTTTGCGCTCACGAAAAAAGTCCGTATTCAATGACTTGAGCTGCCGCGCCGTATTGAAAACGTTAATTTTTGCATTGTGACGATGTTGCGTGCCCCGGATGCGGTTTCCGCGTTCGTAAAAACCAAACGCTTCGTCGTATTCCCCCTTGTCCTCTAGCGCCTTGCCGAGTGCGAAAAGCATGTGCGCCTGATCGTCGGGATCGCCGCCTTCCGGGAGTACTTCGGAGCGCATGCTATCGATCTCCGCATCACTGAACTGGTAGGTTTTGAGGTTTGCAAGACTCCAGTACACCTCGCCGGTCGCGGGTCGCAACTCGATCGCACGACGGTACGCCCTGATCGCTTCGTCGACGCGTCCGATCGCCTTGAGTGTGTGTCCGTAGTTCATCTGTGCATTCGACTGGTTTGGGTAGTCAGCCAGTACAGTCTCGAATATTGCAAGGGCCGAATCGTGGTCGCCCTTGTGTACAAGGAACGATCCCTTGAGCAACTTGTAACTTGGGTTATTCGGCTCCGCCGTCAGCAGGCGATCCATCTCGGCGATTGATTCGTCAAGCCGCTGCCGCCGCGACAAGGCAACCGCGTAATTCTGTCGAGCCAGTTGAAAGCCCGGCGACAGCTCGAGGCACCGCTCAAGCAGGTTGATTGCATCATCGAACTGGCCAACTCGCAGACCGATGACTGCAAGCA
>CAZHLE010000178.1:0-4439 GCA_964533065.1 uncultured Woeseiaceae bacterium | reverse complement strand
CGTCCTCCCCCTTCGGACGGAACACGCCGGGGGCGATGGACGGAGCGGACACTGCGCGATGTACCGGTCTTTGCCGGCTGAGGTATGGCGCTAATCAGGTCAACGCTTGTCCGTATCGAGCCATCTCTTGCTTCCCTCGCCCCCTCAGTCGGCATCTATCGGGACGGCAACTATTCTGACAGTGGGGGGTCATAGCAAAGCAAAGTGCTCAAATATAAGATGGATAACCAAGTGAGTGAATATAGCGGCGCCCCCCATGGTTCGAATCGTTTCATCCACATCATTGGTGAAATGATTACTAATACAAGACACAGAGCATATGCCATGATAGGTTTTGGCAAATTATCACGCCAATAATCATGGCTTTGTTCGTCGTAGGGTATTTTATTGAAAACTTCGCTGAATGGAAACTTGCATATATAAATCAGTATTCAATTTATTTTCCGAAAGCCACGGAGTATGGCCTCACCTTGCATTGAGCCACTGCCTGGCGTATCCGAATCCAGATCCCACTCCTTAATGAGCAATAGATGCCATTGCAATCCGTCTTCCTTCAGGAATAGATATGTTTGTATGTCGGGTCTTTTCTTATCATCCAGGCAGGTCATTGGTGCGGAAGTGATGGCATAGTCGATGGCGTAGCCCTGCTTTCCCGTCGCCTTGCGCCCGGCTGATTTTTCCGTCGGCACGAGTTTTCCGATGCAATTTTTTCCGGTTTCGACGAAAAGTTCTCCGTCATTGTCTCTGATCAGCACTATTCGCATTCGTTCTGATACTGGCGTGGTATTCTTCGGACTGAATGCCTTCTTTTTGTCGAATTTTATCTTCTTGCCTTTTATTTTCAGCGCATTGACATTTTTGGTGAAAGAGCCATCAAGGGTCACGTCGGCTGTCCACCTTTCGACATTCTGCTCGGGTAGTGAATTCGCGGCATTGGGACTTGCCGCTGACGCAACTGGTGCCATCAGGCTGAGAAGAAGCGTGATTTTACAGAATGCGCTATTAGTCATGGTAAGAGTCCGTGAATGATCTTGTGATCGATGCAGATGCTTTCATTCCACATCTGCTGCGTAGCCGACGTATCTGCCTTTCGCGATCATCGCCCGGGGATGAAAATTTCTCTCATCTGCCGCACAGAACATCGGCGCGCAACTGGTCTGCCCGCAAATCGATTTCCTCATGGCTGATTCTGTCGGCAAACTTTCCGGACATGGCATCAATCCAAAGCTTTTTCCTCGGGGTCATGAAGAAAACATCGCTGAAACTGAATTGTTTGATGCCCTCGCCCTCGCGAAGCCTTTTTGACTCGGATCCTTCCATGTAGTGAATGGTGAGGGTCTTGTAATCAATTTTCAGCGCAGAGCGGTCAAGCTCTTTCAGATAGTCCTCGAACATATCCTGCAATCGACCATTGACCAGCAGCAGAGTGCGATCCGAGCCGGATGAAGGGCTGGCTTCGCGATAGAACTGTACCGTTTCTTCGCAGGGGTGCCTGTCCGGCAGCCGCGCCGCGGGTCGAGTGGGGACGGGCGCTGGATCGGGATCGTATCGCGTTGAGACAGGGGGTCGGCAACCGCTCAGCGGGTGTGGCGGCTGGCCGTTCGGGCAAAGTTCCTTGATTTCGCAACGAAGCCCCCCTCTCACCGTGCCGGGGGGGCAATCGGAAGTCCTCACGCTCTGGGTTTGTGCCGTGCTGGCGACGGCAGCAAGTAACAAAGCGAGTAAGCCTGTTCGATTCATGGGCTGCTGTTCTGCGCGGGCAAAGAGTCTCGGCTCTGTTCGTACATCAAGTTCTTGAGGTTGCGAATGTGACCGATGAAGTTCATTTCCCACTGCTTTTCGCGATACATGTTCCAATGGTTCTTGGTCGCGAAAGAGCGTTGGGCCTTGATCATGACACTGACGAAATCATTGTAGATGAACTTCTGATAGGCAGCCCAAGCCTCCATGCCGATGATGCCGAGGGCGATCGAGAACGTGAATATGAAGATGATCGCTTGGAACGATTCGTTATCAATGGATCTGACCAGTGCTATTCCCAGTACCAAGATCAACCCTATAATAAAAAGGACGACGTTCAATTTCATCCCGCGGTGGGGCGTATCACCGATCTCGCCCAGTCCGGTATCGCCTTTTTTGAAAGCGTTCCATTTGTACATTGCCGAGCCGAGTTGCTGCCCGGAAAACCAGGAGAACAGCACGATCATGACACCGAAAATGATCGGTACGTAACGATATTCGTCGAGCAGCATGGCCTGCACGACGAACAGACTGATTTCGCACAATGCCAGCACCAGCGCGCCGATGTGGAACAATAGAATCAGGCTGGGTTTCGGCGCTTCTTGCCGCAACTCCCCTTTCCTGGCACGTTCGTAGACCTCGATGTCCAGGGCTTCGTCGTCCATCAGGCAGAATGTGGTTTTGAGCCGTTCCTGCTCGTTCCGAGCCTCATCGGAAATTTTCTCGTCGGAAAGGCTGTTGTTGCGTGTGACCAGCGCCTTGGCCTGCTCTCGCAAATATCGATCTATCCTTTTGCTTTCGGTTTGATAGACCTTGTCGATCTGCCAGACATGGGGTTCGACAACGTCCTTGTCGTCGACTCGCGATATGCTTCGTTCCGTTTCCATGATGGTCTCTGTATTTTGAGGGACTGTTCACGTCGTACTTACGGCAGGCCATCCAGCCCAGGCAGACGAAATGGTGCCGACGTACCGCCGATTGGGCTGCTCATCATCGCTCGGGTTCGTGACGGCACCGGTGACTTTTCGGTTTCAATCGTCGGAGTGGGCGTGATACTCAAGCACATCGACGCATGGATAAATAAAGACATGCACGGATTGATTGAGAATCAGCGGGTCGTTGCGATAATCCTGCGGCTCCAGGTTCAACAGGCGAGCATCGCTGACGTTCATTTGAAGACTTTCGGCACCGGCCCAGGCAGTGTGATAGTGGTGGAAACGATTGGACACGTTTTCTTGCATGTATTTCACCACGCCGCGTGCACGGTCGCGGGACAAGCGTATGTTCAATTCGGGGTCACCGGTGACGCTGGCTTTGCCGATCACGTAAACGATGGCGTTCTCATGAGGGAAACTCAGCGCGGCGTCGATCGAGTCGATTTGTTCTCTCTTTATCGTGGACCAGTCGAAGGCCTCCACCAGACTGTGACGTCCGGAAGGATAAAAAAGATGCACTGCGCTCAAGCTGGCGTTGCGTAGAGCGCCGAGCAGATCCTTTCTTTCGATTCGCTGATCGATTTCGGCCATCACGCTGACATCGCAGGAATGGTCCTTGCATGCCGAACCAATGACCTTGAAAAACTCCAGAAGCCTGGGATTGGTGCAGACCTCTTGGGCGGATGCGGGCGCCGAAAGTGCCATCGGCAGGAGCAACAATAAAAGCAGTTTTAGTCGCATTGGACACCCTGTCATGCTGAGTTTCGTGGAATTGCTTTGAGCCGTGGTCAGTGTCTGTGCAGTTCTTCGGTAATCGGTTCGGGCGGGGTTTTCTCGTTGTTCTGAGCGTCGCGGACGTCGTCCGATTCCTGCTCACCCGAGGCATCCTGGTCGCTCAAGGCATCCTGGTCGTCGTCGCCACAGGCGTCGTCGTCAGCTTGCTCGGAGCCCTGCGACAAGGCGGCGATCAAGGTTCGATGGTGTGCGGCGTCCTCGATCGAACCGAGGGCGCGGTATGACAGCAAACCGGCCGGATCAAACAGGGCCAAGGCAGGCAGCACGGCGGTGCCGCTGGCGAATATCTGCCGCATGATCGATCCGTCCAGCGTGAAGTACTGCCGCGACAGATTGTATGTGTCGGTCAACCCACGTACTTCGGCCACTTTTTCGAGGTAGTCGCGCTCGTCGATGTAGCCGTCGGACAGGCCGATGATGTTGAGACTGTCGGCGTATTCATCAGCGATCTCCGACAACAGCGGCATTTCCTCCAGGCAAGGCTTGCACCAGGCGCCCCAAAAGTAGATCAGCGTTCTCTTGCCGGCACGTTGCGCTCCGATCAGGCCGGGTATGTCGATCAGGCGCAGCCGGCGGTGGCGATCCAGGGCGATCAGGTCGCCACGGAGGTCCGACAGGGACACGGAGCCGTAGTAGGTGGGCGGGACATGCGATTCCGTGCTTAGCCGCAGACAGTCCGGCAATGCTTCGACATCGTTTGAGGCACTGTTTTCCAGCGGTGAGGGTGCGGGGGTACCTTGGTCGGACGAAGCTTCCTGCGGCGTGTCCGGAGCCGGCGGTCCAGGCGTTTCCGAGGCATCCGTGCCTTCGGCAGACGGATGTTCGACAGCGTCCTCGCTGGATTCGATTTGCGGAGCGCCTGACGAATCGCCGGTCGATGCAGCCTCGCCCTGGGCCATGGACATGGCCGGCGTCAGCGCGACGACCAGGCATGCCACGAGTGCGATTGGCGTGCCGCGATGGAAAGAC
>CAZHLE010000177.1:0-4454 GCA_964533065.1 uncultured Woeseiaceae bacterium | reverse complement strand
CAGCAGCAGCGCGCTCCGAAGACGCCGCAAGAATAGTCGGCGTTCGCAAGAAGAAAGCGGCCGCCAGCAACTGCTCCCTGGCCTGATTGGTAGGTGGCGAGTCGCTTCGAGCCGGCCGACCGACTGCGTGTGGTTGGTCGGCCGGTGTTTTGCGTTAGGTCGGTTAGCAAGTTCTCAGGAAAACGTAGTTCGGACCAGGATTGTCGGTAGCGATTCCTTTGGTGGGGTGCAGCCTGCCTTCGCGAAGATAGTAGCTATGCCATCCGCGCTTCCCGAGCCAGTCGAAGACGTCCTGGGGTTCATGAGCAAAACCTCCGGGCCGGCTCTGGATCTCGAGCAGAATATTCGGACGGCGCGTCGTCAGCAGCTTCTCCCCGCCGATGAGAACGAGCATCTCGGCTCCCTCCACGTCACATTTGACGAAATCGACCCGCGGGAGAATATCAAGCAGGCTGTCGAGAGCGAGCTGCTGCACCCGGATGACGCCCCTGCCGGTTGATTCATCAGATCTGAGGCGCGCCCTGTAGAACCTCTGAAACCCGTCATTCGGGAAAACCATCTCTGCTATGCCGCATCAATCCGATACAGCGGCATGATACGTAACGACGTTGCTATCCTTGAAACGAGCGACGTTGTAACTCAGGGAGCGGTAGTTAAGCGGCACCGGTTCAAAAGCGTGAACCGCTCCGGCGCGGCCCACCAGCTTGCTGAGCAACCGGGTGTACACGCCAAAATTTGCACCAATGTCGAGGGCAACACTTCCTTCCGCAACCCATTCTTTCAGTAGCGCCGTCTCTGCTTCGCATTGATCGTAGTGACCGCGTACGAGCTTGTAGGCCTGATAGTGACGCCTGAACTCGAGCGAGAGCTCCTCATTAAGAAGCTTTCCGAGCCACTGCCATTTTTTGATTCCAGCGCTGTTCATTCAAAACGTAACGACGCATGGTCGGGCGAACCAGGACTCTGATCGTCGCAGTTTTATCACGCGGCAGTCACTTCGATCCAGCCCAGCACGAGGCGGCTGACCTGCGAATCGGACAGCCTGAGCCCGCTGAGCGACGACTAGTCGAGAATGCCAGTCCGTGTTCGACTGCCGCCGAGTTGACCTTCTGCGCTCGGCGGGCCGCTGGTGATGGGCGCCGGATTGGAGGTGATGGCGACCATCTCTCGACCCATTCGCCCGCGCCAACGGGATACAATCTCCGTTCCTTCAGCACGAGGATGCAGCGGGTGGCGGATGACAGCCTTCCTTTTTCGGCCTATAGCGGCGACGACAACTATCTGTTCGCCAGCTATTCGCATGCCGACGCCGCGGCGGTCTACGAGGAACTCGCTCGTCTCAGGGAAAGCGGGTTCAATATCTGGTACGACGAGGGCATTGAACCCTCCATGCGCTGGACGCAGCAGCTCGCGGGAGCAATCGAGGCGGCCTCGGTATTTGTCGCCTTCATCACCCCCCGGTTCGTAGCGTCGGATAACTGCATCGACGAGCTGCAATTCGCTATCACGCATCGCAAGCCGGTTCTCGCCATCCACCTGGTGCCGACCGAGCTATCCGCCGGACTCGAGCTGATGCTCGGCAGCAAGCAGGCCCTTATAAAGTACAGGTACCCGCCCGACGTATACGCGCAGAAGGCACACCAGAGTCTCGAAAGTCTTCTGGATCGCAGACTCGATGGTGCAAGTACTGCGCCGAAGAATGGCAAACAAAATGCAAAATGCTCGACCACCACCTTCACTCGTCGCCCGACCAAAGCAAAGGTGTACTGGCAGACCGGGTTGGCAGTGGCCAGTGCGTTGGCCATCCTAATTGCGGCGGGCATCTATTTCTGGCCGGAAGACACCCGATCAATCGACTCGATCGCTATCCTGCCGTTTCTGAACGGTAACGGGGACCCCGATACGGACTATCTCGCCGAAGGGATCAGCGAAAGCATCACCAACAGCCTGTCAGGGATTCAATCGTTACGCGTGATGGCCCAGGACAGCGTGCGCCGCTACCGGGGACGTGAGGTCGAAGCGCGAACGGTCGGCAAGGAGCTCGGTGTTCGCGCCGTGTTGACCGGGATGATCACGGCACGTGACGAGCGGCTGCGGATCCAGGCGGAGCTGATCGATACGCGAACGGGAGCACAACTTTGGGGACAACAGGAAACGCGTGGTCGGGAGGAGCTACTGAGTATTCACGAGGAGATCGCAGCGCGCATATCCAGCAGCCTGAAATTAAAGTTATCCGAGAGCGAAGAAATTCGCCTGGCAGAACGCTACTTGCCGGATGCGGGTGCTTACGAACGTTACCTCAAAGGCCGTTACTACTGGAACCAGAGAACCAATGAAGGCTACCGCGCGGCGATTGATCTTTTCCAGCAGGCGATCGACCTCGACCCGAACTATGCCCGCGCCTATGTCGGCCTCGCCGATTCCCAGGCATTTCTCGTGGTCGAAGGCGTACCGCCGCGAGACCAGTACAATATGGCACTCGGCATTGTGCGAAAAGCGTTGGCAATCGACGACTCACTGGGCGAAGCGCACGCCTCCCTGGGTTTGCTGATACATAACAGGGACTGGGATTTTTCCGGCGCTGAGCGGGGGTATCGCCGGGCGATGGAGCTGACGCCGAGCTATGCCAGCGCCTATCACTGGTGCGCCGAGTTGCTGGTGCAAATGGGTCGGTTCGACGAAGCTTTCGAACTATACAGGCAGGCCTCGGAGCTGGACCCGCTCTCCTCGGCCATCAACTCGGACGTCGGCCTCGCCTGGTATTTTGCCCGCGACTACGATCGTGCGATCGCAGAGCTGCAACAGAGCATCGCGGCAGATCCGACGTTCAGCCGAACCTACCACTACCTGGCGAAAGTGCACGCGCAGGTCGGGCAGTATGCGGATGCGGTGGACGCGCAACAGAAAGCCTGGCTGGTTGCCGGGACTGATCCCGACGCCGTTGCGCAGAGAAGCGCCACGCTCAAGGCTGCATTCACGACCTCGGGCGCCACAGGTTTCTGGCAGGAGCAGCTCAAGCTGGCGCAATCCATGCCGGGCCTCGACGTGCCGGTTGAACTTGCCGAACTGCATGCCCGCGCCGGCAATACGGACCATGCGTTCGCCTTGCTCGAGAAAGCCTTTGCCGGGCAACGGTTCGCGCTCTTGTTCCTGAGCGTCGATCCGGCCTGGGACGAACTTCGCGACGATCCTCGCTTTCGCGACCTGATGCGGCGCATCGGCTTGCCCTCCGAATCGAACGATAGCGCCGACCGGCAGGTGTTCAACTCTCCGTCAGTCAAAGTAACGTACTACGAAGCCGACATCAGCACGCCAACGTAAAGGCAGTACCGCGACCGACGATCAGAGCGCCTCGATATCCGACAAAAGCATCGCGGCGCGTTGTCGATAGGCATTCTGGGTTTCGGGTAGCATGCGCGCCCAGTTGCGATACATCTGCGTCATGCGTGGATTGCTCTTGAGCACCTTTTCGTGCCGCACGAGAAAATCCCAGTAAAGCGCATTGAAGGGACAGGCATTGTCCTCGGTTTTTTTCTTTACTTTGTACGCGCACCGTCCGCAGTAATCTGACATCCGGTTGATATAGGCACCGCTCGCGGCATAGACCTTGGACCCTAGTTGTCCACCATCGGCAAATTGGCTCATGCCAATCACATTGGGAGCTTCCACCCACTCATAAGCATCGGCGTAGACCGCCAGATACCATTCGTGCACCTCGTGGGGATTGGCGCCGATCAACAAGGCAAAAAGGCCTGTGACCATCAGGCGCTGGATGTGGTGAGCATATGCTTCGTCACGGGTCTGTTCGATGCTTGCACGCATACAGGCCATTTTAGTTTTGCCGGTCCAGTAAAATTCCGGCAGCGGGCGACTGGCGCCGAGAAAATTCAGCTCTGTATACGGCCCGTTTTTTGCTTCATCGTGCAGCCAGTAGATGCCATTCATGTATTCGCGCCAGCCGATAATCTGGCGGATATATCCTTCGACGGCATTTAGCGGCGCCTCGCCCGCGTGATACGCACGTTCCACCCGGCGGCAGACATCCAGGGGATCAAGCAATCCGATGTTTATGTAGAAGGAAAGAAGCGAGTGATAGAGGAACGGCTCTTCAACCAGCATCGCGTCCTGGTAGTCCCCGAACAGAGGCAAAGCCTCGTCGACGAAATGATCGAGTGCCTCGCATGCGTCGCTGGACGTAACCCCAAACCAGAATGGTTCCAGCGTGCCAAAATTATCAGCGAAGTGGTGTGCAACCAGCGCCAGTACTTCGTTGGTGATCGTGTCCGGTTTGGTTCGAAAAACTGCGGGCACGGACAGGTCTTGCGAGGCTGCCTTGCGGTTTTCCTTATCGTAATTCCACTGCCCGCCTTTCGGCTGGTCGCCATCCATCAACAGGCCGGTCTTGCGCCGCATCTCGCGATAGAAATATTCCATCCGCAGTGACTTGCGGCCCT
>CAZHLE010000176.1:0-4463 GCA_964533065.1 uncultured Woeseiaceae bacterium | reverse complement strand
ATCGCAGATACGCCGGGCGTTGATGTCGATCGTGTAGTGATTGAAGCGAAAGACGGTCTTTGGCGGATTGAGCTCGGTCCGCCCGCCCCGCCTCAGCACGGAGCGAATACGCGCCAAAAGCTCGCGCTTCGAAAACGGCTTTGTGACGTAGTCGTCGGCGCCGATCTCCAATCCGACAATCCGGTCCACTTCCGCGCTTCTGGCCGTCAGCATGATGACCGGGATCGCAGATGTGGATCGCAGGCGCCGGCAGATCGACAGTCCATCCTCGCCGGGCAGCATGAGGTCGAGGACGACGAGATCTGGGCGATCACGGGCGATGGCAGCGTCCATGCTCGAGGCATCAGGCACGCCTGTGACCGAGAAGCCCTCCTCCATCAAGAAGCCGGAGAGGAGTCCTCGGATGTCGTCGTCGTCATCGACGATAATTATCTTGGTCTGCTGTGCGCTCATGGAGCCCAATGTGTTTGATCGGAGTCCGGACCGCAAGGGTTCCAGCGTGCCGGACACAAATCGACACGAACCAATAAGAATCGTCACAAAACACCAGTGTCGCGAAAAACCCCAGCAAACTTGGACCCCTAGCTTCCCTCGTGTCGAAACCGAAGGCTCGCCGACCCTGGCAGCCCACAGAACACACGAGGTTCAAATGAACAAGCTGAGCAACATCGTGATATTGGGACTGGTTGTTGCAACCGGCGTCTCTGCTGCGGTTGCTGCATCCAGCCTGTCCAGTGCGGCAGAACCTGTTGCCCGCAATTACACGGTCATCTACAAGACCGACGGCCTTTGGCCGCTAAAGGGCATGGTGTCGGTCGAGCCGTGCGAAATCCGCAAATGCGTGGACGCGTGAGCCGCCGCCCGCAACTTCACACAGGCATGTTCAGTTCGTCCCAGCGGCCGATATAGATCGAGAACCACGGGCACAGCGTGTCGCGCTCGTTTTCCAGCAACGCATCCAGGTGACTGACGTCTACCCAGCGCGTGGCGGCAACCTACTCCATCAAGAAGCCGGAGAGGAGTCCTCGGATGTCGTCGTCGTCATCGACGATTACGATCTTGGTCTGCTGCGTGCTCAGGGAGCCAAATGTGTTCGATCGGAGTCCGGACCGCAAGGGCTCCAGCGTGCCTGACACAATTCGACACGAACCAAGAAAAATCGTCACAAAACGCCAGTATCGCGAAAAACCCCAGCAAACTTGGCCTCCTAGCTTCCCTCGTGTCGAAACCGAAGGCTCGCCGACCATGGCAGCCCACAGAATACACGAGGTTCAAATGAAGAGCATGATCACGACCGCGGCCCTGACCGGCATTTTCGCCCTCTCGATGGTTGCAGAAGCGTCCGCATGGGAGCGCAAAGGAAGCGTCACTGGCCCGCGCGGCACCAACACGTTCAACGCCCAGGGAAGCTGCAGTGGCAGCAGCTGCTATCGCTCGGCAACCGCGACCGGAGCATACGGCCGGACGGCAACGCGAACAGGTTCCGCCTCTTGCAGCGGCAACAGTTGCTCTGGCAGCCGGACGACGACCGGACCGGCCGGAAACTCGGTCAAGCGCACGCGCAGCTTCTCCTGGTGAGGCTCGACGTATGGCCGGTTCTCAATAGCCGGCCACGCCACTTCAAGAGGAAGGTCCCATGATCGAAACCAGCGAACTGTTGAACTTGCGATCCGAGTTGGTACCATTGTTCTTCGCGACCGTGATTACGCTCATGGTTTTGGAGTACGCCGCCAGCCGGCTGGCGCACCTCGAGACACATGATCCTAAAGAAACGGCAGCGTCATTCGTGATCGCGATTGGCAACAGGATCATCCGAACACTCGAGGCCGGGCTGGTCGCGGTGCCGTTTCTCCTAGCCTACCATTACCGGGTTTTCGATATCGAACTGTCATCGCCTTTGGCCTGGGTGGCGCTCTTTCAGCTCATCGAATTCGTCTACTATTGGCACCATCGCGCCTCGCACACCGTGCGCTGGCTATGGGCGACCCACTCGGTCCATCACTCGCCGACACGATTCAACCTGACAGCCGGCATTCGGCTCGGCTGGACGGCCGGCATTTCCGGACACTTTCTGTTTTATGTGCCGCTCACGCTGGTCGGGTTTCATCCGCTCGCCATTGCCGCTGTGCTGGGTGCAAACCTTGGTTATCAGTTCTTTATCCATTCCGAACTGGTGCCGCGCCTCGGTCCGCTCGAATGGATATTGAATACGCCGACCCATCATAGGGTCCATCACGCGAGCAACGAGGCCTGCCTCGACAAGAACTACGGCGGCACGCTCATCGTCTTCGATCGCCTGTTCGGCACGTTTGCAGCAGCGCCGGAAAATGAACCGATGCGCTACGGGTTGGTCGGCCGCGCGCCATCTTACAACCCTGTCACGATTGTTTTCGGCGAGTGGCTTTCGATGATCCGCGACATTCGAAATTCGAAATCAGGATGGAGCGGAATGCTGCGCATTCTATTTGGACGGCCTCAAGCAAAGAGCGATCCAATACCAGAAACGACAACAGAAACGAGAACCCAAGTCG
This sequence comes from uncultured Woeseiaceae bacterium, assembly GCA_964533065.1. Taxonomy (GTDB): domain Bacteria; phylum Pseudomonadota; class Gammaproteobacteria; order Steroidobacterales; family Woeseiaceae; genus UBA1847. The sequence continues at coordinate 1,932 of CAZHLE010000176.1, read as the reverse complement.
AAGCGTAATCCCGTTCCAAATCAATTCGAAATTCAATCAGTCCATTGAAACCGAAACTGACCAAGAGGAAAACAGATGAAACATAAAATGATACCACTCGCTGTTGTTGTCGCCTGCTTTGCAACTTTCAGCACAGCAGCGTCGGCAGCTGCCCCCGCCGTCGCGACGGCAAACGTGAACTTGCGTGCTGGTCCATCGACGAACTTTCCCGTTGTGAAGGTCGTGCCGGTTGGAGCCCGCTTGGTCACCTTCGGATGTGTGGACGGCTACACCTGGTGCGACGTGGCCGTCGCCGGAAACCGTGGTTGGCTTGCCGCCCGCTACATCCGCCTAGCCGGACCAGGCGTCGTCGTTGCGCCTGCGGCCGCAGTGTCGGCCGGCGTTCCCGTCGTCGCGTTCAACCACGCCTACTGGCAAACACACTATGCCGCGCGCCCCTGGTTCGGCCGCTGGCCTGCTTATGCCGCACGCTGGGGAGCACCGGGCGTGGTTCCCATCCGTGCCCCCCTACGCCGCGGCGCACGGGCCCATTGCCTGGGAGCCGGTTGTTCTGCATCGCGCTCCTTTACAGGACCGGCTGGCCGCTCGATCAACCGCAGCATTTCGGTCACCCCCTGACCGGCGAAGCAATTCAATCAACATGGAAGGACAAAACATGACCTCAAAGACAATCGCAACCATCCTGTTTACAGCCTCAGCTCTCGCCACGATGGCATTTGCGGCCTCGGCCAACGCTCAGGAACAACGTGATCAGGCGCGCGCCAATTTCGAGCAGGCAGACGTCAACAAGGACGGTTACCACGATCTCGCCGAATTCACGACCTTCGTCAATCTCAACGCTGAACACGGCCTCGGTCAGGCCGGCAGGATCCGCCGCTTAGGCATGTACAGCCGCGCCTTCGGGACATTGGACACGAACGGAGATGGTTTGGTGTCGAAACAAGAAGTTGCGGCTCAGGCGCAGCGGTGATGGCGGCAGCGGCCGGACGGTCGTTGCATATTTGAAAAGTCTGCAACAAAGGAGATTCCATAATGAAAGCCTCTACATTGGCACCTGCCGTCATAGTGCCGTTCATGCTCGCGGCTCAGCTTAGCTTAGCGGACGCTGCTCCTGTATTTTCGCCTCAGCTCAGTTTGTTTGTCGGCACTCCGGTCGCAACGGTACAGACGGTTCACTGCCGTCAGTTCGTTCACGTCCACCGGCGCTGTGTTGTGTGGCGCGGCGGCATCTGTCGCCAATGGGTGCGTTACCAGCATCGATGTGGTTGAGGTGAACCGTCATTTTGCCGAAATGCACACGCGGGCGCTCAGTTCGATGAACGCGTCGTGACACTTGTCTGTTGGATGGGATGTGACGGTGACCATAGTACAAAAAGCTCAATTGCGGACCGCCCTCGGAAATGGATGGCAATGGCTCGTCACGCCTGCTCCACGCAACGGCGGCCTGTTGTCGTGGCGTTTAGCCCAGACATCGCATGAAACATCGCATGCGATACTCGAAGCCGGTCGCAGCCTCTCGCTGACGCCGGCATTGCCGCACGGCGACCGCCGGGTTCGAAACGGTCGCAGGTCTGGTACTCAACCGGATCGGGGACATGCCGTATACTGGCCAGGAGACTGAAATCGAAGGTTGGAATGTGGAGATCGTGGACATGGATGGCTTCCGCATCGATAAATTGCTAGTCACGCGCAAAAGCGAAGTGCGTTGAGGCCCAACTGATCGCACAATGCGAAGTCCCCCGCTCGCCGAGACACGAGATATCGGTGTCTCGGGTTTCCGAGTTGGGTCAACTCCTGACGGTTTTGCGTTTCTCCCTGAATGTCTGCTGCACTCCCGAAAGCTGCCGTCTTTCGGGATGACCCAAGCAGGCTGCTTTGTGCCAATTTCTGCCGTCAACCCCTTCTTGGGTGCAATAATTTCTGTGCTGAAGT
>CAZHLE010000175.1:0-4487 GCA_964533065.1 uncultured Woeseiaceae bacterium | reverse complement strand
GTGGGTTCGCGGCAACACTCCGACCTGTACATCAATGGTTCGAACTGTCGCGACGTCGCGCCCGTCGATGCGCGGTTGCCCGGCAATGATACGGCCGCGGACGATTTTCTTTTCCAGCTTGTAGAGCCCCTCCATCACATCGGCAGCGGTGTACTGGGCGTCCCCTGTGACGGCCAGGGCTTTGACCGCGGCTGCTTTGGTCTCGCCGACCGCGGCCTGGCGATCCTGCTTGTCGGTGATCTGGTAAGCAGCGGTCAGGCCGGCAGTCGCTTCTGCCGCAACCGCTGCGGCCAGTGCTTCGTTTTCCGCCCTGGCTTCCCAGTTCCACGCCGGCTTGCCAACTGCTGCGGCCAGTTCGCTGATGGCAGCAATCGCTACCTGCATTTGTTCATGGCCGAACATAACAGCACCGAGCATCACGTCTTCCGGAAGCTGATTTGCCTCCGACTCCACCATGAGCACTGCGTCTTTGGTGCCGGCGACAACCAGGTCAAGATCGGAGGTCTTGAGAGACTCCACGCCCGGATTCAAAAGATATTTGCCATCGCGATAACCAACTTTCGTGGCACCGATCGGTCCCGCAAAAGGCATTCCGGAAATCGCCAGCGCCGCCGAAGCGCCCAACAGGGCCGGAATATCGGGGTCAACGTCCGGGTTCAGCGACATAACCGTCGCAATAACCTGGACCTCATTGGTAAAGCCCTTCGGAAACAATGGCCGGAGCGGACGATCAATCAGGCGGCTGACCAGTGTCTCTTTCTCGCTCGGCCGGCCTTCACGTTTGAAGAAACCGCCCGGAATCTTGCCCGCGGCGTATGTCTTTTCCTGGTAGTTCACGGTCAAGGGGAAAAAATCCTTGCCGGGGTCCGCGGCCTTGCGACCTACTGCAGTGACGAGCACCTGGGTGTCCGCCATATTGACCATTACCGCACCATCGGCCTGGCGCGCAATTGCGCCGGTCTCGATGGTGACTTCATGTTCACCATACTGAAACGACTTCTTAGTTGATTTCACTTTGCTTTCTCTTTTTCAAATTTGAGCAACCACAAATCGCAACGGTCCCTGCAGGGATCGACGCTGACTTGTCGCATTGCCAGAATAATTCGTCGTTTAACGACGAATACCGAGCCGGGTAATCAGCTCGCGATAGCGGTCCTGGTCCTTGGCCTTCAGATAGTCGAGTAACTTGCGTCGCTTGTTGACCATCCGCAGGAGACCCTGGCGGCTGTGGTGATCTTTTTTGTGAGTACCGAAATGCTCGGTGAGCTCGGTGATTCGTGCTGACAGCAACGCCACCTGAACTTCGGGGGAGCCTGTGTCGGTTTCGCCACGGGCGTAATCTTTAACAATCGTGCTTTTTGTCTCAGTCGACAGCGACATCTTTCAAGTTCTCCAGTTCTTCTCTTCTTAGCCCTTTTTCGCGCGCGCATTGTAGCGCCTGTTAGAGCCTATTAATAGTCCAAAATCAAATATCTACGGTTTTTTTTCACCCACATGAAACACCCGCCTGGGAGCCACCGATCCGTCTTCCGCCATCAGTCCAACTCCCAGAAATCGTGAATCGTCGCCGTATGCACGAACCAACCCGGAGCCTGCAGGCGCGAGTCCTGCGACGGCCATACCACCGCAAAAACGCGCCGCCTCGGCGGAGTCAAGCGTAACCGCTGGCAACCGGGCAAGCGCCCGATCCGGCGCGATCAGATGTTGTTGCAGCCCGGCGCCGCGTTCTGCCTCGGACTCGAGCGTGCTCAGGTCGAGCATATCGGCCGCCCGAAACTCGCCAACCTCCTCACGGTGCAGGCTGGCAGTATGCGCCACCGTGCCAGCAGCACTTGCAATATCCTCGACCAACACACGGATATAGGTCCCTTTGGAGCAGCGCGTACGAAATACCAGCCGCCCGACCGTCGCCTCGAGCAGTTCAATCGCATCGATACGGATGGCTCTTGGCTTCCGCTCGACCGTCATGCCCTTTCGAGCAAGCTCATAAAGCCGCTTGCCATCCTTCTTCAACGCCGAATACATCGGCGGTACTTGCAGGGTGTCGCCGACGAATCCCTGCAGTATCTCATCCCATTCCTGGGGCGATAACCCGGGTACGTCCTGACGGTCAATTTCCTTGCCTTCGGCATCACCGGTATCCGTGGCAACACCAAGTTTCGCGGTGACGCGGTAGGTCTTGTCGGCATCGAGCAGGAATTGGCAGACTTTGGTCGCCTCACCGAAACATAAGGGCAGCATGCCGGTGGCGGCTGGATCGAGACTGCCGGTATGGCCTGCCTTCTTAGCGTTCAGAAGTCGCTTTACTCGCTGCAACGCCTGGTTGGAGCTTAAGCCCGCTGGCTTGTTCAGCAGCAACAAGCCGTCGATCGTCTCGCGTCGACTTTGTCTGGAAACCATCATCAACTCTACTTGCCGCTGCCTGGGTACAAGGCGCGGTCAATCAACTGGCTAATTCGCGAGCTCTCGGCGGCGCTGTCATCATGCAGAAACCTGAGCTCCGGCACATGACGAATCTGCAGCTTCTGTCCCAGCTTACTGCGCAGAAAACCAGCGGCGCGTTCCAGCCCCTGCTGCACAGGTTCGAGACTATCGTCAGGATTCAGCAAACTGAAGTAGACACGCGCAACGCCGAGATCGCGCGCCAGATCCACGCTGGTCAGCGACACGTTCTTCAGGCTCGGATCTTTAGTCTCGAGGCGCAGCAATTCGCTCAACGTACGCAGCACTTCGGTGCCGAGCCGTTGGTTTCGTGAGTACTCGCGAGGCATTATCCTAACTTACGAGCAACTTCTACGCGCTCGAAACACTCAATCTGATCGCCCACTTTGACGTCGTTGTAATTGCGCACGCCAATACCACACTCTGTGCCTGAACGCACTTCGTTAACATCGTCCTTGAAGCGTCGCAACGACTCCAATTCGCCCTCAAAAATCACGACGTTGTCACGCAATACGCGAATTGGATTGGAGCGTTTCACATAGCCTTCCATGACGATACAACCGGCGATGTCACCATATTTAGGCGACTTGAAGACATCCCTGACCTCCGCCAGGCCAACAATCTGTTCACGAATTTCCGGCGCCAGCAGACCAGTCAGCGCGGCTTTCACATCGTCGATCGCTTCATAGATGATGCTGTAATAACGCACATCCACGCCGGATTCCTTGATCGCCGCGCGTGCCGCCGCATCGGCACGTACGTTAAAGCCGATGACTACCGCTTTGGACGCGGCCGCCAGGTTGGCGTCAGTTTCCGTAATCCCACCTACACCCGAGCCTAATACCTTGACCTTGACCTCATCGTTGGACAGATTTGTCAGCGCGTCTTTCAGCGCCTCGGCACTACCGTGGACGTCCGACTTGATGATGACTGAAACTGTTGATAGTGCGCCCTCGGCCATCTGGCTGAACATGTCTTCGAGCTTGGATGCCTGTCGTTGCGCCAGCTTTGTATCGCGCGTCCTGGCCTGACGAAACTCAGCGATCTCGCGCGCTTTGCGCTCATCCTTCACAACGATGAATTCTTCACCAGCACTCGGCGTCTTTGATAAACCGAGCACGAGAGCCGGTTGCGATGGGACGGCAAAGTCGATGGACTTCTGGTTCTCATCAAACATATTGCGAACCCTGCCATATTCCTCGCCCGCGATGATCATGTCTCCCTGCTTCAGAGTTCCGGCCTGCACCAGCAACGTGGCAACCGCTCCACGGCCTTTTTCAAGACTCGATTCGATCACAAGGCCTTGCGCAGGGCCTTCGACGACCGCTTTCAGATCCATGACCTCGGCCAGTAGCAAAATGGAATCGAGCAACCGATCAACACCCTCACCCGTGTGGGCCGAAACATTTACGAACTGTTGCTCACCGCCCCACTCCTCGGGAATGACTTCGTGCTGGGAAAGCTCATTCCTGACTCGCTCCGGATCGGCGTTAGCGCGGTCGATCTTGTTTACCGCCACGACCATCGGCACGCCGGCCGCTTTGGCATGCTGAATCGCTTCGATCGTTTGCGGCATCACGCCATCGTCTGCCGCCACAACCAATACAACGATGTCGGTCGCGTTCGCTCCGCGAGCACGCATAGCCGTAAAAGCAGCATGTCCGGGCGTATCGAGGAAAGTCACCATGCCCTTATCGGTTTTTACTGAATAGGCACCGATGTGCTGTGTAATGCCACCGGCTTCACCGGCTGCAACCTTGCTGGCGCGAATGTAATCCAGCAGTGAAGTTTTGCCATGATCGACGTGACCCATGATCGTGACGACTGGTGCTCGCGATTCCTCGTCGCCGGTCAGTTGTTCTTCGGTGGCCAACAGCTGCTCGTCAATACCGGCGGCCGTGCCTAGCTTCACCTGGTGACCAAATTCCTCGACCACCAGCGTCGCCGTGTCCTGATCAATAACCTGGTTGATCGTAACCATCGCACCCATCTTGAAAAGTGCCTTCACAACCTCGGGTCCCTTCACGGCCATGCGCAGGGCGAGT
>CAZHLE010000174.1:932-4491 GCA_964533065.1 uncultured Woeseiaceae bacterium | reverse complement strand
GAGCTCCGCTTCGGCACGCCGGCGCAACTCCCAGATCTTTAACTCGCCGAGCTTGTAGGCGAGCGCCTGGCCGGGCCAGGATATGTAGCGGTCGATTTCCGCCCTGGCATTGCCGGGCGACAGTGCCGTGTTCTGCAGCAGGAAGGCTATGGCCTGCTGACGTGACCACTGCTGCGAGTGGATACCCGTGTCGATGACGAGGCGGCAGGCGCGCCACATCTCGTAACTGAGCCGGCCGAAGTGTTCGTAGGGTGTTCGATACACACCCATTTCGACGCCGAGTTTCTCCGCGTACAGCCCCCAGCCCTCGCCGAAGGCACTGAACCCCAACGTGCGCCGGAATGCCGGTACGTTTTCGAGCTCGAGCGCCAGCGCGTTCTGGTGATGATGTCCGGGCACGGCCTCGTGCAGGGTCAGTGCCGGGATCTCGTACAGCGGCCGCTGGTCGAGCGCGAAGGTATTGATCCAGAAGGCGCCACCGTTTTTGGCACTGAGCGGCGCCCCGTAATAGGCACCGGTGGTGTAGTTGGGTGCAATCTCATCGGGCACCGGGATCACACCGTAACTTTGCCGTGGCAGTTTGCCGAAATAGCCCGGCATCAGGTAGTCGATACGTTTCGCCGTGTACGCGGCGGCCGCGATCAATTGTTCGGCCGAGGTCGCAAAAAACTGCGGATCGCTCAGCAGATATTTCGTAAATGCCGCAAAGTCGCCCTCGAACTCAAGCTCGGCGATTATTTTTAGCATTTCGGCGCGAATGCGAGCGACTTCCGCAAGCCCGGTCGCATGGATCTGGTCCGCGGTGACGTCAACCAACGTAGTGTAGCGGCGGATCTGGAAGGTGTAGAACGCTTTGCCGTTCGGCAACTGCTCGGCACCGAGAGACTCCGATGCGCGGTACTCGTCGCGCAGGTAATCGGCGACGGCAGCGAATGCGGGCAATACGTCTTCCGCGATGATCTGCCGGGCCACTGCACGCAGTCGCGCCTGCTCGTCCGCGGTGAGTTTGCTGCTCATGTTGTTGAACGATGTAAAAAAGCTGCTCCGCTCGACGTCGTCCTTCAGCTGCGCATCGAGCGTCGGCAGCACACCGTCGATCACGATCCTGGGCAACACGAAGCCCTCGCTCGAGCCGCGGCGCATGTTGGCGAGGTTTTCATCGAAGTAGCGCGGGATATCGCGGAGCCTCGCGAGGTAGTCCTCGTAGTCGGCGACACTGTCCATATCAACACTGCTGCTGACCGTCAGCGCGTTCATGAAAAACCCGAAAAAGGTATTGAAGGGAATGCGCTCGAGGCCGAGTTCCGCGGCTGTGATCGAATCCTGCAACACCCACTCGAGCAACTGGGCATTGACCCTGGCGTCTGCTGAGAACGCCGCCCTGTCGATGTCACGGCTGCGATGCAGAAAGGTTTTCTCGGTCTCGAACCGGCGCTCGCTCGCGGTAACTGTCACCGAGGGCATGCGATCATTGAAGCCCTCGATGCCGGCACGCGTCGCCGCGTCGGGGTTTTCTTCGAGAAAATAGTCCCAGTAGTCAGCGAGAATATTCTCGAGCTGCAGGTCCGCCGGCGTTGGCGGAGTTTTTGCTGCGACAATGCCGGCCCAGAGGCAAAGGCCGGCAATGCAGCACCAGGCGACGGCTTTCACGCGACTATTTGCCGACGTCGGCAAGCGCCTCGAGACGCTTCGCCTCGAATTCGTCGCCCGGGTTCCAGGTGGGCATCACATCGCCATTGGCCACGGCAAGCCCGAGCCAGAATCCGACCTCTGCGTCCTGAACCATGCCGGCCAAATTCCAGTTCGGATCGTACTCGTCGGACGGTTGGTGATAATGATGCTCCTCGTAGGCTTCTTTTTGCTGCTTGCCCCAGCCTTCCGGCCGGTCGATGAAGTCGGTGCCAGGCTCGAGGTAGACTGCGGGCACACCGATTTTCGCAAAGCTGAACTGGTCCGAGCGATAAAAGTAGCCGCGATCGACGAACTGGTCGGGCTTGACGACCCGACCCTGCTCGGCCGCGTACTTGATCACGTCCTCATCGATCGAAGTCTTGCCAAAGCCGACATAAGTGATGTCCTTGGTCAGGCCGTGCGGGTTGCCACCGTCAAAATTCAGGTTCGCGGCAATCTTGCCGGGGTGAAAGGTCGGGTTGGCGGCATACCACTTGGAGCCCAGCAGGCCCTGCTCTTCCGCGCCGACTAGGCAAATGAGGATTGAACGACGTGGGCGCTCAGATAACGCCATATAGGCCTTCGCCATGGCGAGCACTTCCGCAACGCCCGAGGCATTGTCTATCGCGCCGTTAAAAATCGTATCACCCTCTTCATTCGCCGCCCCGATGCCGAGGTGATCGTGGTGCGCCGAGAAAATCACGACCTCGTCCTTAAGCACAGGATCGCTGCCCGGGATCAGGCCGAGCACATTGGCTGTTTGCGCAGCGCTTATCGACACGTCAACGGCGATCGAGGTAGTGACCCCCAGCGGTACGGGCTTGAAGTCCCGGTTGTAGGCGGCCTCGCGCAGTTCATCGAGATCCATACCGGCCATAGCGACCAGTGCCTTTGCCGCATCCTCGGTCATCCACGCCTTGAACTCGTTGCGCGGCTCATCGCCTACCGGCAATTCCATTTGAGGCCCGGTATTGGAGGTCTGCAGGACCTGGAACGGATAGCCGGCGGACGGGGTCGTGTGTATGATGATGGCGCCTATCGCACCGTTACGCGCCGCGTTTTCGTACTTGTAATCCCAGCGGCCGTACCAGAGCCGTGTCTCGCCGGCGAACAACTCCGGGTCCCAGTCCGGATCGTTGTTCATGAGGATGACGATCTTGCCGCTGACATCGACGTCCTTGTAGTCGTCCCAATCGAACTCTGGCGCCTGGATACCGTAGCCCGCGAACACGACTTCGGCATTCTCGATATCGATGCGCAGCTTTTGCGAATAGCTGTTGATGACGAAGTCGTCGTACTGTTTGAACGATCGGCTCTTGCCGTGCCCTGAAAACTCCCAACTGTCGGGCGGATGCGTGTCGACGCTGATCATGTCAAACGACTGCTCCCAGCTGCCGTCGGCAGCGCCCGGCTGCAAACCCATTTCAGCCATGCGCTCAATAAGGTATTTGCGCGCCGCAATGTCGCCGGCCGTTGCCGGGCCACGGCCCTCGTAACGGTCGTCGGAAATTTCCTTGATGATCTCGTGTAAGAAATCCTCCGTGATCAGCTCCACCGCAGCGGCAGCTGAACCGGGTGTTTCCTCAGTCGGTGGTGTTACTGTGTCGTTGCCGCAGGCAGCCAGTATCAGTGCTGCCGCGAGACCGGCGAGTGCTTTCGATGTCCTATTCTTCACGTATCGTCCTCTTGATTAAATAACTCGGCGAGAAAATATCGCGCCGCAGCCCAGGAACGTCGATCGGCATTTGCGTTATAGGCCTTGCCGCCGTTCGGGTCGCTCGCATCCGGGTTGCTGAAAGCGTGCATGGTATGACCATAGCCGTGCAGTTGCCAGTCGGCGCCTGCTGCCACGCGCGAAGAAGATAAACGAGCGCGCTTTCGTCGGGCA
>CAZHLE010000174.1:0-922 GCA_964533065.1 uncultured Woeseiaceae bacterium | reverse complement strand
GGCGCCTGCTGCCGTCAGCTCCTTTGCCAGTGCGACGACCGCCTCGGGCCTCGCCAGTGGATCGTCCCAGCCATGCAACAGCAGTACCTTGGCTGATATATTGCTGTCCGACGTGTTGCCCGGCGGCGTAAATATGCCGTGCACGCTTATCACACCCGCAATATCGCTGCCCGCGCGTGCGAGATCCAGTACGCAGAGCCCACCAAAACAAAAACCCATCGCTGCAGTCTTTGACCGATCGACTTCTGCCTGTTCCCGCAATGTGGTAAGCGCGATAAGCAATCGTCGTTGCAAACCGGGCCGGTCCACCTTGAGCGCGTCCATGCGGGCTTTGTTTGTCGCCATGTCGCCGGACTGGGTACCCTTGCCGTAGACATCGATCGCGAAGCCGGCGTAGCCGAGTTCGGCCAGTTTTTTGGCTTTGCTTTCTTCGAACGCAGTTCGTCCAGCAATCGTATGCGCGACGAGCACGCCCGGACGGGGACCTGGCTGCGCATCGTCCCAGACGAGACGGCCCTCGAACACGAGCTCTGCATCGACGTACTCAACGAGGCGCGACTGAATGCTCACCGGATTCAGTCGCGGCGAATGACCAGGATTTCGATCTGCCCCTTGGGTCCGATGTACCAGGACGCGATCATGCTCGTGACCGACACGATCAGGGCACCGAGAATCGCCGAGCCGAGCCCGTCCACAACGAAGTTGTCGAGCATGGCGGCCACGAGGCCGAACATGGCGGCATTGAGTACCAGCAGGAACAAACCAAGCGTTATGATCGTCAGCGGCAGGGTGAACAGGAAGGCGATCGGTCGCACCAGTGCATTGACGAGGCCGAGCAGCAGCGCTGCGAGGATCAATGTGCCGACACCCTCGATCTGCACGCCGGACACGATTGTCGATGCGAGCAGCAAGCCCAGCATTC
>CAZHLE010000173.1:0-4496 GCA_964533065.1 uncultured Woeseiaceae bacterium | reverse complement strand
ATCCAACCGCTTGATTCGTCCGCGCGTATCTCTTTGATCTGTATGGGCGTGACCGGTGGTCTTTGCGGACTTCGGGCCAGTTCCAGGGAGCGAGGTCGGAGCGAGGAATGGCCAGGAGAGAGTGGAATGTGGCCGGGAACGGCCAATTCGGGCGGCTGGCGAAGTCCGCAGGCTTCCGCAGGAACCCCCAACAACACGCGGGAACCGGCGCAAACAGGCAAAAAAAAGCCCCAACTGATAACAGTTGGGGCTCCAGTATTGGTGGAGGTGGTGGGAATCGAACCCACGTCCGCAAGCCCTCTGCTCCAGGATCTACATGCTTATTCCGTCATTAATCTCGCTATGCGCTACCCGACGGGCAGGGAAAACGCATAGCCAGCTCAGTTAGGATTTAACGGATTGGACCCTGAACACGCCCTCACCGCGGTCCTGTGTATTCGACCCCTGGGATCCGGACGCACAGGCACGTACCGGGCAGAGGACACCGAACTGGTTTTTAAGCAGCTAGTGCGTAGTTGTCGTCGTTGGCAACTATAGGTTTTACAGCTGGATTAACGAGGTTATCTGTTCCTCGGCATGCACTCAGAGTTTCGCGACCCACGTCGAAGCCATGTCACCCCCGTGTGTTGCTTAGTCTATGGGCTTTCGGCAAAATATCAAGGTCATAACTCACATTAATTAAGAACCATAAGATATTGTATTTAAACTATCTTTTGAGAATTCTTTCTTTTTGCCTCTGCCAGTCTCGATCCTTGTCGGTCGCGCGCTTGTCGTGCTGCTTCTTGCCTTTTGCCAGACCAATTTCGAGCTTGGCGCGGCCCTTGGTCCAGTGCAGATTCAATGGCACGAGTGTAAAGCCCTTGCGCTCGACCGTGCCGATCAGCCGATCCAGCTGGTTGCGCTGCAAGAGCAGTTTTCGCGAACGAGTCGGATCTGCCTTCACATAGGCGGCCGTCGTCTTTGGCGGCGCAAAGTGGGCGCCAATCAGCCAGGCTTCGCCGTTTCTAAGCTGCACATAACTCTCGGTAATCTGCGCCGAGTTCGCACGCAGGCTTTTCGCCTCCCAGCCCTGTAATACGAGGCCGGCCTCAAACCGGTCCTCGATAAAGAAATCGTGCCGCGCGCGACGATTCTCCGCGATCGAGCGATCATTGGCCGATTTCGATTTCTTCGAGTTCATTGCATCCGGCTGGCGAGTGAAGGGGTTGGCGATTATAGCGGTGCGGTTGTCTGATCTCAGTATTTGTATAAGAATCCTGCCTTCGATTACGCCGGCAGAGAACAACAATGTTAAGCAACCAGGCTTCGAACCCGACAAAACGGGCATCACTCCATGGCCATTGGTCCTCGAGAATGGCGTTCGTTCTCGCCGTTACGGGTTCCGCCGTCGGTCTCGGCAACATCTGGAAATTCCCGTACGTGACAGGCCAGTACGGCGGCGCAGCGTTCGTGCTTGTCTACCTGGGATGCATTGTTCTGATTGGCTTGCCGGTTATGATGTCTGAAATCCTGATCGGCCGCCGCGGTCGCCGCAATCCGGTGGCGACCATGGCATTGCTGGGTGCCGAGGAGGGCAAGACAACGAACTGGGGCTGGCTCGGCGCGATGGGCGTTATTGCCGGCGTACTGATTCTCTCTTACTACAGCGTCTACGGCGGCTATTCAGTTGCCTACGTCATCAAGATTATGAGCGGCGTTTTCTCAAACGCCGGGGCGGCTGATGTCATCGCTGTGCGTGACGGCTTTGAAGGCAGCTGGGTATCGGTGGGCCTGTTTCACACTATCTTCATGGGGGTTTCCATTTTCGTTGTGGCGCGCGGTGTGGAGGGCGGTCTTGAGCGCGCCGTACGATTCATGGTGCCCGCACTGCTTCTGCTGCTGATCATCCTGCTTGGTTACTCTATGAATACCGGGCATTTTGGCGAGGGACTCGCGTTCATGTTCACGCCGGATTTCAGCAAAATGAGCTGGGAAGCAGTGCTCGCGGCCATGGGCCAGGCGTTTTTCACACTGTCGATCGGCATGGGCGCGGTCATGGCGTACGGCGCTTATTTGCCGGAGGAGACCTCGATCACGACATCGGCAGCGGCGGTGGCGATAGCGGATACAGCGATAGCAATCACCGCTGGGCTGGTCATATTCCCGCTGGTATTTGCGAACGGCCTGAATATTGATGCAGGCCCCAGCCTCGTGTTCATTACCTTGCCACTGGCGTTCGGGCAAATGACCGGTGGCACCATCTTCGGCACGCTGTTTTTTGTATTGCTGTCATTCGCGGCCTGGACGTCAGCCATCAGCCTGCTTGAACCTGCGGTCGCGTGGGTCGTGGAAAAGTACAAACGCTCGCGCGCGGAAGCGGCAATAATGATAGGCGTTACGATCTGGGCGATCGGCCTCGGCACGGTGCTGTCATTCAACGTGCTCAAAGACTTCAGGTTCCTGCGCGGCACCATTTACGACAATCTTGATTTCCTGACGATCAATGTGATGTTGCCGTTGGGCGGCCTGTTTATTGCAATTTTTGCGGGTTGGGTCATGTGCCGCAATTCAACGGCAGAAGAGCTCGGTGGCGCCCGGACGAGCTACAAACTTTGGCGTGTCCTTGTACGCTACGCGGCGCCTATCGGCATCCTGTTTGTTTTCCTCAAGGCCGTCGGCTTGCTCGAACTGTCCTGAGAGGGCAGCAGGCCCAAGCCGCCGCGATGCGAAAAGTACAACGAAGTGCCCTGGTTCGTCATTCTGCGGATGCGATGTACTCCCTGGTCGATGATATAGCATCGTATCCGGAATTCTTGCCGTGGTGCCGTCATAGCGAAATTCACTTTCGCAAGGGATCAGTCGTGGAGGCGACGCTTGATTTGTACCGCGGCGAGCTGAGCAGGCAATTTCGTACACGCAATACAGCAACCGGCAGGACCACTATTGACATGCAGCTCGTCGAGGGTCCGTTCCGCCACCTGGTCGGCCGCTGGTCGTTCACACCACTCGGGGAGTCCGGCAGCAAAGTGGCGCTGGACCTTGAATTCGAGTTTTCAAATCGTGCCGCAGATCTGCTATTTGGCGCATTCTTTGAAGAGACCTGCAATGCACTGGTGGATGCATTCACACGGCGCGCCGATGTGGTGTTCGCCGCACAAGCGAGCGCGTCGTGATTGATGTGGAAGTTGCGTTCGCCAGCCCGGATGCGCAAGCGCTGATAGCTTTATCGCTCGCCGATGGCGCGACTGTCGAAGACGCAATTCACGCGGCGGATCTCGGCGCCAAATTCGTTCAATTCTCTTTCCCGGATATGGCGGTGGGAATCTGGGGAAGAAGGGTGACGCGTGAGCAGCGTCTGAACCGTGGCGATCGGGTGGAAGTCTATCGCGAGCTGGTGCGCGACCCCATGGAGGCCAGAAGGCTTAGAGCTCTGGGCTCAATTCCTGATCCTTGCGGATCTCGCTGACGACATCCTGTTCAAAAAAGACCGAGACCCAGCGCTTGAACGTTGCATCTTCGCGGCCGACCTTGAGGTAGTAGACGTAGTCCCATCGGTCCGAATTAAACGGATCGTCGACCATCGGGGTCCCAAGCAGAAACCGCACCTGGTTGCGCGTCATGCTGATCTCTACCTGGTCGAGATCCTCTTGCTTAATCAGGTTGCCTTGGGCGATGCTCAGGCGATACACGCAGCCGCTGGATGCTGCGAGCGTGACAAGAATGATTGCGATGAGGAGAAATCGAGTCATAATAGGCGCGCATCATACCTGCTTGCCAAGCAGCAAAACAGCCAAATTGCCAGGACTCGAATCAGCCGGGATTGTTTATGGAACAACGTCAGGAACTGCGCAAGGCGGGCCTCAAAATTACGCTGCCGCGCCTCAAGATTCTGGAGATTTTCGAGCGTGCGGATCAGCGCCACCTGAGTGCGGAGGATATCTACAAGGACCTTCTGCAGTCAGATCAGGACATCGGCCTGGCGACTGTGTACAGAGTTTTGACTCAATTTGAGTCGGCCGGCCTGGTGACGCGGCACAATTTCGAGGGCAGTCACTCCGTTTTCGAACTCGATGACGGTGGGCACCACGATCACATGGTTTGCGTGGATTCGGGCGAAGTCATCGAGTTCGTCAACGAGGAGATCGAGCGGCTGCAACGCAAGATGGCCGCCGCGCACGGCTTCGAAATTCTTGACCACAGTCTGGTGCTTTACGTTCGTCCGATTTCGCAGCAGTCGGACAAGGAATAATTCAGGCCGATTTGCGGCGTGCCCCCGCCAGCATTTCCGCTGCGTGGTCAATCGTTGTCTGCGTAATCTCGACGCCGCCGAGCATCCGCGCGATCTCCTGAATGCGCTCGTCGTCACCGAGCGCGCGCAGCATCGTTCGCGTGGCCTTACCGTCGGTAACCTTGCTGATGCGAACATGTGCATCAGCCAGGCTCGCCACTTGTGGCAGGTGCGTGACGCAAAGCACCTGGCGTCTTACACCCAGCTCCTGTAAGCGACGACCAACCAT
>CAZHLE010000172.1:0-4553 GCA_964533065.1 uncultured Woeseiaceae bacterium | reverse complement strand
TCCACATGAGATCGACGGAGCCACCGCGGTGCCGGCCGGCTGCCCGTTCCGCTTTGATGCGCGATACTGTCTCTGCGATATCCGTTACTCGTACATGGCGGAGGTCTATGTTGTAGTCATTGTGTACGCGACCGGCCGCCCACTCAATGTAGCGGTTGATGGCGTGGTCCCCGCCCCACGCGTTAACATAAACAGTCTGTCCCGCAGCCGCTGCGACGGTAGTGCCCCAGTTGTCTTCTTGCGCGTGTGCGCCGACGGTGCAATATAGCGTCGCAATCAATGCAACGAGTATTACCGTCGTGCCGCGGCGTCGATTCATCAGAACAGGTAACGCAAACCGAACTGGAACTGCCGAGGTGCACCGGCATTACGTTGCGTAAACGGCTCACCGAAGACCTGAATCTGGTTTGACTGCGTCGCCGAATTGGCGAAGCCCGACAGGTTCTCGCGATTGAACAGGTTGAACACGTCGGTGGATATCTGCAGGCGCCCGTCGCCAATGCGCGGCTCGTAACGCAGGCCGAGATCGATCGTTGCGGCCCACGGCAGTCGATCGGAATTGCGCGAAACGCCGGGCGCGCGGTCAGAGTTGCCGAGGTACGCGTCGGTGAACGATGCGCCGTCGCCGTTCAGATCGGTGGTGCCGTAGATGCCGGTGTCGGGGATCAGGTTGATCGGCTGGCCGGACTCGAACTGGCCCGCAACCGATACGGTGACAGTGTCATGCGGGTAATAATAGAAAACGGACGAAATAACATGGCGTCGATCGTTGACGGACGGTCCCCATTCTTCGTCGAAACGATTTGAGTTCGCCGAGCGAAAGTTGATGTCGTCCGTGTTGTTGGTGAGCTCCGACAACGTGTAGGTAAACATCAGCCCCCAGATATCGTTGACCGCCGGTTTTTCCAGCGTCAGATTCAATGCTTTGTAGCGCGACGCGCCTGCCGTCTCCGAAACGACGATCTGCCGCGCGCCACCGGGCACCGGCGAGACCGGCCGCGTTGCGTCGGCCGCAGACTGGTTGCGAATCAGTCCAAGCGATTCAGCGAGCGAGCGTCGCTCGGCGTCGCTTGGCAGTGCGCGCAGTGCCGCAATATTGGCGTCGGTCAGGTTGTCGGGATTCGGCGTGAACGGCGCCGCCGCATTCAGATCCCGCAGCCGCAGCTGGTTGTGGCCGCGGTAATAGAGGAGGTCGACCGAGCCAAGCCAGTGGTCGCTGAACTGCCACTGCGCCCCTGCCGATAGCTGCACGGTGTAGGGGCTGTCGAGACCGTCAGGGTTCAGAATGCGGCGCTCGTTCGATACGGCCGTGTCGCGCAGATCCGAGACTTCGGCTGGAGTCGGGCAGCGCAGGTAACCGTCGGGGCAGTCCGGATTCACGCTCAGGTTGCCGTCGAAGGTTAGCGCGAGCGGATCGATGTCGGCCGGCAGCCGGCCGGCGGCGGCGAGAGCCGTCAACTGATCGCGAAATGCCGCCGACGTCGTGTTCTGCTGCAGTGCATCCGACAGAACGGTGTACGGGATACGCTCATAAAAAACCCCGGCGCCACCACGGAACGAGAGCCGTTCGGTCGCCGTGTAGTTGAGCGCAACGCGTGGCGCAAAATTGTCGCGATCGGGAGACCCAGATCCGGCTTCGGTCAGACTGTCGTAGTCCCAGCGCAGGCCAGCAGTCAAGGTAAGGTCCTGCGACAGGCTGAGCTGGTCCTCGAAGTACAGCGAGACCTGGTTCTGCACGTCGCCAAAACTTGCCGGGCGCAGTTCGACCGCGTAGTCGATCACTTCAGCAGTGGACGGAATATCGTTTACGCCTAACTCGGTGCCGCGATCGAGGCTGCGCACCTCGGCCAGCTCCGCTTCGGTAAGACGCACCCGATAGTTGCCGCGCGGATTGCCGCCTCCCGTGAGCGTGAAGTCGGAGCGCATCGCGTCGATGCCAAACTTGAACGCGTGTACGCCGGTTAGCCAGGTGAAGTTCTGGCGTAACTGCAGGGACTCCTCGCTCTCGTCGAACGTGAAACCCGGGTGACCCAGCACGGCGGCCGTCAGGCCGTCGGGTCCTTCGACGACAACCTGCGGATCGTCCGTTGTGAACGGGCGGGCGTAGTCCCAGTCAAACGTGCCGAACAGCAGACGAGTTTCGGACGTAAACGTGCTGCGGTCGTAAACGGCGGAGAACGCGTTCAGCATCGAATCACGTTGCTGTACGGAACCCGCCGATGGAAAGGTGGTGCCGCCGTCGAGGCCCCCACCTTGTCGTTCTATCTCAATATCGCCCACGTTCACGCGAAACGACAGCCGCCAGTCCTCATTGAAACGATGGTCGAGCTTTAGTGAAGCCAGCAACGACTCGTTCTGTCCGGGCACCGTGCCGCTGACGCCGAGCGCAGGAGACGACAGCAGGTTGTCCTTGTCGTCGTGCGTGAATTCGATGTTCGCAAAGAAGAAGGTGCGGTCCCTGGCGATCGGACCGCCGAGCGAAAAGCCGTACTGATCGCGCCGGAAGCCGTCGCGAACGGCATTGCCCGACAGGTCGCGGCTGGCAAACGGCGACGACGCGTCGACCGAGGCGCCAGGTCGCACGAGGTAAAAGACCTCGCTGTACCAGTCGTTACTGCCGGAGCGCGACGTGACGTTGACGACACCGTTGCCGGTGCGTCCGTACTCGACGGAGTATGAAGAGGCCAGCACCGTGACGTCGGACGCGGCGCCTGTTGACATCGGAAACTTGGGGCCACCCAGAAAATTCTCGTTGTTGTCCAGGCCGTCAATCAGGTATTGCGCGAACAGGCCGTTAGCGCCGTTGATGGAAATCGGCGGCGCCTCGGGGAAAAAGCCGGTGGACGGTGCGACGTTCGGCAGTCGCACGAGTGCGCGGGTCAGATCGCGAGCCTCGATCGGCAGTGACTGCAGCTCGCGTGAGTCGAGACTTGCGCTGACTTCAGCGTCGAGAGCGTTGACGGCAAGCGCCGTCGGGCGAGCCGTGACCGTGATGTTATCGATCATGCGCACCGGCACTGACCGTGACTCGTTGGCGCGCAGACGAATGTCTGTCGCCAGCTCGATGCCGTCGACAAACACGGCATAGCCCGGCCCTGCGGGAACCGCGGCAAAGCGCGCGCGGCCGGACGCATTACTGGTGCCTGCAGACTCGAAGCCGGTGAGTGGGTTCTTTAAAAGGACGGCCACGTTGGTTGCTGCGCTGCCGTCACTCGCGGTGACAGCAACATCGACATTGGCGGCAACAGCGACTTTGGCCACAAACAGAAAAATGAGGGTTGCGCTGATGCGCACTGCGTTCAGTATAATTTTTGAAAAGAAAGGCATCTTTTGGGTCCCGAGCGGCTGAGGCGGTTTGAAATCGACGCCGACGCCAGCGAAGTTTCTGCATCGTATTCGGGCGTGGCTGTGAAGCAAGACCGGTCCCGGCCGCGCTTTGTTACATTGACATGGATAAACTGACTCGCTGCACTTTTCTGCCAGTATAGATGAGTTGCGAGGGGCGCTGTGTAATGATTCCGGCGGCATACTGGTCTGTATGCTGGCCCGACGACTTGAACAGGAATCTGCATGCACAAGCATACTGCGTTGATACTGATGCTCACCGCCGCTTCGGCGCAGGCTATCGAGGTGCCGGTGAACGACCTCGCGCACTGGGAATCCCTGACATTCCGCAACATTGCGCCTAACACGGTCGCTGTTAACAACGGTGCGTTGCACATCGCTGTTCGCAGCTCCGCAAGTCCGTTGATTCACCGGCTCGAGCAGCCGACACGTGTTACCGGCATTCGTGTTGTTGCCAGCTGGAGTGGCAAGCTAAGTATTCCCGAAGGCATGACGCAAGGTGACAGCGGCGCTGACGATTTCGTTCTGAAGTTCGGCATTGTCGAAGCCGGTGATCAGACGTTAAACTGGTTTCAGCGACGCATTGCGGCTGACTGGATCAAGCGGCTCTATAGTCTTGCGCCGCAAGGTACCGGCGTGCAGCGCATCAATTTTCTATCGACGACACAGCAGTCCGCGTTGCTGGGGACTCAGCGCACTCACCCCCTGAACGATGTGCTTTACGAGACGCGCATCACGTTGCTCGAGGGGGCCGGCGCGTTCGAGATGACGCACCGCTTCGACGAACCGGTGGAGGTTCTGGGGCTGTGGATATCATCCGACGGAGACGACACGGGCTCGAGTTTCGATCTTGAAATCAGCAACATTACGCTGCACACAGACACGCTGTACAGGGACAGAGCGGCGGCATCTGCTTCACAATTTTCAGCACCAGCTTGGATGCGGAAGCCCGAGTACGGATATGGTAGCTGTAACCATTCACAAGGCCTTTGCCTATGAAAATTTCCAAATTCGCACTGACTCTCGCCCTGCTTGGCGCAATTATGTTGCTGATCGCCGGTCCCGGTACACGCTTTGGTGTGTGGGAATACGGGACCGGCCTCTTGCTGATGCGCGTAGCCTTTTTCGTCGGTGTGGGTGCCGCGGTGTTCGCGCTGACTCTGCTTATCCTGCCGAAGACACGTCGAGCCGCTACCACGAGCCTGGTC
>CAZHLE010000171.1:0-4595 GCA_964533065.1 uncultured Woeseiaceae bacterium | reverse complement strand
CGAGCATCTCCAGGAACGCAGGTGCCTCGCCAATAATCGGTTGTGTAGGTCGTTCGTCCGGCATTGGCGAATTCCACCACTAAATGGGGTTTATGGCCATACTTTGGCTAAAAAAACTCACTCGCGATCTCGCTTCAGGCACCAGGAAAATTCTCTTTTACCCACATAAACAACCACTTGCACACAAGTGCGCGAGTCTGGCACGGATGCTGCAATGTGACAGACAGGACCATCGCAAACGAGGGCAAATCATGGGCATATTCACGAGATTCTCAGACATCGTGAACTCGAACATCAACGCGATACTCGACAAGGCAGAGGATCCCGAAAAAATAGTTCGATTAATGATTCAGGAAATGGAAGACACGCTGGTTGAAGTGCGATCAGCGGCAGCACGGTCCATCGCGGACAAGAAAGATCTCAATCGAAAACTGGAGTCCCTGGACAGTGAAATTTCGGACTGGGGCGACAAGGCCGAATTGGCTATGCGCAAAGGTCGCGATGACCTTGCCAAGGCCGCCCTGGTTGAGAAGTCACGGGCCAGTCATGCCGCCGAAGCCCTGAAGGAAGATTACCTCGCGGTCGACGAAGGTCTTGGCAAGCTCAATGAGGACATCGCACGCCTGGAAAGCAAATTGGAGGATGCGAAAGCGCGGCAGAAAGCGTTGCTGGCACGACACAAGACTGCGAGCAGCCGGCTTGCGGCGCGCAAAAAGTTGTACGACTACAAAATCGACGATGCGCTGATTCGCTTTGAGCAGTACACGCGTCGCATCGACGACGTAGAAGGTCGTGTGGAAGCCTATGATCTGGGCATGCCAAAAGACCTTAATCACGAGTTCGCAGGGCTCGAAGCCGAAGAGGCAGTGAAAAAGGAATTCGACGAGTTAAAGCAAAAACTCGCCCGGTCTGGCGGAAAAGCAGCTGAGGGATAATCGAGGGAGCAAGCATGAGTCGACGAATGTGGAACATGGACCACGGCCCGCTGCGCGGCTTTTACCGCGACACGGATTGCGGCTGGATCTTCGGTGTCTGTGCAGGGATAGCCGATCGTTTCAATCTGCGCATTGGCACAGTGCGCCTGATCACCTTGATCTGCCTGTTACTGTTTACCTGGCTGACGCTGGCAATTTACCTCGCCGCCGCCTTGTTGATTCGTGACAAGCCGCTGATTTACTCAGGCCGGGAAACCGAGTATGAGTTCTGGCGCGGCCGTCACAATGACCGCTGGAGTCGCCCATGACCACCTACGATAGCTACGCGCCGCGCCGGTTTTATCGTTCCTCAGAGCGGGCGATGCTGGGCGGTGTCTGCGCCGGCCTGGCGGACAGCTTCGGCTTCAATCTGCGGGTGCTGCGCCTGCTCGCGGTGATCGCATTTTTCGTGGCAATGCCAATGACTCTCATTGCTTACCTTGCAATCGTCTTCCTGGTTCCAGCCAGGACCGGCTCCAGCCACATTCATGCGCAGGCAGAGCGGATTCGACCGTGGTCGAGTCGCAAGGGGCGACGCGCAGCATGCAAGCGCGCACGCTGGCAAGAGAAGCAACAATCGAGCGTTACGGCAACGGAAGCGGTTGCGCGGGTACGAAGCAAATGTCGATCGCTTGAGCAGCGGCTCGCAAGCCTTGAGAAATGCGTTACCTCGTCTAGATACAAACTCGACACTCAGTTTCGCAGGTTACAAGAATAACGACTTGAGAAAGGGATTCAGTATATGAATATGTGGGTTGCCATCGTCTGTATCGTCGCTATCGTGATCGGGGCTGATACGATCAATAAGATCAGCGGCAATAGGAAACGCAAGAAGAGCGAAGTGGACGAGTTGGACGAGGCACTACGACAGGTCGAAGCCTTAGAGGAACGAATTCGGGTGCTGGAGCGTATTGTTACTGAAAACAAATTCGATCTGCGTAGCGAAATTAATCGGTTGTGAAACAAAAACGCCCGCATTTAGCGGGCGTTTGCTGATCAAAGATACAGCTCAGTTTGTAGCCTGGCGAGCAGCGTTATAAGCGCGAACCTGCCGGTTGAATTCTTCGCCGACCAATACCTTCTCATCGTTGGCGGCGTCAAATTTCTTGCCCAATAATTCATCGCGTCGTTTCAGGTCGTCCGGGTTCGGCGCCTCCAGTGCGGCAACCGCTGCTTTCTCAGCGGCTTCAATGCAGGTGAGGTAGGAGTCGACACCCGTCAGATAGGTATTCACCGCCTCTTTGGCGGCGAGCAGCTCTTCTTTGGACGCCGTGCTGCCGTCCGGAATACTCGGGCGCTCCGGGTAATCGCAGGCGAGAGACGTTGAAGCGACTGCCAAGAGCAAGCAACTGATCGCAATCCTGGTTGTTACATTCATAATTCGATTTCCGTAGTTTTGTAGCCAGTCCTGTCAGGACAACGGCGGGTCAGGGTTTTTTTGTGGCCAATTTTAGCATGCTGAAACGAAGCTGTGAAGCGCGCAATAAATTTCCGATAATTCAAGGGTTTAACATGCCTTGAAATCAGGCAAACAAGGCGCGATGCGTGTCCGTGCCGTCGGCCTGCGCGATCAGAAGTTCGAGATAGCTTTCCGAGCTCATAGGATCGCCGAATAACAGGCCCTGCACGAACGTGCATTCAAGGCGTTGCAGGAAATTGAGTTGCTCTTCGGTCTCCACTCCTTCGGCAACGACGTCCATATTGAGGTTTCGCCCCATCTGCACGATTGTGCCAACCAGGGTTGCATCATCGGGATTGACAGCGACATCGCGCACAAACGACTGATCTATTTTAAGCGTGCTGATTGGGAATTGCTGCAAGGCGCTAAGTGACGAGTAACCAGTGCCGAAGTCATCGATCGCCAAGTGCAATCCAAGGCCATATAGTTGGTCGAGTATCTTGATGGTGCGAGCCGGGTTTTCCATCAAGGTTGTTTCGGTAATCTCCAGTTCCAGCGAGGTCGGCGAGACCCCGTGGCCACGCAAGATCGAACTGATGCGATTTATGAAGCTTGGCTGCTTTAGCTGCTTCAAAGACAGATTGACGGATGCACGACCGGGTGAGGATATCGTCCGCTGCCAGTTTCTGAAGTCCTCACAGACCTTGTCGAGAACCCATTCACCAATTTCGATGATGAGGTTGGTCTCCTCCGCGATCGGGATAAAATCAGCCGGCAAGATCAGCCCTCGATCCGGCAACTCCCAGCGTACCAGTGCTTCGGCGCCCACGATTTCGCCGGTTACCAGGTTGTACTTTGGCTGGTAATGCACTAGCAGTTCGTCGCGTTCGAAGGCACGCTTCAGCCGGCTCTTGGTCATCAGGCGCTCGACCGCGGCCTCGTTCATTTGCGGCATGTAATAGGCGAACACATTGCCACCGGCCTTCTTTGCACTGTACAAGGCAGCATCCGCATTACGAATCAGGTCGATGACATTCGCCGCATCTTTCGGGTAATAGGCGATGCCCAGGCTCGCCGTCATAAATACTTCGTGACCCTGCAC
This sequence comes from uncultured Woeseiaceae bacterium, assembly GCA_964533065.1. GTDB lineage: Bacteria > Pseudomonadota > Gammaproteobacteria > Steroidobacterales > Woeseiaceae > UBA1847. The sequence continues at coordinate 1,120 of CAZHLE010000171.1, read as the reverse complement.
GTAGAACGGATCCGCAAGACGATCAAGCAGCGACCTGGCGAATTTGTTGGCGTCCGCAGGACCGGTTGCGTCAGGTGCAAGGTCGTTGATGATGACCGCAAATTCATCGCCTGCAAGTCGACCGATAACCGCATCTTCAGCCATTGCAGCCGTTAGCCGTTCGGCAACAGTCTCCAGTGTTGCGTCGCCGGCCAAATGACCGAATGTGTCGTTGATTTCCTTAAAGTGATCGATGTCGATATAAAAAAGGCAAAGTGACTTATTTGCGCGGCGCGCCCTCGCAATGCTGCGCTGCAGCAGATGTTGAAACTGCATGCGGTTCGGGATCTTGGTGAGCGCGTCAATTCTTGCAAGATAGCGAATGCGCTGCTCCGCGCGCCGCCTCTCTGCGATATTCTGCGCCGCGTAAATCCGGTCGGAATGTTCGCCGTTCGGACCGGTTGCGATCGAGCAGGTATATGACACGGGGACTGATTCGCCGAACTTGCTGCGGAAGAAGGCCTCTTTCGGTACGCCGGAGCAGCTGGTGGCACCCAGCTCGGCCGTTCTGGATTTATCAAAGACGGTTGCAACCAGCGCCCCGATCAACTCGCTCTCTTCGTAGCCCAACAATAAGCTTGTCGCACGATTAACGCGCTTGATGCGCCCATCCGCGGTGGTGACGATAATGGCCTCGTTCATGCCCGACAGGATGCTGTCGACGTAGTCACGGGATATGGTCGTCTCCCGCAAACGGTCGCGCATGTCATTGAACACCGACGCAAGTTCGCCGAGTTCATCGGCGCGAGTAACGACCAGTGATTCGCCGAAGTCGGCGTCTCGAAGTTTTTCGGCCTGCTGCTTGAGCGCACGCACGCGTGCTGTCTGGCGGCGCACCAACAGTGAAACCACCAGCAGGAACATCAGTAAAGTCGCCGCCGACCCAATACCGATCGGGAGGTAACTTTGCTGGCGATTGCGCGACTCGGTATCGGCCAGTTCGCTCCTGAAGCGCACAGACTCAGCCTGCAGTTCGTCGAGCCGGAATGCTGCGAACAGATCCCCGAGTTGTTGCTCACCCTGCGACACCACGGATTGAACGACCAGCGTATCGGCGAACCCGTTGCCCGGTGCGGTGGAA
>CAZHLE010000170.1:0-4746 GCA_964533065.1 uncultured Woeseiaceae bacterium | reverse complement strand
CGTTACCACGCACATCGCCGATCACCTCGTGCTTTCTCGCAAGCGACTGCAAGCCTGCCACGAGGCATTCGCTTACCTCGAACGCGTTTCGCTGCAGGTTTTCTTTCTCGATAACATCGAGCACGGCCAGCGCCGCGGCACAGGAAACGGGGTTGCCCCCAAAGGTATTGAAGTAGTGGTCGTGTTGGCTGAACTCGCGCGTTAGTTCAGCGCGCGTGACGACCGCCGCAATCGGATGGCCGTTACCCATGGGCTTGCCCATGGTGACAATATCGGGCTCGACGGCATCCGCCTCATATCCCCAGAAATGCCGGCCGGTACGACCGAAACCCGGCTGCACCTCGTCGGCAACGAACAGCCCGCCAGCCGCCTGAATGATGTCGGACGCCGCCTTTAGATAACCCGCGGGCGGGCACACCACGCCGCCGCTGGAGATGATCGTGTCGACGATAAACGCGGCGGGTTTGTAGCCGCGTTCTGCCAGTGTGTCGATCGCCTCCTGCACATGCGCGGCATAACGCGCGCCCGCATCCGCGCCACGATAGGGCCCGCGGTAACAATCGGGCGTTGGTACCGTCACGACCCAGGCAGGTCGATCACTGGCCGGGCAACTCTCCGTGCTGATTTCATGAATCGCCCTGGTATTGCCATGATAGGCAAAGTCGGTGACGATCAGCCCCTCACCACCCGTGACCGTGCGCGCGATCCTCAGCGCGAGCTCGTTTGCTTCGCTGCCCGTGCAACAAAACATGGCCGTATCGAGTGCCGCCGAAAACTTCGACGTCAGGCGCTCGGCGTAATCGAGCACGTTTTCATGCAGATAACGCGTATGCGTGTTGAGTCTGGCGGCCTGCTCGCAAATCGCCTTGACCACGTGCGGGTGGCAGTGACCGACATGCGGCACGTTGTTGTACATGTCGAGATATCTGCGACCGTCGGCATCATAAAGCCACACGCCTTGACCACGCACGATGTGCACGGGGTCGGCATAGAACAGGCTATAGGCAGCGCCGAGTAATTTCTTGCGGCGCGCCAGGAGCTCGGCATTTGTCATGTCATTGACCCTTGAGACCTTAATCTATAAAAGGTGTGCTCTATGCTAACGGTCTACAGCAATGACCACCAACTCCATCGCGGCGGGTTTGAATTATCCGGCGGCGAGCTGGTGCCCTGTTTCGAATGCCCGGAACGTGCCGACCTCGTACTGAGCGCGATGCAGAAGGCCGGACTCGGCGACATCATCGAGCCGCAGGAGTTCGGCCTCGACCCGGTACGCCGCGTACACAACGCCCGGTTTGTGCAATTCCTGAAGGATGCCTGGAAGCTCTGGACTACCGCGGGCCGCGGCGGCAATGCGCTCGCCTACAGCTGGGCGATTCGCGACATGCACGCGCAGGAACCCGAGCATATCGACGGCAAACTCGCCTACTTCTCCTTCGACGCGACCTCACCGATCACCAGCGGTACCTGGCAGGCCGCGAAAACCGCCGCGAACACGGCATTGACCGGCGCGGCCGCCTTGCTCGCCGGCGACGCTTGCGTTTTTTCGCTCTGTCGCCCGCCCGGCCACCATGCGGCGCGTGATTACTTCGGCGGCTATTGCTACCTGAATAACATCGCGATCGCCGCACAATACCTGCGCGACCAGGGCGCCGCCAAGGTTGCAATTCTCGATGTCGACTACCACCACGGCAATGGCACGCAATCGATTTTCTACGACCGCGACGACGTACTGTTCGTGTCCATCCATGGCGACCCGAACCAGGAATTCCCGTTTTTCCTCGGCCGCGACGACGAAACCGGCGAAGGCGCCGGCCGCGGCTACAACGTCAACTTTCCGCTGCGCTGGCACAGCAGTTCAAATGAGTGGTTTGCCGCGCTCGACAAGGCATGCGCCGTCGTTGCCGACTACGAGCCCGACTATTTGTTGATCTCGCTCGGCGTCGACACTTTTGTAGAGGACCCGATCTCAAAGTTCCAGCTTGTCAATGAGGACTACCTCAGGATGGGCGCGAAGATTGCGGCGCTTGGGCTGCCGATGCTGTTCGTGCTCGAGGGCGGCTACGCGGTCGGCGACATTGGTGTCAACGTCGCGAACGTACTGCGCGCCGCGAGCCAGCACAGCCGTCGGCGATGATGGCGGATTTAAGGTGTGCGGGCTGGTGGGCCGGCATCAGCCTGGCGCTTGGCGTCGCTGTCATCGCGGGCTACGCGGCCGAGTGGATCGGCGTATCGCTGCTGGGTTTCAGCAGCAGCCCGATCAGCGCCATCATGATGGCAATTGTCATCGGCATAATCGTCGCCAATACCACGCGTCTGCCGGCACGCTGGCAACCCGGCCTCGGCTTTTGCACCTCGACGATATTGCGCGTCGGCATCATGCTGCTGGGCATCCGGCTGAGCCTGCTCAGCGCCGGTCAGTTCACGCTGGTAGCCTTGCCGTTTGTTATCACCGCGATTGCGGTTGGCCTCATTACCATCAGCCTGCTTGGCCGCCGCCTTGGTCTGTCGAGACAACTCAGTGGCCTGATTGCCGTCGGCACCAGCATTTGCGGCTGCACAGCGATCGTCGCGGTCGCACCGCTGATCAAGGCCGATGAGTCTGAAGTCAGTTACGCCATCGCCTGCATTACGGTATTCGGTCTCGCCGCCATGTTCGCCTACCCCTTGCTGGCACACTTCGCGTTCGCGGGCGAGCCGGCACTGGCCGGTTTGTTCCTCGGCACATCCATTCACGAAACTGCGCAGGTCGCCGGTGCCGGCATGATGTACGAGGCGCAATACAATGCACCCGTCGCGCTCGAGCTGGCGACCGTGACCAAGCTCGTGCGAAATCTCAGCATGATCGCGGTGATTCCGTTGGTCGGTTTCCTTTATGCTGCCGAGCGCAGCACCAGCGCACCCGGGAAGATCAATTATCTCGCGATGATCCCGTGGTTCGTCGTCGGCTTTGCGCTGATGTCCGCGCTACGCACGATCGGCGACAGCAGCGACCAGCCTTTCGGCCTGCTACAGCCCGCGCAATGGACGGCAATCGTGCAAGTGCTGCGTGACCTGGCCGAATACTGCCTGCTGATCGCCATGGCGGCAGTCGGGCTTACCTCGATGTTTGCCGGGCTCAGAAAAATCGGCCTGCGGCCGTTCGTGCTCGGCCTGTTTGCGGCACTGCTGGTCGGCGGCGTGAGCTTCGCAGCGATTTCGCTGTTTGCCCGGGACCTCATGTCGGTGGCAGGCTAGCAGTCATGCCACTCGTAGCCCACAACGATTTGCCGACCTTCGGAGTGCTGCGCGAGCGTGGCGAAGTGGTTTTATCGCTCGATCGCGCGCGCGCCCAGGACATCCGCGAGCTGCACATAGGTTTCCTGAACATGATGCCGGATGCGGCGCTGACCGCGACCGAAAGACAATTCATTCGCCTCATCGGCAGCAGCAACCCGATCGCGCAGTTTTACGTCTACCCGTTTTCCATCCCGGAACTGAATCGTGGCTCGGAAGCGGAGGAACATATTCGCAAATATTATTTTGAATTTGAAAAACTCGCGGCGGACGGGCTCGATGCGCTGATCATTACCGGCGCCAACGTGATCAACCCGTCGCTGGACCAGGAAGCGTTCTGGGATCCGCTGATCGACATCGTGCGCTGGGCCAGCGACAACGTTGCGTCCATATTTTGCTCGTGCCTCGCCACGCACGCGCTGGTGAAGCATTTCCATGGCCTGAACCGACAACACCACGACCGGAAAATCTGGGGCGTCTACGAACACAAGCTGGCCAACCGCAAACACCCGCTGTTACGCGACGTGAATACGCGTTTTTTTGCGCCGCATTCGCGTTACAACGATGTGTCGCGCGCACAGTTGGAGTCGGCCGGCCTGCACGTGCTTGCCGAGAGCCCCGCCGTCGGCGTGCATCTCGCCGTGAGCCCGGACCAGTTTCGCATCGTCTATTTCCAGGGACACCCGGAATACTCGGCGATCAGCCTGTTGAAGGAATGCAAGCGCGAGGTCAGTCGCTATATCGCCGGCGAGCGCGTCAAGCCGCCGCGCGTACCGGAAAATTACTTCACACCCGAGGGTGAGAAAATCGCGACCGCGTACATCAATGAAGTGATCCGCGCCGTAGCCACTGGCGTCACGCCGCCCGACTTTCCCGAAAACGAGCTCGTAAATTACGCAGATAACACCTGGGGCGACACGGGCAAGGCTATCGTCAATAACTGGCTGGGCCTCGTTTACCAACTGACCAACCTCGATCGACATGAACAGTTCATGCCCGGTGTGAACCCTGACGACCCGCTCGGACTCAAAGCCGACCTCTAGCCGCCGCGCGCTCCCGCCGCAGGTCGGTTGCATGTATGATTCGCGGTCTCCGAAATCGTACAAAGGACCACAAACATGGGCTTCAGGACCCGACAGATTCACGCTGGCGTTACCCCGGACCCACAGACCGGCTCGATACTGACACCGATCTACCAGACCACAACCTATGTACAACCCTCGGTCGACGAGTACCTGAGCAAGGGTTTTACCTACTCACGCTCGGGCAACCCTACCGTCAAGGCACTCGAACTCAAGCTGGCCGATCTCGAAGGCGGCGTCGACTGCGCCTGTTTCGGCACCGGCATGAGCGCCATCCAGGCCGTGATGCTGGCGTTCCTCAGTGCGGGCTCGCACGCCGTGATCTCGGACGTGGCCTACGGCGGCACCTATCGTCTCTGCACCAAGATCCTGACCAGGTTTGGCGTTG
>CAZHLE010000169.1:0-4758 GCA_964533065.1 uncultured Woeseiaceae bacterium | reverse complement strand
CTATCAGCTCGACACCATGACCGAGCGGCTCATGTGGGCAGGCCTGCAGGCCAAGCCGCGGCCGTACCGGGTGATCATCGCCGGATGAGGATTTTGGATAATCAGGAAGTTAATTGCCAACTTTCTCTGCCACTTTAATAAATGCCGGCGCCGCTAAGACAATAAACAGCGCCGGCAAAATAAACACGATCATTGGAACTGTCAATATAGCTGGTAATCTTGCTGCCTTTTCTTCGGCCTTCAGCAGACGATTTTCTCGAAACTCCGAAGAAAGTGTTCGCAATGCTTGCGCTAGTGGAGTTCCATATTTTTCAGTTTGGATGAGGGTTGCCGTCACGCCCCGAAGCGAAGGAACATCTACGCGCTGCGAAAGATTCAAAAGCGCCTGCCGGCGATCAGGAAGAAAATTGAGCTCGACTGACGTCAACAGCAACTCCTCCGACAACTCCGGCACCATTGAAACAAATTCGTCGGCAACCCGCTTGAGTGCAGCATCCAAGCTCAAGCCAGCCTCAGCGCAAATAACAAGTAGATCCAGCCCATCGGGTAAGCCACGTTCAATCCTCTTCAATCTTACCACTCTCTGTCGGCTCACAAAAAAATCGGGCCCGAAATAACCCAAAGCTGCAAACGCGCCCAAAAAAATAAGACCCTTAAATTCGCTTGCGCTACTCATCGAAAATGCCAAATACAATAAAATAAAAACAAGTGTAGCTACCAGAAAAAATGCTTTGACACTCCAAAACACAATGACTGAGCGATGATCAACGAAACCGGCAGAACGAAGCAGCTTCTGCTTTTCTATTCTCACATGATTCGGAAGAAGTGCCAAAAGGCTCGTCAAGCGCGCTAGTGGACCTCCCGAGTTTTGCCAAGCCGAGCCGCGAACACGACGCCTAGCGTCAGCCTTCAGTTTTGCCGTGTGCCGTTCGATCATTGAGTTGCGCAGCCGCGACGTGCCGGACCGCATATCCACGATCAAGGGCACTGTCAAAATCAGAAGGACAGCGGAACCAACAATCAGTGCCAGTGTTATCGGCTCAAATGTTCCGATAAAATCGATGCCACTTTCCTGAATCATATCTCGAACCTTATCAACTTTGCCATGACGATTGCTCCAGCTGCTATGCTTCCCAGTGCTCCCAGCAAAAACAGCCGTCCGAGATCATCAAACAGTAAAACTTCGATGTACTCTCGATTAAGTGCATATATCGCCAGCCCAACAATAAACGGAAGCGAGCCGATGATAAGCGCCGACGCCCGCGCTTCGGAAGAAAGTGCGCGAATTTTTTTGCCAATCTGCACCCGCTTGCGCATAATTGCGGCCAAATTGAATAAGATTTCAGCCAGGTTGCCACCCGTTTCTTGCTGAATTGTGAGGCTTATGGCGAAAAATTTGACCTCTTGAATGGGAAATTTGCGCTGCAATAGAGCAAGCGCTTCGTCGAGCGACATGCCGATTACCAGATTTGAAGCCACCTCACGGAAGGCCTCCCCCACGGGGTCAGCAACCTCGGTACCAATCATCTTTATCGACTCGCTGACTGGCAATCCTGCCCTCACGCTTCGAACAATAAGATCAAGCGCCTCCGGAAAAATCTCTTGAAAGCGATGGAGCTTGCGCGCCCTTAGCCGAATCAGTATCTGCATTGAAAAATAAAATGCGAAAAGAAGTGAGATAGCAGTTGCTACAATAAAATTAAAGCCAGTCAATTTGTAAATTAGCACGGCAAAGAATAAAGACAAAAGAAAAACGAACGAAAAAAAGGCGTAGATAGAACACTTAATCCCACTGCTGTACAGCAGATCCGCGATTGAGATTAGGAAACACAATATTTTTCCTTTGCTATTATGTCTTTTTTTGAGAAAAGCATAGCGTTCACGGGCGATGGAGGGCAGGTCGGTGAGGCTCTTGCCCTCGCTGCTATTTTGTCGCGTTGCTCGACCGAGCCGGCTTCTTGAAAGAACATGGCCACGCTGATAGCGACTAAGGGCAATCATGCATGTCAATATGGCCAGTGCCGAAAGACACGCCAAAGTCCAATTGCCGGAAGTTGCAAACATCATTGCGACTCTATTCAGTCACCGCAGCTTGGAGAGCTCGATCAAGCCCAAAGTACGCGGCGCGTTTAGAAAAGAAAGGTCGAAGATTTGCAGATCTAAAGGCGCCGAGCAAAGTGCCGTCGCGATTCTCGCCCTGATATTCGTACGTGAAGAGATCTTGCATCGTGATGACATCGCCTTCGAGCCCGATTATTTCGGAGATGTGGGTCACGCGTCGGACGCCATCGCGCATCCTCGATACTTGAATGACAAGATTGACCGCACCGACGATCTGGGTTCGTATCGCCTTCTGGGGCAGGTTGCCGACGGCCATGGTGATCATGTTTTCTAGCCTGCTCATTGCTTCTCGCGGGTTGTTTGCGTGCAATGTACACATGGATCCATCGTGGCCTGTGTTCATGGCTTGGAGCATGTCCATCGCCTCGGGTCCGCGCACCTCACCGCAAATGATCCGGTCCGGGCGCATTCTGAGCGCGTTCTTCACCAGGTCGCGCATGAGAATTTCGCCATGCCCCTCGAGATTAGCGGGCCGCGTTTCGAGGCGTACAACGTGTGGTTGCTGCAACTGTAGTTCGGCGGCGTCCTCGATCGTGACAATCCGTTCGCCCTCGTCGATCAGTTGCGACATCGCATTCAGCATCGTCGTTTTGCCCGATCCGGTCCCGCCGGAAATCACGACATTCAACCGGCAGGCCGCCGCGATCTTTAAAACTTTAGCCATACTTGGGCTAATATTATTCTGGCGCTCCATAAGGTCGAGGGTAATTTTCTTCTTGGCGAATTTTCTGATGGAAATGGTGCATCCGTCGAGTGCCAACGGGGGTGCAATGATGTTGACGCGGCTGCCATCTTCGAGGCGAGCATCGCAAATTGGACATGTTTCATCGATTCGCCTGCCGATACGGGTCACAATGCGCTGTGCGACGTTCATGACGTGGTGGCGGTCGCGAAAACGAATGGTGGTCAGCTGGAGCTTGCCGCGGCGCTCGACGTAGATTTGATCTGGTTGGTTGACCATTATGTCTGTGATGCTGTCGTCTTGCAATAGTTCCTCGAGCGGGCCGAGGCCGACCATGTCGTCGACAATAGCACGGCCCAGCAGCAACTGCTCACTACCGGTCAGTGATAGACGCTGCTCGACGACAATTTCGCCAATTAGTTCGACAACTTGTTGTAGCAGGACATCACGAGGGAGCCGTGCGGCGGCAGCGCCGTCGATACGCTCGTAAAGCAGGCCGTGCACCAACTGTTGAGAAGCGAGAACGCTTTGGCCGCGGCGGGCAGTGTTGTTCTGCTCGGATCGGGATGCCGGCAGCGCGACAAGCTCGCGGGCGGTAGGCATCGCACTCGGCGCCGCTGACTGGCTGCTCGCATCCGGCGACGGGCTCGCTTCGGCGATTGCCTTTGGTGCTTCGTCTGTGGGGGAGCGTTTGCCGAACATCCGATCTGCTCTACCGATTCCATAACCGGGTCAGGAGCCCGGATTTTTGGCTGCTGACGACACCGGAAAGGATATCGATCAGCTGGTCTATCGACTCACCGACATTCTTGCTGTGGCTGGACACTGGCTTGCCGATATTCATCGCCGACGTTACGCTTTTGGGTTCAAAGGGAATTATCAAGTCTATCCTGCGGCCGATCGCTTTCTCGAATTCGGCAGTGGCGATTTCGCCATCCCGATACTCACCCACTCGATTGGCGACGATAGTGACCTGGCATGCGGCATTGCCTTGCAAGGCAAACTGCACGATTCGCAGGGTATCGCGCATGCCGACCAACGAGAGATCGGTTACTACAACAAGATGAGTCGCGTTTGTTATTATTTGATGAGATTCAGCGGTTAGGGATTTTGGCAGATCGACAATGAGGTAGTGGAATTTGTTGCGGAGTTCATTGACCAGGACGGCGAGTGCTTGCGGGTCGTGAGGCATGTCGTCAATCAGTTCCTCTTCGGAACTGAGCACGAATAGCGATTCCGACTGCTGCACCATTGAGCGCTCGATGTAGAGGCCGTCGATTCGGCTGGCATTCTCCAGGGCCTCGCGCAGACCATGCGTGGGCTCCAGGTCCAGAGACAAGGCAACACTGCCAAACTGCAAGTCGAGATCGAGCAGGGCGACCCGCCGGCGCCGCCGATTGGCGATGCTCCAAGCCATGCTGGTCGCCACCATGGTGGCGCCTACCCCGCCGCGCGCGCCGACCGTTGCTACCAAGCGCCCGAGCCTGGTCGTCTGGCGGCTACGGCTATCGCCATCGGCCGTCGCCAAGAGCGCGCGCTGGACCAGGGTCGGGGTAATCGGCTTCACCAGGTAATCGCTGACGCCGCTATTCAAGAGCTCCCGAAAAAGCCCGACATCGTTGCGATCACCAATGGCGATCACACTGACGCCCGGCTCACACACCTCGGCAAGCTCGTTGATGTCGGAGAGCGGCAACTCGGATTTGCACACATCGACGATGAGGGTCTTGGGCGACCGCCGTTGGCCGAGCGCCTTGATTGCCGTGCGGATCGACCCCTTGACGACAGTCGCATGCGCGATCACCAGATCGCGAACGACCTGCTCGACCACAGCGCGTGATTCGTCATCCTCGACATAGGCACAAAATTGAACGGCGTCACTTTTGCCGTTGCTGGCAGTAAGCTCTGACTGGATGCTCATCGGCTCGATGCTTCCACGTTCAAGGGCTTGATGT
>CAZHLE010000168.1:3871-4771 GCA_964533065.1 uncultured Woeseiaceae bacterium | reverse complement strand
ATCGAACCGGCGTACACGGAGTTGCAGTCCGCTGCATGACCACTCTGCCACCTAGCCCCGTTTTTCAGGCGTCGCAGTATACCGTCGAAATCCGCATAATGCTGCCGTGAAAACAATTAATTTCCTTATCAAAGCAGCACTGGTCTACAGCCTTGTCAGCTGTTCGGGCGAGTCGGTACCCGAGTACTCGGTATACGACATCCCCTCGCCCGCGGCGCATGCGGCGACCAGCCCGCGGCTGTCTGCGGGACCCGGTGACGAGTTGATTCTGAGCTGGCTGCAACCGGTAAACGACCATGTCGCACTGCGTTACGCGCGATTCAGCAATGGTGCCTGGGGCGAAGCGACCACCGTGACGGAAGCAGATAACCTCTTCGTGAACTGGGCCGACCTGCCTTCGGTTGTGCCGCTCGGTAGCGGACATCTCGCCGCACATTGGCTGCAAGCCTCCGGCAACCGTTCGCACGCCTACGATATCGCGCTCGCTGAATCGTACGACGGAGGCAGAAGCTGGTCAGCCGCCCGTAGCCCACACGATGACGGCACCGACACCGAACATGGTTTTGTATCCATCTATCCTGACGGTGGCGTTGCCGGCCTGCTGTGGTTGGACGGCCGGAAGATGGTCAACGAGGTCACTGACGATCCGGTTGCAAGCGGCATGACCCTGCGCAGCGATACGCAACTAGTGGATGAACTTGTATGCGAATGCTGCCAGACCGATGTCGCCATTGCCGCGTCAGGCCCGATCGCTGTTTATCGAGATCGCAGCGTGGATGAGATCCGGGATATATATGTTGCGCGATCTATTGACGGCCAGTGGCAGGCCGGCATGCCAGTCGGCATTGGCGCAAAGCCCCCCGGCGAACTGGGCCCCGAGGCCAAAGCGGGTGATGTTGG
>CAZHLE010000168.1:0-3861 GCA_964533065.1 uncultured Woeseiaceae bacterium | reverse complement strand
CGGCATGCCAGTCGCGAGCGACAACTGGCGAATCGACGGCTGCCCCGTCAATGGGCCCTCGATTGCGGCGAACGGCAAGCAGGTAGCGGTGGCCTGGTTCACTGCGGTCGTCGAACCCAGGGTGCAGCTCGCCGTTTCCGCCGACAGCGGTGCGAGTTTTTCAGCGCCGATCGAGGTGGTGCGTGGCGCGACACTGGGCCGAGTTGCCGTGGAATTACTGCAAGACGATGCGGTCGCCGTCAGCTGGCTGGCGCCTGCCGCGCACGGCCTCTACGCCGTGCAAGCGCGCCGCCTCTCGGCGGACGCGCCTCCAGGCCCGGTAAGGCTGATCGCTTTCGCGCGCGCACTTTCCGTGCCACAAATGTCGCGCCAGGGTGCACAGCTGATTTTCGCCTGGACGGAGTCTGCCGACGATAGCTCGCGCATTGCGACCGGCGCGGTCGACATCGCGGCACTCTAGAATAAAAAAGCCGGCCCCGCGGCCGGCTTTCTGTGCTTCTCGTTGTGCGACGACTGAGTCACACGCTTACTCTCCGGTTACCTCTTCAGCTGCCTCTTCAACGACCTCGGCCGCGTCGTCCATCGCGTCTCCGGCCATCTCAGCCGCTTCGTCCATGGCCTCATCGACCATTTCGCCGGCCTCGTGCATCACGTCGTCAGTCGCCTCTGCTGCTTCCTCGACAACTTCACTGGCCTGGTCCATCGCAGCATCCGTATTGGATGCTGCCTCTTCCTTGCTGCACGCCACCGCGAGCAATGCACTGAGTACCACTGCCAATAATTTCACTCGGTCTTTCATTCCTGTCCCCTTACCATGCTGGTTGTAGTTTTGGTTGCGATCCGGATCGCAAATTCCCGGCAGTATCATCCGCCCGGTAAGGCAGCCACACAAGGGCAATAAGCGGGATGTGAATGTCTGTGGCCTTTGGCCGGATCGGGATTTCGACCAGTTTCTCGTCCTGCGCGCTGAAGGCCTGGCCTAATCCGGCAACCTCAAGCTCCAGCGCGCTATTCAATTCAACCAGATCTGCACGCACCTTGTCTGCCGTCTCCCGCGCACGCGCGACGTCTCCGGCCTGCTTGCGTGCCCCACCGGCACGGTTCATGGCCGTGCCCAGTTTACTGGCCGTGGTCGCGCTGAGGCGCTTGCGCCCCAAGACCGCACCGAGTATCGCGGTACCGAAGGAAATCGCCGTGCTGACGTTTTGCGCTGACGCCTGTTGTTGTTCCCGCTCGATCGACTGTTCGGCTCGCAAAAGGCGATTTTCCAGCGTTGCGGCCTTGCTCGCATAGCGCTGTCGGATTTTGGCAACCGCCGCATCGCGCCGCTCATTCGCGAGAATCTGAAGCCGGGTTCGAAACTGGCCCTCGGTTTCGCCGGGCTCCGAATTTGCGCGGAGCTGCTGGTGCTGATACAGCGTGACCGACTCGTTGTTCCGCAGCCAGTCCCGCAACTGCTTTTGCCACAGCGCATAGTTCTTCACCTGTAAGGCACTCGCGGGACACTCGGTGAATAGCGCATCCGGCCCGGGATCTCGCTCCAGGTTCGCGGCGGTGATGGGCAATATCTCGGCTGCATCCCAGTCGACTGCCAGTGCGCCGTCACCAAACTCGACAACGTAGGTTTTTTCGCAACGATCATCGACTCCGTAGCGCGCATTGCGGAACGCAACGTCAGTCAGCGCCGACAGGCGCGGGTAGTAAACGAGGTGTGCGCCCTGACCGGCAACGAAATACTGATCAATACCCGGCGGCAAAACGGGCGCCGCGGGAGCCGCGTTTGTCTGGGCCACACCGGACGCGACGGCTTCTGCGGGCGCATCACTCGCTGTCATCGTATCTGCCGCAAGTTTACGAATCTGGTCGCGGGTCAATGGCCCGGCGAGATAGGACATAGCCCAACGTGTATTGAAAACCACCGGAGCGTCCTCGTGCACGTTATGCAGCAGGAAGCGCCTCTTGCCGAGTCCGGCGATGGTTTGCTCCATCTTTTGCCGGTCGAATTCGCCACCCTGGCTGACGCCTTCCAAACCCTCCATCACGCGTGCCTTGTCGCGCTCGGTCTGCAGGCGCCCGATCATCCAGGTACCGGTATTCGACAAGCCCCGATAATCGAGGTCGACCGGATTCTGTGTCGCGAGCACCACACCAAGACCATAAGCGCGCGCCTGCTTCAATAGTGTCAACAGCAGTTTTTTGGATGGCGGGTTCTCGACCGGCGGCATGAAACCAAAAATTTCGTCCATGTACAGAATAGCCCGCAAACTCGACGTACCGGGTTGCGCGCGCATCCAGGCAACCAGGTCGTTCAGCAGCATGGCGACAAAGAACATGCGCTCCGTGTCGTCGAGGTGCGCAATCGACACGACCGAGATACGCGGTTTGCCCGTATCGGTATACAACAGGCGACCAGCGTTCAGCGGTTCACCTTCGGTCCAGGCCGTAAAGCCCGGCGCAGCGAGCAGGTTGTTCAGTTTCATCGCCAGGCCGAATCGATCTTTCGCCGGGTAGAACGAATCCATGTCCATGACACCGACTTTCTGTAACGGAGGATTCTGGATTGCGGCGATGAGTTCCGCGATGCCAAGATCGCGCCCCTGCTGCCACGCATGGTCGAGCAGGCGCGAAATCAGAATATGCTCACGGCTCGAGACCGGATCGGCGTCGATCCGCAACAGCGACAGCAGGCCGCTGGCAACGGCCTGGATACGGTCGGCGTACAGGTCCGCATCGTCAATCAGGGCTTGCGATGGTGCGCTGAATGACTGCAGCACGGAAATCGGCAGACCGGCCGAACTGCCGGGCGTGTAGATGGCAAGATCGACGTTCTGTCGCATGCGCGCTATGCGCGCTCCGTCCTGACCCCACTGCGCAAGCCCTTTTTTCCAAAGGGCAGCCTGCGCGGCAGCGAACTCGTCCTCACTCTGGCCATTGTCGCTGGCCTGGCGCGGATTGACCCATGGCCGGAAGTCACTGGCCGAAAGTTCCGGAAAAGTCAGCAGAATGTTGCCGAGATCGCCCTTTGGATCAATGGCGATGACCGGGATGTTGTCCATCGCGGCCTCCTCGAGCAGGCTGATACCCAGCCCGGTCTTGCCGGACCCTGTCATACCAATGATCACAGCGTGGGTGGTCAGGTCCTTGGCGTCGTAGAGCACGACATCGTCCGTCAGCTCATTGCTCTGCTCGTCGACCCGCTTGCCGAGGTAAAAAGCACCAAGTTTTTCGTAATCCAGCATCAAGACCCCCTCGTGCCGCTCTATGGCCCGCCGTCGAACGGCCAGTCTAACGAAAAAGGGCCGCCCGCCGGGCAGCCCCTGATGTATTTTTTGGAGCGGGAAAGGAGGCTCGAACTCCCGACCTCAACCTTGGCAAGGTTGCGCTCTACCAACTGAGCTATTCCCGCGTAGCCTCACAGTATAGCCACTTTTCAGCGGCCCATCAATGGGGAAGTGCGTCCCCGCCGACAGAAGGCGCGGCAGGTGCGCCTGCGGCCTCGGGCTTGGCCAGCACCTCCTCGTCGGGCAGCGGCTGCGGCTCACTTTCGAGGGCGATCTTCAATACCTGGTCGATCCAGCGCACCGGGATGATCTCGAGATGGTCCTTGGCGTTGGCCGGGATGTCCTGCAGGTCCTTGACGTTTTCTTCCGGGATCATCACCGTGGTGATGCCGCCTCGATGCGCCGCCAGCAGTTTTTCCTTCAGGCCACCGATGGCGGTGACTTCACCGCGCAGCGTGATCTCGCCCGTCATCGCCACGCCGGCCTTCACCGGGATGCCGGTCAGCGTGGACACGAAGGCCGTGGTCATGGCCGCTCCGGCGCTGGGGCCGTCCTTGGGCGTGGCGCCGTCGGGCACGTG
>CAZHLE010000167.1:0-4784 GCA_964533065.1 uncultured Woeseiaceae bacterium | reverse complement strand
GAAATTGCGCCGACCGAAACCTGGCGATTCTCGCCGAACAGGTACTCCTCGACTACCGAGCGGTCAAAGCTGAAAAACAGGCCGGACGCGGTCTGTGTCACCTTTAGCGACGTACCCATTTGCAGGAAAACGCTCACAGCGAGCTCGCGCGACTCGCGTTGATTGAAGCCAGTGCTGCCGGACATGACCCAGTCTCCTGACAGGTCGAGACCAACCGGAACGGTTGCTGGCTTGCTGGCCAGCACTTCGCCGCCGCCACACGCGCACAACAACAGGCCCGCGCATGCAACTGCCAGCCAGGTCTTCATGCAGACCACTCTTGCAGATGATGGTACGAGAACATTGGCGAGACCTCCGTCCGAGACGAAACTGCAACATACACAAATTCAGCGGGAATCAACAGCCGCAGTGAGTCGCCGGCCGATGCTGTTTCGCGACACAATACGAATGCGGTCGAGGCCCAGCCATGCCTGCAGAAATGAAAGTCGAACAAGCGCAGCGCTGCGAAAATAGTCGGCGAGATCCTGTGGCGTTGCCACACCCATTGCCCGCGCCGCCCGGCGCAACAATTCGCGCTGTGCATCCTGCGTTTCGAAGCGCGTCGAAAGGAATGGAGCCGGAATGACGCGCTTCGGAAGGTCGTAGACGCGCTGATAATTTGGCAAGTGATTCGCCACCGCAAGCGTGCCGTTCGAAAAAGGGTACTCCAGTGCACAGCGCGGAATCGAACGATGCCAGTCACCGGGTTTTCGTCGTGGCCCCGCCACGGACGGCAGGTCGGCCGCCTCGTGCGCCCATTGCTCGGTGCATTCACCGCTACCGTACAGGTAGTCCACAAAGCGCTGCCGATCGTAGCCACCGAGATGCGACCACGGTACGAGGAAATGGGCGGGAAGCAGCACATTGACGTAGTCGAGCTGCAAAGGTCGGTACGGCGCAAATTCAGTCCTGGTCGAGGATCCGTTATGATTCCGGGTCCAGATCATACGTGCTGAATATCGTGAAACCACTTTTCGCTGCAGCCATGCTACTAATCTGTACCGCGGTACTCGCCGGGCCGGCCGATATCGAAGGTCGCTGGCTAAGCGGCGACAAGACGGGCTGGATTGAGATCCGGCTTGTCGATGGCAAGCCGGTCGGTATCGCCGCCGGCGCGACCGACCCGGCGGACCAGGGACGCGTCGACAAACTCAACCCGGATCCAGCCTTACGCGGTCGCCCCTTACTGGGCATTACGATTCTGCAGGGCTTTGATTACACGGCAGAGCATGCCTGGAAAGGCGGCACCATCTATGACCCGAACAGTGGCAACACATACAAGAGCAGCATAACGTTGCTGGATCGCAATACGCTCAAAGTTCGTGGCTATATCGGCGTATCTCTGTTCGGCCGCTCGGATACCTGGACGCGCAACGATCCCTAGTCATCGACTATTGCGTCTGCTTCGATTTCGACCAGCATCGCCGGATCAATCAGGCGGCTGACCTCGACCATGCAAGTGGCAGGCCTGATATCCGCAAAGGCTTCCTGGTGCGCGCGCGCAATATCGTTCCAGCAGGTGATGTCCGTAACATAAATGCGCGTACGCACCACGTGCCGTAACTCTGCACCCGCCTGTTGCAATGCAGCCTGGATAATTTCGATGCAACGCCGTGTTTGCCGGTAGGCATCACCCGCTCCGATCAACTTGCCATCGTTGCCGATGGCGGTCGTGCCCGACACGGCAATAAAGTCGCCACTGCGTACCGCCCGGGAATAGCCGACCAGCGCCTCCCAGGGTGCGCCGGAACTGATTCGTTTGCGTTGCCTCGCCATCGCCAACCCCCCCCCGCTCTTTACACCCAGAAACTCGCGACCCGTTCGATCGTCCAGAACGCCGCGACACAGCCAATGCCATAGGCCGCCGCCGGCATTGACCACGATTGACGGCTGAGTCCCATGCGAGCCAGAAGGATGCCAACCAACATCATGACAACCACGAACAGAATCTGGCCGATCTCGACGCCCACGTTAAACATCAGCAAGGCGATCGGGATGGCATTCTGCGGCAAGCCGACCTCGGCCAGCGCACCCGCGAACCCGAACCCGTGCAACAGCCCAAAGCTGAATGCCACCAGCCAGGGTGCGCGAGCTGTAAGCCCCGGTTTGCCTCGAAAGCCGTGTATCGCTTCGGCCGCAACAAAAACAATACTCAAGGCAATGATTGCCTCGACCGGCGGACCGGGCATGTTCACCCACCCCATCGTTGCGGCTACGAGTGTAATGCTGTGCGCAACGGTAAAGGCCGTGACGGTTGCAATGATGCGTATGCCGCCACGCACGATCAGCAGCAGGGCCAGCACGAACAACAAGTGATCGATGCCGCCGAGAATGTGATCGATACCGAGCACGAGATAGGTGGCGGCGACCTCCAGTTGTCCCGCAGGCGGCTGAACGACAAATGCCGTCTCGTCCACTGCAAGCGATTCGACCTGCGAACTTCCATCCAACCGCTCGATGCGTGCGATGACTTCGGTCACGCCAGATGCTGAACCTGCGATAGAGATGGTCTGGCCCTCCAGGCCGCCGTTACGACGGATCTGCCAGCGTTCAATCCAGGCGCCGTTGCTGATGACCGCGCGCGGCTCGCTGATATTGATCGTATCCGTCGGGAATACGACGTAAGCCGACAAGCGCAGATCATTGCCCAATGCCGGTACTTTCCACAATACGTCATAGGAATCATCGTCGATCTCCCGAATCTCAAGATAGGCTGGCCGAAAAATATCGGCACTACAGTAGCTACCAACAAGAATCAGCAGCAGGCCGATAAGATGACGTCGCATCATGATGCGGCTTCAAGTTGCACGGTGTAGCGCGACTTGAGTGCCTCGTAAAATGCCTCAGTCAGCCGCTCTGCTTGCTCGCTGTAGAAATCCCGCAATACGGCGTCACGAACCTCCGCCATTACTGCCGCGTGGCCAGGTTCGTGCGCAGCAATCCATACCAGGTGCATACCGTAAGTCGAACGGACCGGTCCCGCCCATTCCCCGACCGGCAATGATCGCAAGCCCGCGACGAACTCGTCGCCGAAAATTCGGCGTATTTCGATATTAGCGGCTGCATCGAGAGACGCCGGCAGCAGGATCGGATCGCCGACATCGGCCGCCGTCAGTGCACCGGAGCGCAACTGGCCCAGCGCCTCCGCGATCGCCTGTTGCTGTTCAAGGGCGGGTCGCTCGCCGTCAAAATACACTTGCTGCAATGTGTAAGTGTCCGGAAGCCGGTAGCGTGCCGCGTTGTCGTTCAGCCATAGCTGCAATTGCTCCTCGCTGGGCTCAATTTCAGTCAGACTGTCGGCAAACAACATCATCTTTTGCGCGATTCGCCTGCGAATCACCTGGTCGTCACGATCAAGGCCCATCGCCATGCCTTCGCGGTACAGGACTTCCTCCCGAATCCACGCGTCGATCAGGCTTTGCAATTCACTCTCGGTTGGCGGCCGCTGCCAGATGCGCTCGAACTGCAGGGACAGGCTGGCCACCTGCGCCTGGCTGACAAGGATTTCCTGTTCGGAACGCATGCCAGCAGGATTCAAGACGCTGAACACGGCGAACAGCAGCACACCAACAACGAAGAAATGCAACAACGGTTCTGTTACAAGCTGTCGGACTTGCATATTTGTTCCAGATTGAGTGAGGTAAGAATGGCCGATAGCCTATGCGAGTCCGTCAATGATGCCAAGCCTGCCGCGCGGAAATTGCGGTAAGCTCGGAGGCATGATTAACCCGGCCGAAATTGAACTGCTTCGCGATGCGCTGGCGACCCTGGCGCGCGGTTATTCGGCTTTGCCGGAATTTACGCCCGAATTCGACCAGCAGGCGGTTGCCGATGTGCTGCAAACCGTCGCGGAGCGCATGCAGGACAATTACCCCTACTACCACCCGCAGTACGTAGGACAGATGCTGAAACCTCCGCACGCCATTGCGCGCATTGCTTATGCCTTGTCGCTCTGGGTCAACCCGAACAACCACGCACTCGATGGCAGCCGCGCCAGCTCGCCGATGGAAAAAGAATGTATCGATGCGCTGGGCCGATTGTATGGCTGGGAGAAGCCGCTCGGGCACCTGACCGGTGGCGGCACGATGGCCAATCTCGAGGCGCTCTGGATTGCCGGGCGGTTGCATCCCGGCAAGCGCATCATTGCCTCGGCACAGGCGCATTACACTCATCAGCGTATCAGCGAGGTGCTGGGCCTGACGTTCGCTCCGGTTGCCGTGGATAACTCCGGGCGCATGCAACTCGAAGCGATTGAATCGCTACTGCAGCAAGGTGATGTCGGCACGATTGTCGCGACGATCGGCAATACCGGTTTTGGGGCGGTTGATTCACTGCCCGCCATCCTCGCTCTTGCAAAGACTTACGGCGTTCGGGTGCACGCGGATGCGGCTTATGGCGGCTACTTCGGCCTGTGCAGCAACCTGGCGCCAGCGACTCGCGCCGCCTATGAGCGTCTCAGTGACGTCGACTCCATCGTGGTCGATCCGCACAAGCATGGCCTGCAGCCCTACGGCTGTGGCTGCGTACTGTTCAAGGATGCGAGCGTCGGGCATTTCTACCAACATGACTCACCTTTCACCTATTTCAGTTCTGCCGAACTGCACCTAGGTGAAATCAGCCTCGAATGTTCACGACCCGGCGCATCGGCGGTCGCGCTGTGGGCGACACAGCAGCTGTTCCCGTATACGCGTGATGGTCAGTTCGCTTACTGGCTGGAGCAAAGCATCAGCGTCGCTCAGGACTTC
>CAZHLE010000166.1:2266-4814 GCA_964533065.1 uncultured Woeseiaceae bacterium | reverse complement strand
GCCGAACCGCTGCCGATTTGATCGCACGATCCTCGCCATTACATTCAATGACGATACAGGGCGCCTTGTCGCCATAACGACGGGACACGGGCCAGGGCTCAATGGCGACGATCGTGCCGGATGAGGAGGCGTGGATGGGCGCGCTCAGCTTGCCGCCCGGTTCGGCGATCAGCTGGCCCTTCAGGACCTGCTCGCCGATCGCAACGACCGGCTGCGCCGCTTCGCCCACGTGCTGCGTGATCGGCAGTATGAGCAGCTCCGGCAGCGGCATTTTCCGGATCGGGTCTTGTGTGGACTCGAGCTTGTTGCCCGGCAGACGCAGGCCACCGTGCAGTTTTCCGAGATCGTAGGTCGGCGCACTCATGCAGCGCTCCGCATACTGATGCAGTCCACAGGGCAGGGCGCGACGCACAGTTCGCAGCCCGTGCATTCGGATTCGATAATCGAATGCAGGAACTGGTGGCTGCCAATGATTGCGTCGACCGGGCAAGCGTTACGACAATGCGTGCACCCGATACAGAGATCCTCATTGATCTTCGCCACCATGCGGCTTTCCGGCGGCGCGACAGCCAGCGGCAGGGTATCCCGGCCCAGCAGCTCGGCCAATTCGCGCATCACATGTTCGCCGCCTGGCGTGCACAGGTTGATCGCGGCATTTTCCTCGACCACGGCGGCGGCGTAAGGACGGCAGCCCGGGTAGCCACATTGCGCGCACTGCGTTTGTGGCAGCAGTTTATTGACTTTCTCGACCAGGCCCGCCGGTCGCACCGGAATCGAACGGTAGGAGAAACTGAGTGCCAGCCCGGCGAGCAGTGCAATCAAGGTGATGGTGAGCACAGCAGTCATGGGCGGGCCATGCCGACAAATCCGATGAACGCGAGCGACATGATGCCGGCGGTCATTAATGCGATCGCGGTGCCGCGAAACGGGGCTGGCACATCAGCCGCCTCGATCCGCTCGCGAATCGAGGCGAACAGGACAAGCACCAGCGCAAAGCCGGCGGCCGCGCCGAATCCGAAAAACACGGACTGCACAAACCCATTGGATTCCTGCACGTTGAGCAGGGCGACACCGAGGACCGCGCAATTGGTCGCGATCAACGGGATGTAAATGCCCAGCACCTGATGCAGCAGGGGGCTAAGGCGCCGCACCATGATCTCGGTGAATTGCACGCTGACCGCAATGATCAGGATAAAACTGAGCGTCTGCAGGTATTCGAGTCCGAGCGGCACGAGCACGTAGCTGTGTAACAGGTACGACGTCGCCGAGGACAATGTCAGCACGAACGCGGTCGCGAGCGACATGCCCGCCGCGGCCTCGATATTTCGCGAAACACCGAGAAACGGGCACAGGCCAAGAAATCGTACCAACACGAAATTGTTGACGAGGACGGTTCCGACCAGGATGACGATTAGCTCTGACATGTCAGAGTCGTATTGTAACTAGCTTTGTTTCGATTGCTCGACCATGTTTAGGACCTGCTCGGGCTCGACTCGGGTCAGCAAGGGCTTGAACCCGGATATCGTCGTGCCGAGCAATGGCGTGCCTGCGTCATCCCAGCACCAGTTCGGTTCCCGAAGAAAAATACGCGCATCGTTGGCGACGCTGGGAATGACGGGCGTAAGATAGATCATCAGACAGCGAAACAGATTGATGCCCTGGGTGCAGACGGCCTGTACGGCACCGAGTTGCTGCGCATCCTTGGCCAGAACCCATGGTTTTTGCTCATCGATATAGCGATTGGCCTCGTCGGCCAGCGCCATGATGGTGCGCATGGCCCGCGAGTATTCGCGTCCCTCATAGTAGTCCGCTATTGCGTCGGACGCTCCGGTAAAGCCGGCATGTAGCTCGGGGTCGTGCAGTTCGGCCGCCAATTGGCCGTCGAATCGCTTGTTAATAAAGCCGGCGCAGCGGCTGGCGATGTTGACGAGCTTGCCGACCAGGTCCGAGTTCACGCGTGCGGCGAAGTCATCGAAGTTGAGGTCCAGATCTTCAATGGTCGGACCGAGCTTGGCGGCATAGTAGTAGCGCAGGTGCGCCGGGTGCAGGTGGTCGAGGTAGGTTCGGGCTTTGATGAAAGTACCGCGCGATTTCGACATCTTCTGGCCATTGACGGTCAGGAAGCCGTGTGCGAAGACGCTGGTCGGTGTCCGGAACCCGGCAGCCTGCAGCACCGCCGGCCAGAACAGGGTGTGAAAATACATGATGTCCTTGCCGATGAAATGGTAGAGCTCCGTGTCATGGCCGGGCCTCCAGTATTCGTCGAAGTCGAGGTCATCGCGCCGGTCGCAGAGATTCTTGAAGCTCGCGGCGTAGCCAACGGGTGCGTCGAGCCAGACATAGAAGTACTTGTCTTCGGTACCTGGGATGCGGAAACCAAAATACGGCGCATCGCGTGAGATATCCCAGTCCTGCAAGCCGGCCTCGAACCACTCATCGAGCTTGGCCACGACGCTCTTCTCGAGGCGCGCGCTTTGCATCCATTCGCGCAGGCGCTGCTCGTAGCGGCTCAGGCGGAAAAAATAATGCTCGGAGTCGCGTTTCACCG
>CAZHLE010000166.1:1577-2256 GCA_964533065.1 uncultured Woeseiaceae bacterium | reverse complement strand
CTCGATCAGGTCGGCCGGTGTGTAAGTTGCACCGCAATTCTCGCAGGCGTCGCCGTATTGGTCGGCGGTACCACAACGCGGGCAGGTACCTCGCACAAACCGGTCCGGCAGGAACATGCCCTCCTGCTCATCGTAGGCCTGCTCGATAATCCTGGTGTAGATATCGCCAGTTGCCCGCAGCGTCGCGAAGATCTCACCGACCAGCTGCTCGTTCTCGGGCGAATGGGTCGTGTAGTAGTTGTCAAACTCAATGCCGAAGTCAGAAAAATCTCGCAGGAATTCGGCGCTGACCTGCTCAGTCAACTGCTCGGGCGCGGTGCCCAGTTCGCGCGCTTTCAACATCACGGGTGTGCCGTGTACGTCGCTGGCACAAATATAGGTGCACTGATGACCGCGAAGTTTCTGGAAGCGGACCCAGATATTGCCCTGCAGGTACTCCACCATATGGCCCATGTGAATGGAGCCATTGGCGTAGGGCAGAGCATTGGAAACGAGAATTTTGCGTGAACTTACGAGCATCAGTTGCATCGGGCCGGGTTAAAGGCCGCGATTATGCCACGTTTCAGGCCTCTTCCTTGAAGCGCTCGAACTTCGCTTTGTGGTTGGCCTGCAGGTACGCCTCTTTGCCCGAGATCACGGCGCCCTCGACCAACGCCATCAGGGCCGAGTCCATGGTCTG
>CAZHLE010000166.1:0-1567 GCA_964533065.1 uncultured Woeseiaceae bacterium | reverse complement strand
GTCTGCATGCCCAATGCGCCTCCGGACTGCATGGCAGTTTCGAGCTGATCGAGTTTGCCCTGGCGAATCAGGTTTGCCACGGCGGAGGTATTGATCAATACCTCCAGTGCCGCGACCCGACCGGCCTGCTGCTTGGTCGGCAGCAGCTGTTGCGATACCACGCCGCGCAGCGAGGTCGAGAGCATGGTGCGAATCTGGCCCTGCTTTTCTGCCGGGAAAGAATTGATAATCCGGTCGACGGTCTGCCCGGCGCCGTTGGTATGCAGGGTACCCATGACGAGAATGCCCATCTCGGCGGCCGTTACAGCAATACTGATGGTCTCGAGGTCACGCATTTCGCCTACCAGTATGACGTCCGGGTCTTCACGCAGCGCCGAATGCAGCGCATCCGCAAACGATTCGGCGTGTTCGCCAACTTCGCGCTGGCTGACCAGGCAGTTCTTGGTGCTGTGCACAAACTCGATCGGGTCCTCGATCGTCAGAATGTGTCCTTTCATATTCTTGTTAATCGAGTCGACCATCGCCGCCAGCGTGGTTGACTTTCCCGAGCCCGTCTTACCCGTAACGAGGATCATGCCCGAGTTTTGCTTGCACAGGTCGTACACAACCTTGGGCATTTTCAGCTGTTCGAGAGTTAGCGCGGTGCTGGGGATCGCCCGCAGCACTGCGCCAATACCGTTGAGGTGGCGAAAAATGTTGACGCGAAACCGCGAGACGTTCTCTATGTTATAGGCGAAATCCGCTGATTCACGGTTTTCGAACGTGCGTTGTGTGGAGGCGTCCATAATCTCGTACAGACACTCCTGTACGAATTCGGTCGTAAGTTTTTCGTTCATCAAAATTCGCAGATCGACGTGCACCCGCGCGCGCACCGGGTCACCCGACACAAAATGCAGATCGGACGCTCGTTGCTTCAAAGCCTCCTGCAAGTAGTGGTCGATCCTAGCCATTCAGCATCTTCTCGTTGCCGCCGATATCTATAAGCGGTATCTGGTCCTTGTTGGTCACGTAGCGATGAAACCGTTTCTTTTCATTGGCATAGCGATACGCGTCGTCAGGATCTATTTCCTTCGCGTTGATAGCCTCCATCAGTGCCTGGTCCATCATCTGCATGCCTTGGTCGCGACCGGTTTGCAGCTGCGACGCGATCTGGTGCGTCTGGTCGGTCGTGATCAGCTTCGCAATCGCACGATTGTTAACCAGGATTTCGAGGATCGCGCGACGCCCGCGGCCATCCGGCGTCTTGACCAGGACCTGGGTGACGACCGCCTTCAGGCTCATCGACAGGAATGCTTTGGTTTGCTCGCGAAGCTCGGCGGGCAGGGCGTCAATAATTCGGTCAATCGTTTTTACCGCGCCCGTGGTGTGCAGGGTGCCGAGCACGAGGTGGCCGGTTTCGGCCGCCGTCATGGCCATCGTGATGGTCTCGGGATCGCGCAATTCGCCGACCAGGATGACGTCCGGATCCTCGCGCATGGCGGCACGGACGCCGTCGGCGAAGGAGGTCAGGTGTGTGCCCAGTTCGCGCTGAATCACCTGGCACTTTTTACTTGGGTGTACGAATTCA
>CAZHLE010000165.1:0-4845 GCA_964533065.1 uncultured Woeseiaceae bacterium | reverse complement strand
GTTCAGTGGGATTGCGCCAGTCCTTCTGCTGCCATTGAGAACAGGCACCTGCCGGCTGCTTGCCGTACCTAAAGACTTGTGCACTTAGGGCTTCATACCTTAAGTGGTCAGTCACGAAGCCCTGGCCTTGCCAGGGCTTTTTTTTTGTAAGATGCACTCGGTGAACACCATGAGAAATCGCAATCGGGGTTTTACGCTGATCGAATTGATGATCGTCGTGGCGATCATCGGCATCCTCGCATCCATTGCGGTATCGGCCTACCAGACCTATACCGTGCGTGCACAGGTGGCGGAAGCGCTGAACATAGCTGCCGGTGCCAAGACGCCCGTGGTTGACGCCTACAACATGGAAGGCCGGCCGCCGGCCGATCGAACCGCTGCCGGCATGACCCCGCTGCCATCTGACAGCCAGGGCAAGTATGTTGGCGAGGTCGATATCATCGATGGTCGGGTGCAGGTTACCTTCGGCAACGATGCGCACCAGGATATTCAGAATGAAACCATGTCGTTTACACCCTATATGTCACCGAGTGGCAGCATCATCTGGCGTTGCGGGGCCGCGAATGCGCCGGCTGGCGTAGTTGAACTGACCGGCGGCGGTGTAACCGCTGCCCACCAGGCACCCAGCATTGAAACACGTTACCTGCCTTCAAGCTGCAGGAACTAGGGCTCGCCGCTGCGCCGAAAAATGGCCTTGCCGGGCTTATTCGAGGGTTTGACTTAATCAATTTCCCTATCTGTGACAAGGCGCACAAAATCGAGTTGATCCGGGGACTTGGATCAGTGAGACTGTAACGCTCACGGGCATGATCGAACGGCAATTCTAGATGGCGGCACCCGCATCACAATCCACTCTGGCAGGCCTCCCCCGGCGGCTTGTGCAGGACGGCATCATCAGCGAGGACAAGCTCGCCGAAGCCGAGGAGCAGCGCAGGAAAGACAAGGTGCCGCTGGTCGCCTACCTGGTAAACCAGAACCTCGCCAATGCCCGCGCCATTGCCGTGGCCGCATCACACGAATTTGGCGTGCCCCTGATGGACCTCGATGCGCTCGATATCGATCTCGACGTCATTCGCAGCGTCGATCAGAAACTGGTTAACAAGCACCGGGTCTTGCCACTGGTCAAGCGCGGCCAGCGGCTGTTCCTTGGCATAGCCGACCCGACCAATTTACAAGCCATCGATGACATCAAGTTCCAGACCAGCATGCGCGTCGATCCGATCGTGGTCGAACAGGACAAGCTGGAAGAACGGATCGTCAAGGCCATCGAAGCCGTTGACACCCGCATGGATGGCCTTGCGGATGATGATTTTGACCTCGAGAATCTCGAAGTCACGAGTGATGAAGACCACCACGACGATGTTGCGCGCGATGATATTGAAGACGCACCCGTGGTGCGTTTCGTCAACAAGATTCTGTTAGACGCCATCAAGCGCGGCGCGTCCGACGTGCACTTCGAGCCTTACGAGAAATTTTTCCGCGTCCGAACCCGGCTCGACGGCGTGTTGTCGGAAGTCGCACAACCGCCCGTTGCGCTGGCGAACAAGGTCTGCGCCCGGCTCAAGGTGATGTCACGCATGGATATTGCCGAGCGACGTGTACCGCAGGACGGGCGCATCAAGATGCGCCTCTCGAAAAATCGCGCGATCGACTTCCGTGTCAATACCTGCCCGACCCTGTTCGGCGAGAAAATCGTGCTGCGTATTCTCGACCCCACCAGCGCACAGCTGGGCATCGACGCACTGGGCTACGAGCCGCGTCAGAAAGAGCTCTACCTGAAGCACCTGAACAAACCTTACGGCATGATATTGGTGACCGGACCCACTGGCTCCGGCAAGACCGTTTCCCTGTACACGGGTCTTAATTACCTGAACACCATCGACCGCAATATTTCGACCGCGGAGGATCCGGCGGAAATCAACCTGCCGGGCGTCAACCAGGTCAACGTCAACCCGAAAGTCGGCCTGACCTTTGCATCTTCGCTGAAGGCTTTTCTGCGCCAGGACCCGGACATCATCATGGTCGGCGAGGTGCGTGACCTGGAAACCGCGGAGATCGCGATCAAGGCCGCGCAAACGGGCCACCTGGTGCTTTCGACCCTGCATACCAACGACGCGCCAAAAACGCTGACCCGCCTCGTGGACATGGGTGTCAAACCCTACGCGATCGCGACCTCAGTAAGCCTGATCATCGCGCAGCGACTCGCCAGAAAACTTTGCGACCAGTGCAAGGAAATCAGGGAAGTGCCACACGAAGCGCTGCAAAAAGAGGGCTTCGATGCGAAAGACCTGGAAAAGGGTGTAACGATTTTCGCACCGAAAGGTTGCAAGAGCTGTAACTCCGGCTATAAGGGCCGTGTTGGTATCTTCCAGGTCATGGAGGTATCCGAAGTCATGGGCCGAATAATAATGGAGGGCGGCAATGCCATGCAGATTGCCGATCAGGCGGTTAAAGAGGGGGTTATCGATTTACGCAGGGCCGGATTGAACAAAGTCAAGGAAGGGGTTACCAGCCTTGAAGAGATCAACCGGGTTACCATTGAGTAGATTATCGTTTCGATAACGGACGAGAAACATGGCCGAATCAGCAACTATGAGCAGCATCCCGTTTACCTGGGAAGGTACGGATAGAAAGGGACAAAAAGTTAAAGGCAAGGCGATGGCGATCAGCGAGGCCGCCGTTCGTGCCGATCTGCGCCGGCAGGGCGTGGTCCCAACCCGAATCAAGAAGCAGGGCAAGAAATTGCTCGGTGGCGGCGGCACGATAACGCCGGGCGACATCTCGATTTTCATGCGCCAGCTTGCGACCATGCTGTCCGCTGGTATCCCGCTGGTGCAGTCGTTCGAGATTGTCGGCACCGGCCACGAAAACCCGGCCATGCAAAAGCTGATCCTGGCCGTGAAGGCCGACGTCGAGGGCGGTACCGCGCTCGCCGAGGCTCTTGCGAAGCATCCGCTGTACTTCGACGATCTCGTGATTAACCTGGTTGAAGCCGGTGAACAGGCAGGTGCACTCGAAACCCTGCTGGACAAGATCGCTACCTACAAGGAAAAAACCGAGGCCCTGAAAAAGAAAATCAAGAAGGCGCTGACCTACCCGGCTGCGGTGCTAGTGGTCGCTTTCGTGGTCACAACAATTCTTCTTATTTTTGTTATCCCGGCGTTCGAAGATCTGTTCAAGGGCTTTGGTGCCGATTTGCCAACTTTCACCCGCATGGTTATCGACCTGTCGGTGTTTGTCCGAGAGTCCGGCTGGATTATTTCTATTGTGATCGCCGCCGCCGTGACTGCTTTTTTCTATTTCTACAAACGCTCGCGAAAGATGCGACACAATCTTGATCGCATCATGCTGAAGATTCCGATTATTGGCCCAATTCTGAAAAAAGCGGCGATTGCCCGTTATGCGCGTACCCTGTCGACCATGTTTTCGGCCGGCGTACCCTTGGTCGAGGCTTTGCAGTCGGTTGCCGGCGCGACCGGCAACATCGTTTACGAAATCGGCGTACTCAAGATGCGCGACGAGGTTTCGACCGGTCAGCGATTGCAACAGGCGATGGAGAATACGGACCTGTTTCCGAACATGGTTATCCAGATGATCGCCGTTGGCGAAGAGTCGGGCTCCCTCGATGATATGTCGGCCAAGGTCGCCGACTTCTACGAAGAGGATGTCGACAACGCTGTCGACAACCTGTCGAGCTTGCTGGAGCCGATGATCATGTCCATTCTCGGCGTGCTGGTCGGCGGTCTCGTTGTCGCAATGTACCTGCCAATCTTCAAGATGGGTTCGGTTATCTAGGCCAGGTCCGGCGCAAAATTGCATTGCAACGGCGTTCAGGGGAAACTCCGAACGCCGTTTTCATTTCTGCGCGGCACAGACTTTTCGGAGCAGCAGGATGTCTGAACTTTTCTCCCAGTCACCCGGACTCTTTATCGCCACCGCTTTTGTTTTTGCATTGCTGCTTGGCAGTTTCCTCAATGTCGTCATTTATCGGTTGCCGCTCATGATGCAGCGTGAATGGCGCGAACAATGTGCGGAGCTTCAAAGTACGCCGGCGCCGCATATGCCGGACGCTCCGTTCAATCTCGTGTTGCCCCGGTCCGCCTGCACCTCCTGTGGGGCGCCGATCCTTGCCTGGCAGAATGTACCGGTCATCAGCTACCTGTTGCTGCGCGGACGGTGCGCCGGCTGCCGGCAGAAAATTTCAACGCGCTATCCGCTGGTTGAACTACTGACCGCGCTCCTGGCCGCTACTTGCGCCTGGCGATTCAGTTTCGGCTGGGAGGCACTCATGGCCATCGGCCTGAGCTGCACACTGGTCGCCATCAGCATGATTGACTACGACCATCAGTTGATTCCGGATTCGATCGTGCTGCCTCTGCTCTGGGTTGGCCTGGCGATGAGCCTGTTGCACCCGATGCCGGGCGACGCACTCTTCATTGCGCCGGCCGACAGCATTCTGGGGGCGATGGCCGGCTATCTGAGCCTCTGGAGCGTGTACCAGCTTTTCAAGCTGGCCACCGGCAAGGAGGGCATGGGTTACGGCGATTTCAAGCTGCTGGCCGCCCTCGGTGCCTGGCTCGGGCTTGAAGCAGTACCCATCGTCATCTTGATGTCGGCCGTAGTGGGCGCCATCGTCGGCATTGGTCTCATCGTGTTGCGCGGCCGCGACCGGCAGCTGCCAATCCCGTTCGGGCCATACCTGGCAGCAGCCGGATGGATCACGATGGTGGTTGGTGTCGACAACATCAAGAACGCCTACCTCGATACATTTCTATAAAGCCCGGGCCGTGCCTAAACCGTTACGCATAGGTCTGACCGGCGGAATCGCCAGCGGCAAATCGACCG
>CAZHLE010000164.1:0-4887 GCA_964533065.1 uncultured Woeseiaceae bacterium | reverse complement strand
CGCCGAGCTTGCCGGCGTGCGCCTCGATGAACTTCTCGCTCTGCACGAACATGCCACCCGAGCCGCAATAGGGGTCGTAGACGCGGCCCTTGTACGGGGCCAGCACCTCGACCAGCACGCGCACAACGTGCGAGGGCGTGTAGAACTGGCCGCCGCTTTTTCCTTCGGCGCTCGCGAAACGCGAGAGGAAATATTCGTACACGCGGCCGAGCGTGTCCTTGGCGCGGTCGGCTGCGCTGCCGAGTGCGATGTCGCTCACCAGGTTGATGATCTGGCCGA
Source organism: uncultured Woeseiaceae bacterium (assembly GCA_964533065.1). Lineage (GTDB taxonomy): Bacteria > Pseudomonadota > Gammaproteobacteria > Steroidobacterales > Woeseiaceae > UBA1847. Next base: position 4,608 of record CAZHLE010000164.1, on the reverse strand, counting down.
GTCGCTGCTTGTCCAGACCAGGGCGGGCGTAGTCCTTGGGTAATACGCCTTTGAGTGAGGGGTTGTCGCGCTCGATGGCGGCCATCGCGTCATCCACCAGGGTGCCGATGGTGGGCTGCGGGGCGCTCGCCTTTAGATGTTGCCAGCGTGCTTCCTTCGGTACCCAGAAAATGCTCGCGGCGCGGTATTCGTCGCGGTCTTCGGGGTCGGCGCCTTGCTTCCTCTGAGCATCGAGTTCGGCGTGCTTGGCCTCGAAGGCGTCGGAGATGTACTTGAGGAAGATCAGGCCGAGGACGACGTGCTTGTATTCGGCCGCGTCCATGTTGTTGCGCAGGGCGTCGGCCATCTGCCAGAGCTGGGCTTCATAACCGATGTTGGCGGAGGAGCTGGACTGGGCCTTTTTACTTTTCTTCTTGGTTTTCGGCAATTTGCACCTGTACGGCTTTCGCAGGGTTGCCGGACGTTGGTAGCTTGGGGTGCCCGGGGTCCTGGACATTATAAGGAGTGCAGCACTTGTTTCTATGGAGTTTGTGCAGAAAGGCCCACATTAGGCCGATAATTAGCTGAGGGCCGGCCTGCCAACCACAGTGCGGAAGTGCGTTGACATGCAGGACGCGAATTGCCAATCAGATTTGGAGTGCTGGGACCATGGCCAAAGCAGAAGCGACGGTAGACGAGCTCGTCAGCATGATCGAACGTGGAGAATTGCGACTGCCGGAAATGCAACGGCGCTACGTATGGCGATCTCCTCGGGTCAGGGACCTTCTCGACTCCTTGTATCGCGGCTACCCATCCGGAGCAATCCTGCTCTGGGAAACCGACGAAGATGTTCCGTTGCAGAGTTTTGCTGTTAGCCAACAAGGTAATCCGTACAAGTCCACACGCCTGTTGCTCGATGGCCAACAGCGCCTTACGTCACTTTCCGCCGTGATTCGCGGTGCGCCAGTTTCTGTTCGCGGACGCAAACGACCGATTGAGCTGCTATTCAACCTCGAACACCCCGACCAGCTCGAAGTTGTCACAGAAGTACACGAGAACGAGGACGATAGTGAGGAAAGAATTGATGACGAGGCCGACTCTACTGAAGACGAGTTACAACAACGGTTGAACCGAATGACGTTCGTTGTAGGCATAAAGAAGTTGTCTCGAATGCCTCAATGGGTGAAGGTTTCTGAAGTTTTCAAGACGACAAGTGATCGCTCTTTCTTGAGAGACGCGGGAGTTACCGATCTTGATGACCCCCGCGCAGAGAAGTACAGCCAGCGCCTTGCCCGGCTTCGCGGCATCAGTAAGTACGTTTATCGAATGGATGTCCTTGAGAGGTCATTAAGTTACGACGAGGTCACGGAGATTTTTGTTCGCGTCAATTCTTTGGGCGCCAAATTGCGGAGCTCCGATTTGGCGCTGGCCCAAATAACTGCAAAGTGGCGCGGTGCGCTAAAGATATTCCAGGAATTTCAAGTTGCATGCGGAACCGCCGGTTTCGATTTGGATTTGTCTATTCATCTGAAGAATCTGATCGTATTTGCAACCGGACAATCGAGGTTCCTAACAGTAGGAAATCTACCAAGTCATCAATTGCAGAGCGCTTGGGATGATTGCGTTCCTGGAATGGAATTCGCCTTGAACTTTTTGAAAAGCAATGCTGGCATTGACAGCCCGGCGCTTCTGTCGTCGCCGTTTCTGATTGTTGCCCTCGCGTATTACAGCCATTCGAAGAAATACGAGATCGGAAATCCGGAAGCGGCACAGCTTCGACACTGGGTTTTGCTCGCGAACGCAAAAGGTCGATATTCGCGAGGGTCAAGCGAAACATTATTGGATCAGGATCTGGCAATCATCCGTAGGGGAGGCGGGGCAAGAGAATTACTCGACCGTTTGGAACTACAAGTCGGACGTTTGGATATTACGATAAATGAACTTGAAGGGAGAAATCAGCGAAGCGCTATATTCAAGACCATGTTTATGGCATTCAAAGCAGCTGGAGCGAGAGATTGGCAGTCGAATCTGGCAATCGCACTTGGGCACAGTGGCTCACAGCATCATCTGCAATTCCACCACATCTTTCCGAAGGCGCTTCTCCGCGCGTCGCATTCAGCCAGCGCCCGCGATGATATTGCAAATCTTGCATTCATCGGCGGGAAAACCAATCGAAGGATAAGCAATAAGGCGCCGAAGGACTATTTTCCGGCATTGCTCGAGAAGTCCGGACAAGGCGTGTTCGACGCGCAATGTATCCCGGTCGAGGTGGAATTCCTTGAGCTGAGCGCATATGACGACTTTATTGACGCGCGACGATTACTCATTGTTCAGCGTCTCAACGAGTTCCTCGGCGTTTAAGTCGTAACCGAGACGAGGGTATTAATACTTCCACCGCATGGGTCAAAACATTTCCTCATACGAACCAGGTCGCTCGGCACGGCGTCGAGACCACCATATATAGAGATCGTGCCGACAGACTTCACCGCACGATCGACCAGTAAAATGTGAAGTAATTCAGAGCTTTATCGGGTTGATAAGACTAGCATTTACCTGCATCTGCACTGAATGCCTTACCCGGGGCCCGCAAATGGCCGAACTGATCCCACCATTGAACAGCTGCCTCTCCCGGATGCAGTCCGGCGAGAAGCGGTTCGCGCGGCGATTGGGCAGTCATCTCGAAGACGACTACCTTTGTTGGTACGAAACAGGCGTCGGACTGCGACCGAGATACACCGACTTTGTGATCCTGCATCCCATGCGCGGCTTGCTGCTTCTTGAGGTGAAGGACTGGCGCCTGGAAACGATTCGTAAAGCGAATCCCGATTCATTCGAATTGCTCTTGAGTACCGGCATCAAGAACGTCGCGAATCCGCTCAAACAAGCCAGGCTCTGTGCCTACAAGTTAATAGACCAGTTGGAGCGGGATCCGCAACTCGTGCATCCAAACGGGGAACATCAGGGCAAGCTCATCATGCCGTACGGCTACGGCGTCATTCTCACGAACATCACGCGCGCCCAATACCAGGAAGCCGAACTCAATCGCGTGCTTCCAGAAGTTCAGACAATCTGCAAAGACGAGATGACCGAGTCGGCAGAGGTCGAGGAGTTCCAGAAGCGGCTGTGGGATATGTTCCACTACTGTTTTCACAAGACGCTGACGCAGCCACAGATCGACCGCATTCGCTGGCACATGTTTCCCGAGATCCGCATGCAGCCGCAGACAGAGCTGGTGCTACCGGGTCATGCGGAAGTTGCGCCTGTGGAAATTCCGGAGATGGTCAAAGTCATGGACCTCGCCCAGGAAAGGCTGGCGCGCGGCATGGGTTCCGGGCACCGGGTGATCCATGGCGTTGCGGGATCGGGCAAGACCATGATTCTCGGCTATCGCTGCCTGCATCTTGCCAAGCTGATGCACAAACCGATTCTGGTACTTTGTTACAACGTGGTACTGGCCGCCCGGCTTCGATCGCTGATTGAAGAGCACGGCATCAACGACAGAATCAACGTATACAACATTCACAACTGGGCCAGAACCGTATTGAAGTCCTACAATTGCGACCTTCCGAAGATCGCGAATGGCGACTTCGACGCTACAATCGATTTCTTCATCGAGCAGGTAGCAAAGGGCCATATTCCGCGTGGCCAATACGGGGCGATCCTCATCGACGAAGGACACGACTTCAAACAGGAGTGGTTACGCCTTGTGGTTGACATGCTGGATCCCGAATCCAACTCCTTGCTCTTGCTCTATGACGACACGCAATCCATCTACAAACGATCCACTGGCCTGGGCTTTGCATTGAAGGACGTGGGAATCGAGGCGCAGGGCCGGTCCACAATTCTCAAGCTGAATTACCGCAACACAGAAGAAATACTTAAGTTCGCGTTCGATTTCGTAAACGACTACGTTCAACCGACCGACGAAAGTGACGGCAAGGCGCCGATAGTCGAACCGGATTCAGCGGGTCGCAAAGGCTCGTTGCCGGCCGTCAAGAGCTTCGACACCTTTGAGGATGAAGCCAGCTACATAGCAACGGTGTTCAGCAAGCTGCACGCGGAAAGGGGTAAGGCATGGTCTGACATGTGCGTTTTGTATTGCCATGCATGGATGGGAAAGGCGGTGTCGGAGGCGCTGGCAAAGGCAAAGATACCTTTCACCTGGCTTAAGGATTCCGCGAGCAAGCGACAGTTCAGTACTGCCGAGGACTCTGTCAAAGTCATCACGATGCACAGCAGCAAAGGACTCGAGTTTCCAACCGTGGCCACTTGTGGTATCGGCTCCCTTGGTGTTAATGACGAGCGCGTAGCAGAGGACGCCAAACTCCTTTACGTGGCCATGACGCGCGCAACGGAAAATCTCTTGCTGACAAGCTCAAAGCAGACGGCATTCACCGTCAAATTGCAGGAGATGATCGAGAAGCACAGGCAGGGTCGGGCTGCTTGAACGACATGGAGAGAATCTCCGGGTTTAGCGGCAAGACCATTGCAAGCATGCGTCCTTTCCTGACAACCGAAGGCAAAACGCGAAAGCGTTAAGCGAATACAAATGGTTGATCCGACTCCCGACGAACTAAAGAATCTTCAGGCGGATAGTTCGTATAAGGGGCCACTGTATCAGCATCGAAA
>CAZHLE010000163.1:0-4944 GCA_964533065.1 uncultured Woeseiaceae bacterium | reverse complement strand
CGGCCAAAAGAGTCGCGCATCCTGATTTATTTTGCCTCTGGCGACCTTGAACCGGCCCGCCTATACTGTGCGCCGTTCGAACCGGGCATGCCGGGATGGCGGAACTGGTAGACGCGCTGGACTCAAAATCCAGTTTCTGTGAGGAAGTGGGGGTTCGATTCCCCCTCCCGGCACCATGCCTGTACATTGACAAAGAATGCACTATGAAATACTGCGCTGATTGCGGCCAACCGGTCGCGCTGCGAATCCCAAAAGCTGACAACCGGACGCGCAGTGTCTGCGACGCCTGTGGCGCCGTGCACTACGTGAATCCGAAAATCGTGGTCGGCTGCGTTCCCGAAAAAGACGGCCGGGTGCTGCTGTGCAAACGCGCCATCGAGCCGCGTTATGGATACTGGACCGCGCCGGCGGGTTTCATGGAGCTCGGCGAATCCACGGCCGAGGGCGCTGCCCGGGAAACCCTTGAGGAAGCCGGCGCCAAGGTCGAGATCGGTCACCTGTTCGCGTCGGTGGACGTGGTCGACGCGGGCCAGTTACACCTGTTTTTCACGGGCAAACTAGTCGGCGGCTTTTCGGCTGGCGACGAGAGCCTCGAAGTCAGGATGTTTGCCGAGGACGAAATCCCCTGGGATGAGCTGGCCTTCCAGAGCGGGCGCTACGCGTTGCGAAAATATTTCGAAGACCGGGGCGAAAACAAAGGCGTCCATATCCACGAGCTGCGTCGCGCCAAATCCTAGACAGGGGTCAGAGCCCTTTTTCTCCCATATATGGCTTTAGCCATATATGGGAGAAAAAGGGCTCTGACCCCTGTTAATTCGAGGCGATGTCGAGGCGGGCTTTGAGCTGGTCTGGTGGCAGGTAGCCGCTGATCAGGGTGCCGTCGTCGAGCACAATCGCCGGCGTACCGCTCAGGCCGACTTCCTGGCCCATCTGGTACTGGCTTTGCACCATCGATGCATCGCAATCGCTGAATGCAAACTGCCGATCATTCTTCGCCGCCGTCAGCGCACTATTGCGATCACTCGCGCACCAGACGTGCTCCGACGTAGCCCAGGCTTTCGACGTCGGCCCGTTACGCGGGTACATCAGGTAGCGTACTTCGATGCCATGCGCCAGGTATTCGTCTATCTGGTTGTGTAGCCGTCGGCAGTAGGAGCATTCCACATCGGTAAACACTGACACGGAATACTTTTTCACAGCCGGCGAGAACAGGATGACATCTGCATTTTTTACCGAAGCCATGAGCTCGCGGCGTGACTGGTTACGCGACGCCTCGCTCATGTTGATACTCTGCTCGAGGTCGATAAGGTCGCCCTGCAGCAAATAGCGGCCGTCAGTCGAGATGTACGCGACGATCGAGCCTTTCTGAATCGTGTACCAGCCGTCGACCGGGCTGATCGTGACATCCTTGGCCTCGATCGTGTCGAACATGGCCGTAACTTTCTCGCGCACCTTGGTGAGATTCGAATCCGCCTCGTCGGCCAGCGTTGTCGATGCCAGGAATGCCGCGACTGTGACCAGCGCGATCGTGCGAATGGAACTTGTTTTAGGTGCCTGCATACGCGTCTTCATGGCTGTAGTTGACCGGCATTATCGGGCCAGGTTCCCCGGGGCGGCAAGTTTAGCAAAGCTAACCGCGCGGGTGGTGTTGCGCGTGTAATTCCTTGAGGCGTTCCCGGGCCACGTGCGTATAAATCTGCGTGGTCGAGAGGTCGCTGTGACCGAGCAACAGCTGCACCACGCGAAGGTCCGCACCGCGGTTCAGCAGGTGGGTCGCAAACGCATGCCGCAGGCTGTGCGGCGACATCTTTTTGCGTACGCCGGCTTTCTCCGCATAGCGCTTGATAATGTGCCAGAAGGCTTGGCGGGTCATACGGTCGCCGCGGCGGGTTGGAAACAGGTAGTCAGTTTGCCGCTCGAGCAGGATTTCCATGCGCGGCCCATCGATAAAGTCGCGCAGCCAGCGTTGCGCTTCTTCGCCCAGAGGTATCAACCTCTCGCGATCGCCCTTGCCGACAATGCGTATCACGCCCTGGTTAAAATTGACCTGGGACTGCTTGAGGTTTATCAGCTCGGAAACCCGCAGGCCTGTGGCGTACAGCAACTCGAGCATGGTTCGGTCACGATGACCCAGCGGCTCATCGGTATTCGGCGCATTCAGCAAGGCCTCGACTTCGTCCTCGCTCAGCGTTTTTGGCAATGAGCGGCCGATGCGTGGCATTTCGATGTCGGCGGTCGGATCCGAGTTTCGCAACCCCTCGCGCATGATGTACCGAAAGAAACGACGAAAACTGGATAACTGGCGAGCCGTCGACCGTGGCTTCGCACCGCCCTCGACCCGTCCGGCAATGAATGCCAGCAGATCCGACTTGTCGGCCGAGTCGATCGATTTCTTCTGCTCGGACAGCGAGCGGCCCAGCGTCATCAGATCAGCGCGATAGGCACCGAGCGTATTCTGTGACAGGCCACGTTCCATCCAGATAGCATCCAGAAACCTGTCGACCAACTGTTCTGATTGGACGACGGATCTGGATTCCGAATTTTTTCTATCCATACTTGCCATATTATCCATCTGGTCGGACGCGCTATCCTTTGCGTCGCCGCCGCACATTCAGCAAACTGCACCGCCAAGCGACGGATTTTTCAAGGTTTTGAGTATGGGCAGGATACCCCCCTGTCGGCGTGATCGCTGTCACAGAAACGGCAAGGCATTGACATAAAGTGAGCTACATCACACGTGTCCGCGATACTCTGTTCGGGCTTTACGCCTGGCTTGTATTCGGTCTCTGCATATTTTTCGGCCTTTTATGCGCACTGTTGATTCCAGGCGCCGAGCGCCGTGCACGCTGGCTGGCTGGCACATCCAGAGCGATTTTTGTGCTGTCGGGCGTGCCGGTTGAGGTCCAGGGCACAGAGAATCTGCCCGACGCCGACTGTATCGTGGTCGCCAACCACGCCAGCTACACCGACGGCCTGCTGCTGAGGGGCTATCTGCCGGCCCGATTCTCCTTCGTTATCAAGGGCGAGATGCGCAACAATGCCATCGTGCACTTCCTGCTACGCCGCGCCGGTTCACGTTTCGTCGAGCGTCATGGCTCGTCCGCCAGCAGCCGCGACGCACGGCAAATCGTCAAGGCGGCGAAAGATGGCCAGTCGCTGGCCATGTTCCCGGAAGGAACGTTCCAGGAGCAGCCGGGTCTGCTGCACTTCCACGCCGGCGCGTTCGTGGCTGCCGTGCGCGGCAATATGCCAATCGTACCCATTGCGATCTCGGGCACGCGCCACCTGCTGCCCTCCGGGCGCGACCTGCCGCGTTTCAGCCGACTACGTATCGATATCCTGGCGCCGATCACCCCGAACGACCCGTCGTTTGCGAAGCACCGTGATCTCGCGAAACTGGCTCGGCAGCGTATACTTGCGGTTCTCGACGAGCCCGATCTCGTCGCTGACGAACAAACTTCTTCCGGAGTCATATAAATGAGTAGCGATTCCGTCGTCATTGTCGCGGCGCAACGCACACCTATCGGCGCGTTCCAGGGCGTGCTGTCGGACGCGACAGCGCCAGAACTCGGCGCCACCGCAATCAAGGCGGCTGTCGCCAAGGCCGGAATCGACGGCGGCGACGTCGACCAGGTTCTCATGGGCTGCGTGTTGCCGGCCGGTCTCGGTCAGGCACCGGCGCGCCAGGCGGCGCTCGGCGCCGGCATTCCGAGCGGCACCGCGTGTACCACGGTGAACAAGATGTGCGGCTCGGCCATGGCAACCATCATGCTCGCGCATGACCTGCTCAAGGCCGGCAGTGCGTCTGTTGTTGTTGCCGGTGGTCTTGAGTCGATGAGCAACGCGCCATTCCTGTTGCCCAAAGCGCGTCGCGGTTATCGCATGGGCCACCAGGAAGTTATCGATCACATGTTTTACGACGGCCTGCAGGATCCCTGGAAAGGACTGATGATGGGTCACTATGCCGATGCCACGGCCGAGAAGTATGGCTTCTCGCGCGAAGAGCAGGACGCCTTCGCTGTCGAATCGGTGACGCGTGCTCAGGCCGCGGTCGCCGCCGGCACCTTCTCGGCCGAGATCGCACCGGTCACGATCAAATCGCGCAAAGGCGAGATCAAGATTGCAAGTGACGAGACGCCCGGTGCCGTCAGTATCGACAAGATTCCGACGCTGCGCCCGGCGTTCAATGCCGATGGCACGGTCACCGCCGCGAGCTCGTCGTCGATTTCCGATGGCGCTGCGGCAACCGTGTTGATGCTTGAATCAGAAGCAAAACGTCGCGGGATAAAGCCGCTGGCACGACTCGTCGGGCATTCGAGCTTCGCCCAGGATCCGGCCTGGTTTACCACGGCGCCGGTGTCCGCGGTCCGCAATCTGCAGACCGCGCTCGACTGGCAGCCTGCCGATGTAGACCTGTATGAAATCAACGAAGCGTTCGCGGTGGTGACGATGGCGGCCATGCGTGACATCGGCATCGGGCACAGCAAGGTAAACGTCAACGGCGGCGCCTGCGCGCTTGGCCATCCGATTGGTGCCACTGGCGCGCGCATTACGACGACGCTGCTGTATGCGCTCAAGGCGCGCAAGCTCAAACGCGGCATCGCGTCACTTTGCATCGGTGGCGGCGAAGCCGTCGCGATCGCGGTCGAACTGATTTAAGAGAACACACTATGGATTTAGCAACTGCAAAAGCTGTCGTCTCGGGCGGAGCTTCCGGACTCGGCTTCGCGACCGCAGCACGCATCATCGATGCGGGCGGACAGGTCGTTTTGCTCGATATCAATGACGAGCAGGGGGCGGCCAGCAGCAGGAAACTTGGCGAACGCGCGAGCTACCTGAACACCGACGTCAGTAACGAAGCCTCGGTCAAAGCGGCCCTGGCCAAGGCGAATGCAAGCATGGGTGGCATTACCCTGGCGGTGAACTGCGCCGGCATCACCACAG
>CAZHLE010000162.1:0-4973 GCA_964533065.1 uncultured Woeseiaceae bacterium | reverse complement strand
GAAGTAAAAAACGCCCCTTGACGGGTCGTTTTGTTGCAGATTGTAAGCCTGGCCTAGAAACGCCAGACAACGCCTGCTGATGCCATGTAAACGTCGTCCACATCATCAATGTCGATGAGTTCGTACTCGGCGCGAATCTCCAGCGAACCAAACATCAATCGCAAGCCGGCGCCGTAGGCCGGATCGCTGCCGTCGTCGCTGGCGCGAATATCGTCCAACGCCAAGTCAGCATCCCACGAAGCCATGCCGGCTTTGACGAACACTCCGACCGGGCCGAGGTTCACGCCCGCAAGTACAAATGCCGAGAGACCGGACACATCGATGCTCAACTCCTCACTAAGCACTTCAGCACTGGGCGAGCCCAGGTCGAAGTAACCCAACTCAACACCGAAATCGATGAGCGGCAGATCGATGGCGTAGCCACCGTAAACCTTCCAGGCAAAATCACCTTCATCAAAGTCAATGTCACCGCCCTCACCCGGATCCTCAATCTCTCCGTTTACGGACGAATTGCCGACATTGGCACCGAGAAAGAAACCGGAGTCAGCCGAGGCAACAGAGCCAAAGCCGAGAAAAGCAACCGCCAGCCCTGAAGCCAGCAGCCGGGTGTAAATCCTGGAATCACGCATGAAAAACCCTCTGAAATGTAAAATAAGTGCCCAAAACGCATAGTCATATCGCAAGAATACGCCGCGACTGTGTCACAAATTTGTCAACAACCAGAGCCTCGGAAAACACGTAGGAGGACGCCAGTGAGCAGAACATGCTGCGCGTCGCCCCTGCGTCAAAACCCGTTCTGACATTATGTCTATGTCGGCATATGGCGACGGTTGCATTGTCGAAATGCAATGCTAGATTGGCGTCTTAGTTTCGATCACGAAAACCACCCAAAAGCATCATCATGAAGATTTCAAAAACCCTGCTGCCACTGTCAATGCTGGCGATTCCCTTTCTGCTTTCATCCTGCGGCGGATCCTCCGGCAACGGCCAACCTGATGCTGTGCCCGGGCCGCAGACGACGACTGGCAGCATCGCGCTGATCCTGACGGACCGCGCGAGCGACGATTTCGCCGAGATCAATTTCAACGTGATCGAAGCGCGTCTCATCGGCGGCGACGGCAGCCAACAGGTGCTCTTCCAGGGAATCGAGCCCATCAATTTGCTGGCCCTCGAGAACTACAGCGAGCCGATCATTTTCGGTGAGGTCGAGGCCGGCATTTACACCAAACTGCGCCTTGTGATCGATGGGCTTGAACTCGTGCCCGTCAATGGCGGTGCGTCGATCTACCCGCCGCTGCCGGCGAACGGCAAGATCGATCTGCTCGATCCGCAGGGTATCGAAGTGTTACCCGGCCGCACGCTGATTGCTGAAATCGACATGGAAGCGAACAAGGCCATCCATATTGTCGGCGCAGGCAACAGCGGGCAATACCGGTTCCGTCCGGTCGTCAAAGTGACGTTCATGGACGGGGACCTGGGCGTTTTGCCGGATCGGCTGGCTCGCCTCGAAGGCAAGGCCGGCATGATCAATGCAGCCGGCACTTTCGAGTTGTGCGACCTCGAGACGCCGGACAGCTGTATCGATGTCGCGACCGACGTCAGCACCTCTGTATTCGACAGCGAAGGTCTGGAGACCGGCTTCGGTACGCTGCTGGATGGCGACACGGTGGTCGTCATCGGGAATTACACGGTTGACGGCGGCATTCTGCTCAATGCCGTGATTCTCGAAATCGGCGGCAATGCGGTGCAGGTCCAGGGCGAAGTCGTCAGCGATGTCGCCAATAACGAAGTGCTGCTGCTGAAGAAAGATGGCAACGATATTGTCGCCGAATTGCAAGCGGCAACGCGGTATTACGATGAGAACGGCGCGCGCGATATCGATGCCGTAACGCTCGGTGCCGAGGTCGAAGTTGAAGGCGTGCACCCGATGGGTGATCTAGGTCGAATTCGTGCTGCATTGGTATTTATCGAGCCCGAAGAAGACGAGCAATTGATTGGCACGATCGCGAGCGTGCCGGATGCGGCCACGCGGCAATTCACGCTGCAAAAAGCGGATATGAGCGAGCAATGCGTCGAGGTTGGCGCAGAGGCCGACATACTACTCGTTGACGCAGCGCTGTCCGAAGTCACAATGGGCGAGTTCGCCGACCTTGTGCAAAACCAGGTAGTGGACATCTTCGGCGCGACGGTCGAGGGTGCGTGCACCTTCCTCGCGAATGAGGTCATCGTCGACGTTAACGCAAGCCCGTAGTCGCAGGGGAAGGCCGCGATGCATGCGGCCCTGATCTTGGGCCACTAGGTATAACCACCGATCGTGAGCCCGGGAGCTATCTGCCAGTGTCTTGCAATGGACGGGCGGGAGCGACGTAAGCAGAAATTAACGGGGAGGCTCGCAATCGGCGTGTTGTTGCTGGTCATGGCGACCAGCCTGTCAGCAGCTGAGGACACCCAAGGTCCTGCCGATCCGAAAAAGGCCGAGAGCCAGGCGCTGGTCAAGCGCTTTTCCAGCGAATTGCAAACAGCGCTCATGAGTGCGATGGCCGCGGGCGGTGCGCAATCGGCGATTACGGTCTGTAAGGACAGCGCGCCGCAGATTGCATCGCAATTGTCGCGCGAGTCGGGCGCTGCCGTGAGCCGCACGAGCCTCAGGCTGCGCAATCCCCGGAACCAGCCGCAAGCGTGGCAGGAACGCGTATTGCGGGAATTCGACCAGGCCATCGCATCGAGCAGCAGTGCGGCGAAACTCGAGTACTTCAGTGCGGGCGACAGTGACAGTGGTGCGCGCTATATGAAGGCCATACCAATGGGCGCGCTTTGCCTTGCCTGCCACGGCAGCGAGCTCGCGCCCGAGGTACTCGGATTGCTGGAGTCGCACTACCCGCACGACCGGGCGACCGGCTACCAGGAAGGTGAAGTTCGCGGCGCGTTCAGCGTGACCTGGCCGCACGGCGAAGGCGCATAAGTAGAAGCCACAACTCTGTGGGAATGTTGGCTTACATAAAATGCCCTTATATAAGAAAAGAACTCCCTCCAGACCAGGGGTGCCAAATCATGCAAAGACCAGTCCGTTCCGTCCTGATTGTTGGTGCAGTGTTACTCGCGACAGTGCCGGCGGCTTATGCGCAGGATAAAGCGCGCGAGGCCGTAGAAGCTCAATCGGCCTCGCTACAAACCAGCGTCGATGTGCAGAACCGCATCAACGAGCTCGACGACAATACGCGCTCCATGCTTAACGACTATCGCCAGACGATGTCACAGGTCCAGGACCTGACCGCGTACAATGAACAGGTCAGCAAGCTGGTCACGTCGCAACGCGTGGAGCTGTTGGATTATGAACGCCAGTTCGACGAACTCGAGATCACGAAGCGCCGCATCCTGCCGCTGATCATCAGGATGCTCGAGGTCCTTGAAGAGTTCGTCGGCCTCGACATACCCTTCCTCGAGAAAGAACGGAGCCTCCGAATCGCGGAGCTTAAGAAGCTCATGGAGCGCCCCGATGTTCCAACATCCGAGAAGTATCGTCGTATCGCCGAGGCCTACCAGATCGAGCTCGAGTATGGACATACGATCGAGGCATACGAAAGTGAGATGGACATCGGGGACGAGGTGCGTACGGTTAACTTCCTGCGCTTCGGCCGCCTCGGTCTTTATTACATGACGCTCGACGGCCTGGAGATTGGAGTCTGGGATAGCCAGAACGATCGCTGGACCGAGCTCGATGCAGAATACCTGGCGCCGCTCGACCGGGGCATTCGCATTGCACGAAAGCAGCTGCCACCAGACCTGATCCGGCTTCCCATTCCCGCGCCGGAGGACAGGACATGAATATGAAACGCCTGATTGCCCTGCTTGTTTTCGGTTTGCCCCTGATTGCAACTGCGGCAAATGAGGACATCGACGCGCTGGTCGAATCGGTGCGCCAGGAGGCATTGAAAGAAGCAGAACACGATGAAGCGCGCATCAATGAGTTCCTGGCGGCGCGGGAACAGCAGCGCAACCTGCTGAACAACGCGAAACAGCAGTTAGCGGAGCAAAATAGTCGCGCCGACCAGTTACGCGTGGAGTACGAGAACAACGAACTCACCTTAACCCGGTACGAGGAAGAACTGCGAGAACGCGCAGGAGATCTGCAGGACACGTTCGCCATCGTGCGCCAGACTGCGCTCAACGCAGACAATATTCTGAATACGTCGCTGGTATCGGCCGAAGACGCCGAGCGATCCACTTTCCTGCAGGATCTCGGTACGGGCAACCGCCCACCATCACTGGACGACATCAAGAGACTATGGACGACCGTCATGACCGAGATCAGCGAGTCCGGCAAGGTCGTGCGCTTCAATGCAACGGTGATCAAGCCGCAAGGTGACGAGGTCGCGCAGGTTGTCACACGTGCCGGTGTGTTCAATTCCATCAGCGAAGGTGCATTTCTTCGCTACTTGCCCGATTCGGGCAAGCTTGTCGAACTGAGCCGGCAACCCGCGGCGCGATTCCAGCGCATGGCCAAGGATCTTGAGGACGCCGCTGACGGTGTCGTCGGCATGGCGCTCGATCCGTCGAAAGGAGCGATCCTGAGCCTGATGGTGCAGTCACCCGACCTCGGGGAGCGGATCAAACAGGGTGGTGCAATCGGCTACGTCATCCTGGTTCTCGGCGCTATTGGGCTGCTGATGGCCATTCGTAGCGCCATCGGCCTGCTGCTGTCGGGCCGCGCGATTGACAGGCAGGCGAAAGCGCCGAAACCGGATACTTCGAATGCGCTGGGCCGCTTGCACAAGATTGCGCACGATACAGCAGGCGGCGATGTCGAGGCCGCAGGCATTCTTATAGACGAGCAACTCGGGGAAGAAGCCTCGCTGTTGAACCGTGGTTTGCCGACGATAGCAGTGATTGCCGTTGTGAGTCCGCTGCTCGGCCTGCTCGGTACCGTTACGGGCATGATTGAAACCTTCCAGTCGATCACACTGTTTGGTACC
>CAZHLE010000161.1:0-4991 GCA_964533065.1 uncultured Woeseiaceae bacterium | reverse complement strand
GCGTGCTCCGGACCAACGTCAAACAGGCTCGATTCGCGGCCGATATTGGTCTGCAGCGACATTACGATGCGCTCACGCAACGAGTCGATTGGCGGGTTGGTGACCTGCGCGAACTGCTGCCGAAAATAGTCGAACGGCGAGCGTACCTGACTGGATAGCACGGCCATCGGCGTATCATCGCCCATGGAGCCGACCGCTTCCTGCTCCGCCTGCGCCAGCACCGCAACGACATCGTACAGTTCCTCACGCGACAGGTTGAACATTTTCTGATAGCAGGCAAGCGTTTCCGCGTCCATGGGTTCAGCAGCGGTATGTGTATCAACCAGTTCGGACTCAAGGTAGCGAACACCCTGCTTCAGCCACTTCTTGTAGGGCGCGCGCATCTTCAGAATTTCGTGAATGTCATCGTTCTCCAGCAGGGTTCCATTCACGAGGTCGACCGCGATCATCTCGCCCGGGCCCAGGCGCCCCTTGCTCACGACATCTTTCTCATCGTAGTCATACACTCCGACTTCCGACGCAATCGTGATGTGCCGGTCTGCAGTGATGACATAGCGTGCCGGCCGCAGTCCATTGCGATCCAGGCAACAGGCCGCGTACCGGCCATCGGTCAGAACAATACCGGCGGGACCATCCCAGGGTTCCAGCTGATAGTCGTAGAACTCATAAAAAGCGCGTACATCCGGATCGAGATCATCGATCGCCTGCCAGGCCGGCGGCATCAGGATACGCATGCCCTGCAGCACGTCCATGCCACCTGCGCGGAGTACTTCAAGCATGTTATCGAGACTCGATGAGTCGGAGCCGACCAGCGACACAATCGGGTCCAGGTCGGAAATGTCATCGAGTTTGTCGGAAACAAAATTCTTTGTCCGCGCTATCGCCCAGTTGCGATTGCCCTGAATGGTGTTGATCTCGCCGTTGTGCGCGAGAAAACGAAACGGCTGCGCAAGGCGCCACTGCGGCATCGTGTTGGTTGAGAAGCGCTGGTGAAACAAACAGACCGAGGATTCGAGCCGCTTATCCAGCAAGTCCGGATAAAAGTCGGTCAACACGCTCGGCATGATCATGCCCTTGTAACTCAGGGTCGCCGACGACAGGCTGGCGATGTAGGCATCGCCGTCACCGATTCGTTTTTCGGCGCGGCGCCGAGCCAGGAACAGGCGTCGATTAAAGCGACCGCGCTGCATGCCGGCAGGTGCATTGACAAAAACCTGTTCAATAAGTGGCAAGGTCAGCAGCGCCTGCTCGCCACAAACAGAGGGATCGATGGGCACTTTTCGCCAACCCGCAACGTCAAGGCCAATCTCTCGCAACGCCGCATCGATTACCACACGCGCTGCTGCGGCGCGCTGCTGGTCCTGATGCAAGAACACCATGCCGACCGCGAAGCGCTCACCGAGAGAGAAGCCAAGGTCTTCGCCGACCGCTCTCAGGAACGCAAAGGGAAACTTCAGCAGCAAGCCACAGCCGTCACCGGTCTTGCCGTCAGCCGCCACGGCACCGCGATGCGTCAAACGCGCGAGCGCGGAGATCGCCGTGCTGACGACCCAGTGACTCGGTATGTCGTCGAGATTCGCGATCAGTCCAAAGCCGCAACTGTCGCGCTCGAACGCCGGGTCATAAAGACCTTGTGCGATTCGCTCCGTCATGAACGCCCCAGGGAATACGCGCGGTGCGCGCCCCATAACCGATAGTGGTCCGGAAGGCTGGCAGTATGCCATGCGACCAGAAAATGCAAACAGGGAGTCGTGAACTGGCGCTGCACGGCCTAAAATTGCTTTGTTTTCCGTTGCCTTGCAAGGTCCTCAGGAAGCGCGCGCCGTTGGTTGCGCGCGTAACCAAGTATCAGCGAATTTCCTCGCCGGATTCGCCCCAGCGGCCCGCGATCAGCAACCAGTCGTCGCCGTCGCGTATGAGTTCCAGCTCAAAATTGTACGTATCCGCGCTGAAGCCCAGCACGCCATCGTGTGTTGCCGCCATACCGACTTTCAAATCGATTTCGCCGGCCGAATCACCGAACACGCGTACGTCCTCAATGCTGGTCAGCAACTTGATCTTATTCGCGCGCAAAAAATAGATACGGAACAGCTGTTCGATGGCGTCACGATCGTTGCCGCGCGCATCGATATACTCATCCGCAATCATCTCCATCAGGCCACTGCGGTCCTTTTCCTCGGCACGTCGTTGCCCCTCAGCCACCCATGCGCGCAGCGCCTGCTCGGGCGGTGCCGGCGGATCACCACAGCCAACGAGGCCCATAGCGGCGAGCGCGATGAGTAACAGGCGCAGTTGTTTTCCGGTAGCAAGAGGCATGATCTGCTAGAGTTTACCCGGATCCCGAAGCATTGAGTAAGGCCATGTCGGTAAAACTATTGAGCGAGAGCGGCGACAGGACGATCACAGACGAGGACCAGCTGCGCATCGACGCTATCCTCGATTTCTGGTTTCGCGAACAGGAGTTGACGGCGCCGAAGATCGATCGCCGCATGGACGTCTGGTTTGGTGAAGATGAGGTTTTCGACCTCGAATGTAAGAAGGAGTTTGCCGTCGATGTCGACCTCGCCTCCGAGGGCAAACTTGATCACTGGGCACACGAGCCGCGTGGCCGACTTGCTTTGATACTTCTGCTCGATCAGTTCCGGCGCAATATCTTTCGCAATTCGGCCGAAGCTTTCTCAAAGGACAAGGCGGCACTGAAACTCTGCGTTGAAGGTGCGATGGAAAAAAAGGACCAGGGCCTGCCGCCTATTCAACGCGCATTCTTTTACATGCCGTTGCAGCACGCAGAATCCGCCAAGGTGCAGGCCAAGTCCGTAGAACTGTTCACCAGGCTGGCGGAGTCAGTATCGCCTACCTACCGGGAGACCTTCGAGACCATCGCGCAGTTTGCGGAACTGCATCGTGACATCATCGATCTGTTCGGCCGCTTCCCGCACCGCAACATTCTGCTGAATCGGCCCAACACGCCCGAAGAAGACGAGTACTTGTCGGGCGACACCCCCAACTTCGGTCAGGGCGGCTAGCCAGGCGGGGCGGGATCGGCATCCAGGCTCGCATGCGACAGGCGTGCGAACCGCCACGTCAACAGAGTCGCGGCGACCGACAAACCGACAATGAATGCGACCCAGGTATAAACGGGCGCCGCCTTGTAGGTCACGGCGGCCATGTAGGCGAGCGGAAATGCCAGTACCCAGTAGGCGAAGGTATTGATGGCCATCGGGAAGTGCGTGTCCTTGTAACCGCGCAACGCACCGGCGGCGCCGATTTGCACACCATCCGCAATCTGGAAAATCGCAGCCGCCAGCAGCAGGTTGATCGCGATACTCGTAACTGATGGATCGTTGGTGTAAACGGTAACGATCACATCGCGAAACAGCAGCATGAACGTGGCGGCGGCGGTCATGAATATCGCACACGCCGCGATACCGAAGCTGCCGCTGAACCGCGCTGCCCGCGCATTGCCGGAACCCAGCGCATGACCGACACGCACGGTTATTGCAGCACTGAGCGCCAACGGGATCATGAACGTCACGGTCGCGAAGTTTATTGCGACCTGGTGCGCCGCCGCAATCGACGCGCTGCGCGTCCCCATCAGTATTGACACCGCATTGAACAGGCCCGCCTCGGCGGTAATCATGATCGCGATCGGCACGCCCAGCACCAGGATTTCCTTCAACGCCGCGGGGCGCAAACGCCCGACACGCGAGAAAATCTGCATGCTCGCGTAGATCTTGCTACGCCACATGTAAATCGCCAGTCCGATCATCATCATCCACATCGTGATCGCGCTGGCGAACCCGCAGCCGACGGCGCCGAGGGCTGGCGCGCCGAGTTTGCCGTACATCAGCACCCAGTTAAGGAACACGTTGATGAACAGCGATGCCACTGATGCGTACATGATTGGCCGGGTCTCGCCGATGCCCTCGGTCGTGAACCGAAGCGCGAGGAATATGAAGATCCCTGGGGCCCCGAGTACGATAGCCAAAACGTAACCTTTGGTCAGCTCGCGAAATTGCGGATCAATGCCAACCAGGTCGAGGGCCGAACCTGCAAACAGGTAGAAGATCGCAATCAGTGCGATGGCCATGATGACGCCGAGAAAGATTCCCTGGCGGCTATAACGGCCAATAATCTCCAGATTGCCGGCCCCATAATGCCTTGCGGCAATCGGCGAGATTGCCATCATGATGCCAAGGCAGAACGCAAAACCGAAGAACCAGACACTGCCGCCGACGGCAACGGCTGCCAGCGTTTCTGCGCCCAGCCGTCCGGCCATAACCGCATCCGCAAAATGCATGCCGGCCATGGACAAATTGTTGACAATCAGCGGCCCGGCAAGCCCGAAAAGGGCCCGCAACTCGTGTCGCCAATCGCCGCTCGAAAACATCGCGGCACGATACCTCATTATTGACGGTCGCGTGTTCAGGTTTTTTACCCAGATGGTGTAAAGTTGCGGTCGCGTTCACTGAAGACGGGGCACGGAGACAAGCATGCTGCATGACGGAAAATCGAACAGGGTTGTTGTGGTTGGCGGTTCCCGGATTCCTTTCTGCCGTTCGTATTCGATCTATCGCGAACTGTCAAACTTGGAACTTATGTCGGCCGCGCTTTCCGGGCTCGTAACCAAGTACGACCTCAAGGGTCAGAAACTCGGCGATGTAGCGTTGGGTGCGGTTATCAAGCACTCACGCGACTGGAATCTCGCGCGTGAATCGGTCATCGAGTGCGGGCTGTCGCCAAAGACTCCGGCGATGGATCTGCAGCGCGCCTGCGGCACAAGTCTTGAGGCCTGTGTCGTGATCGCCAACAAAATTGCGCTGGGGCAGATCGACGCCGGCATCGCCGGTGGTGTCGATTCGATCAGTGATGCACCAATCGTCTACCCAGACAGCTACCGCCGCATATTGCTCGATGTCGCGGCTGCGCGTTCCCTGCAGCAGCGAATCATGCCCTGGTTTCGTTTGCGCCCGAAACACTTCAAGCCCGAA
>CAZHLE010000160.1:0-5150 GCA_964533065.1 uncultured Woeseiaceae bacterium | reverse complement strand
CGCCCGCTTCGCGGGCACACTGGTGTGCGTCCGAGCCGTCCCCTGCGGGGAAAACTCGGCGTTGCCTGCGACCAGGCATGTTCAGGTCGAACGGGGGTAGTGTCCCGGGACCGTAGCGCTAACGCGCGGCTGGGCAGTCATTTGTTCCGGTCGGTCAGATTCACTTACCGCATGGAGAAACACGGTGAGAGACCTGAACTACCAGCTCAAAAAACTCGGCAAGAACAACCGGGATGGCAGTTTTGCCACCCAGGCGAAACGTGCCTTCTTGCTGTCGCAGATCGCCAATCAACTGTATGAGATCGGCTACAAGGGCATGTCGGCGCAGTCCCTGAAGCCCAAGCACGTGCAGGCGCTGGTCACACACTGGCAGGACCAGGAGTTGAGTATTGGGACCATCAAGAATCGGATGGCAGCGATTCGCTGGTGGGCCGGCAAGGTCAATCGTCAGAGCGCCGTGGCGCGGTCCAACGACTTCTACGGCATCGGCCGGCGGCAACTGGTCAGCACCGCTTCAAAGGCGAGGGATTTACCGGATGAACAGCTGAGCCGCATCACCGATCCGTTCGTACGCCTCAGTCTGGAACTGCAGCGAGCGTTCGGTCTGCGGCGCGAGGAAGCAATCAAGTTTCGTCCGTCGTACGCCGATCGCGGCGATCATGTGCAGCTCAAGGCCAGTTGGACCAAGGGCGGCAAGGAACGAATCGTGCCGATCCGAAACGCGGAGCAGCGGGAATTACTGGATCGGGTCTGGCAGCTGGCCGGGAACGGCGCCTTGATCCCGGCCGAGCGCAGCTACATCCAACAACTGCGGTTGTATGTTCGGCAGACGATGAACGCGGGCCTTTCTAAGATGCATGGTCTTCGTCACGCCTATGCGCAGCGCCGCTATCTGGAGCTAACCGGCTGGTTATGCCCGGCGGCCGGCGGGCCGAAGGCCAGGATACTTAGTGCGGAGCAACGACTTACCGATCATGAGGCACGCAAGATCATCAGCCGCGACCTCGGTCATGAACGCGAACAGATAACGTCAATCTATTGTGGTAGGTGAACGGTTATGGGGAGCTAAGTTGCAACGAGTTTATTGATCAAATTGATGGCTTTGAATCGCTGCAGATGAGATTTATTGCAGGCAAGTGGGTTTTCAGGGAACTCCCGCAAACAGTTGCCGGGGTTTCCTGTGTCCGATCGCCGTCGTCTTCGACATGATCCTCGTCCCACTGCATGCGTGACAGTCCGGTCATTGATGGAGGGAGAACAATGGTGCAAGCAGCTAGCGAGGCGATGACCTTGTTGTTAATGGCGGCCGTGTCGACCCTGGACACGTCGCTGCACGAATCCGTACCCGCAAATGGCGGTGATCGGGGCGTTAGCCGCTACCAAACGACGGTACCGCAACCCCGGCCTGATCAGCAAGATTTGTTGGCCGCCATAGTCGAGATCGAACTGTCCGACGACATCAAGACCGTCGGCGTGGCGATCGTGGCAGTCCTCGAGAACAGCGGCTACCGCTTGCTGTCGCCGAATCCCGCGGCGCGCTGCCAGGAAGAGTTGTTCGAACTGCCGTTGCCGGCAGTTCACCGCAACCTGGGTCCGCTGACCCTGCGTCAAACCTTGGAGGTTCTGAGCGGCCCTGCCTATCGGCCCGCGATGGATCCGGTAAGACGCCTGATCACCTTCGAGCGCGTGCCGGCGGACGAATCGAATGCGGCCGGCGTTTGTGTCTGTGACTAGCCGGATCGTATTGGTGGGTCTGATGCTACTCGTCGCGCTTCCCTCGCTCAGTCAGTCGGTGTCGAGCACACGTACCGACGTTTCGCGCGAGATATCCGGAGAGGCGAAGGAAACTTTCTTGTCACCGGCCGAACTGGAGCGTTCGCGTGCTTGGGGCTTGTCCGACATCGAATGGCGTCGTTATCAGGACTTGCTGCTTGGCATTCGTGGCAGCGTCAGTCTCGCAAACCTTTCGCCGGTGGAAGTGCTGGGCATCCATGCACGAGACGATGCCGAACGGCGCCACTATGCCGAGCTTTGGGCGCGGGCGATGTTTGATGATGCCGAGCGGGTCCTGGCGTTTCAGCGAGCCTACGATGAGGCAGTGCGACGTCTCGACCCGGGTCTTAAGCTGATCGATACCGCGGCACGCCGCACCATGCCAATAAAGAAGAGCACATTACGCAGCGACGATCGGGTGCTTTTCTTTACCGGCCTTGACTGCCCGGCCTGTGACACCGTGTTGCAGAAACTGCTGGATCGGCTCGATCGCATCGACGGCATCGACATCTACGTTGCGGATGCAAAAGCCTCAGACGACGCCGGTATCCGGCGCTGGGCGGAAGCCCAGGCTATCAAAGTGGCATGGGTGCGCGACGGGCGCGTGACCCTCAATCATGACACCGGCCTTCTTTCCAGAATCGCCGACGGTGCGACCAGGCCACCGGCATTGTTTGTGCGTCGGCAGGATCAGGTTAGTTCGTTGTCCTATGCAGCGCTGTGACGAAATCGATCGATGCGGCGCCTGTGTCTGTTCCTCCTGCTCGGTGTGTCGCTCCGTGCCGTATCGGCGAGCGCCAACGAGGCTATTCCTGCGGCTTATCGACACGTGGCGGCAATCCATGGCGTTCCAGCGGATCTGTTCTACGCCGTGGCCCTGACCGAAAGCGGGCGGACAGTGGAGGGCAGTCGGCTGCGAAAGCCCTGGCCGTGGACGCTAAACATCGGCGGAGAAGGGCATTTCTTCATCAGTCGTGTCGAGGCGTGGCTGGCACTCGATGCGTCACTGCGTGATGGCCAGCAGTCCGTGGATGTGGGTTTGATGCAGGTCAATTGGCGCTACCATCAAACACGTTTGAAGAACAGTTGGCTGGCACTCGAGCCGTATCACAACCTCGGAATTGCCGCTGGGATTCTGAGCGATTGTTATCGGCAGCGACGCGACTGGTGGGCGAGCGTCGGTTGTTATCATGCACCGGCCAACGAGCAACGCGCAGCGCGCTACCGAAATCGGGTCATGGCCCACTGGCGTCAGTTGAACGGGTCGTAATCCGTGTTTCGCTTTTCTCTTGCTGCATCGCAATCGATCCTTGCCGTGACGCTGTGTTTGGTCATGCAGCACTCAGTTGCTGAGCCGTTGACGGTCATTTTTGACAACGGCCAGACGCGGCCACTGGCGGAATTTCTCGCACCACTGGCGCACATCAAACGGGAACGGGCACCATCGTCTGAATCCAGCCCTAACCTTGGTGCGGCGGATCTCGAGCAATTGCTGCCCATCCGCTCGCCGGGCCTGAGCCCAGGCAAGGTCTCAGTGCGGAAACACACACTGCCGTTCGCCCGTCCGTTTTTTCTGATTGGTTCCGACCCGTGCTCGCGACAGTGGCTGGCCGAGCACCGACAACGACTGCTCGACATCGGCGCCACGGGTCTGTTGGTAGACGCGACCAACATCGAGGATCTTAAGGCGATCGCCGGCATCGCGGACGGTCTGCCGATCACGCCGGCAGCCGGATCCGACATTGCCAAAGCGCTGGGTGTGGTGCATTACCCGGTCGCGATCTCCGATGGCCGCATCTGGCAATGAATCGCTACGCGATCGACGCGCTGTTACGTCCGCCGGTCGAACTGTGGTCGGTGCTGGTCGCGCTCGCGGTTGCGGGAATGGCGGCGGTAGCGCCGTGGGCCTTCATGATGCCGCCGAGCATTGCGCAGACCGTCAGCATTTTGCTGCTCGGCTTTGCCGCCTGGCGCGCTCGTCCGGCGTGGCGAGTCCTGCGTTACCAGCGTCGTTTGAAACGCATGCCACGGTACCGTTTGGTCGTCAGCCGGGTGCCCTGCAGCCGACAGAAACTGTTCCTGGGCCGCGGCTTTCAATGGACGCAGCAGCACACGCAGCGCCTCCGCGATACCTACCGCCCGGAAGTGCAACGCTACGTGCGGCCCGGCCGCTGCTACCGGTGGGCGCGCCGGCAGGAGGTCGCCTGGGAGTCGGTGCCGGTGCTGAGAATGATGGCGCGTCTGATTGGCATCCGGCGTTGGTGGAATCCATTGGCGCCGCTGCCCGCACTGGGCGGCAACCCGGTGCTGCACGCGGTGGGGTTGCACGAGGAAGAGGTGTGGATGAATCTCGATGAGCGCGTCGGGCACACGCTGGTGCTGGGCACGACGCGCGTCGGCAAGACGCGACTGGCAGAACTGCTGATCGCTCAGGACATCCGCCGTGGCGACGTGGTGATCGTCTTCGACCCCAAGGGCGATGCGGATCTGCTGAAGCGCGTGTACGCGGAAGCCGAACGCAACGGTCGCGCTGCGGACTTCGCGATGTTTCATCTCGGCTATCCGGAAGCCTCGGCCCGCTACAACGCGATAGGCAGTTTCTCACGCATTACCGAAGTGGCGACACGTATTGCCAATCAGTTGCCGCGCGAGGGCAATGCCGCCGCCTTCAAGGAGTTTGCCTGGCGTTTCGTCAATATCATTGCACGAGCGCTGGTGGCGCTCGGTCAACAACCGGACTACGAGAAGATCCGGCGTTACATCAACGATATCGAGCCACTGTTTATACAGTACGCGATGGCCTTCCTGAGTAGCCAGGGAGCCGATAGCTGGCGGGAGGAAGTGGCGCGACTCGCCGAGCCGACCAAAGGCCGGCATGTGCCGAGCGCGATGCGCGGGCGCCAGCCGCAAGCCATCGCACTGACGCAGTATCTGCAGACAGCGGACCAGTACGATCCGGTGCTCGACGGTCTGATGTCGGCCTTCAAATACGACCGTACTTACTTCGACAAGATCGTCAGTTCCGTGGGCCCGCTTCTCGAAAAGCTCACCACCGGTACTATCGCTGAATTGCTCTCACCGAGACTGGACGACCAGGAAGATACCCGGCCGGTACTGGAATGGCTGGAGGTGATCCGCAACAAGGGCATTGTCTATGTCGGACTCGATGCCTTAAGCGATACGACGGTCGCGAGTGCGGTCGGTAATTCCATGTTTGCCGATCTGGTCTCGGTGGCGGGCCACATCTACAAGCACGGCATTTCCGGCACGGCCGGTGAACTGCCGGTGATCTCGCTGCACGCTGACGAATTCAACGAGCTGATCGGCGATGAATTCGTGCCGCTCCTGAACAAGGCCGGCGGCGCCGGCTTTCAGGT
>CAZHLE010000159.1:0-5451 GCA_964533065.1 uncultured Woeseiaceae bacterium | reverse complement strand
TCCGATGGTTCGCTCCGCCTGCGCGGGCGAGACAAGGATCGAAAGCGTGAGGATGAGAAGGCCGTTTAGCTGCTTCATTGTCCGGCGTGTCCTGTGAGGTCGAATCGACCGTGGCATTCTAGCAAGCATTCTTTTGGATGGCGTGTCCGTAACGAGTGGCACGCCAGTTATTCCGGTTAACCAGCGGGGGTTGGGTCTTCATCCACTGGGGTCTGCTCTGCCCTGGCGGGCTCCCTTTACGGGCCTGTCCCTCTCCAGCGCCAGGACGCGATGCGCGAGCCGCCTGACGATCCAGTCCCGGCATCGCCCATTACGATAGTTGCAGAAATTCCGGAATGCGTTGATCCTGACGGCGTTCAGAGATTTTTGCGGACCTTAGCTCCCCACCAGGCAGCTGATCAGGACGCCTGCCTCGCGCCACCAGGGGACGACACACATGCGCTACGTAATCATGATCTTGCTCGCAATGGGTCTCGCGATCGCGGGATTCGCACCGGCCCACGAGGCGCCCAGTCGCCCGGCCATCGACGCCCCGGAGCTCGCACGGCTCGGCGATCACGCGGTCGGCGTCGCCACGATCGAGCTCGTGGATGCGACACGCGGCGATCGCCGCCTGGCCGTCGATCTCTGGTATCCCGCCGTCATCGTCGCAGGCGCGACCCCGGAGACCTATTCGGGCAGCCTTACCGGCGAGCCGCCGGCGCCGCCCACCCGATTCACGCGGCCCGGCATTGCGGTGCGTGATGCAAAGCGCGCAGCCGGGCGCTTCCCGCTGGTCGTCGTCTCGCACGGGTACGACAACGAGTCGGTGCTGCTCAGCTGGCTTACGGAGAATCTCGCCTCGAAGGGCTACGTCGTCTCGGCCATCCGCCACCGCGACCCGCCGATCACGGACCTCGCCCGATTCCACGAGCCCCTGCTGAACCGGCCGCTCGACGTCGTCTTCGTCGCGACGGAACTGCAGCGATCGCTGGGCGCGGAAGGATTCGTCCACCCGGAGCGTACTGCGCTGGTCGGCTACTCCATGGGTGGCTACGGCGTCCTGGCGGCCGCCGGCGGCGCGCTCGACCCCGGCAGCCCGCTGGTGCAGCTCGTTCCCGATGGGGCGCTTGCGCCCTACGCGCGCGGCGGCGCGAGGCAGGATTCGCTGCGCGTACCTGGTGTCCGGGCTGTCGTCGCCCTTGCGCCGGGCGGGGGATCGCTGGGCGCCTGGGGTGCTGAGGGGCTCGCCTCTATATATGTGCCGATGCTGCTGATCGCCGGCGACCGCGATTTCACGGTGCCGTACCAGACCGGCGCTCGCGCCTACTTCGACCAGGCAACGAACAGCAACCGGTACCTGCTGACCTATCTGGGCGGCGGCCATCGCATCGGTCTCGGACCCGCCCCCGGAGAAATGCGCCAGCGTCTCTGGGACCAGGACTGGTTCGAGGATCCGGTGTGGCGACAGGAGCGCGTCGTTGGCATCAACCTGCACTTCATCACGGCTTTCCTCGACCTCTACGTGAAAGACCAGGACAGCCGCGCGGTGTATCTCGACGGCCTGACGCCGAAGTCGTCAATGGGCGAGTGGCCGGCTGCGGCGGCGAGTGCGTACGACGCATACAGCAGCGGCGCCGATGGCGTCACGACCTGGAGGGGTTTCCAGCGTCAGCACGCGGAAGGCCTGGAGCTGCTGCACGCGACTCCGGACTAGGCGGCCTGCCTGGGCTCGACCCAGATCGCCATCACGGCCGCGCAGCTTGCCGAAGTTGTCGAAGTTCTCCCAAAATTTAGCGTCGGAAGCCAGCCGCAAAGAAAAGCTCAAACGACAGGCCTAAGTCTCGGCGTTTCCGGCGACCTGTTCAATGACTGCCAGAAACATGGCGCCGTAGCGCTGCAGCTTCGTCTGACCAACACCGGCAATCCCAAGCAACGCTGACTCCGACGCGGGTTTTTCGGCTGCCATTTGCATCAGCGTGGCATCGTGAAAGATGACATACGGCGGTACACCGTTCTCGGATGCGATCCGTTTCCGGCACTCGCGCAAGGCGTCGAACAGGCTTTGATCTTCAGCGGCGAGGTTTGTGGTTTTGCGTTTCGTGATTTTGCTACCTCGCTTAGACAACAAATCCCGACGCAACGGCAACTCCGTTTCACCACGCAGCAAGGGCCTGCACTTCTCGCTCAGTCGCAAAGCGCCATACCCGGCGCTGTCCACCGTTAGAAATCCGAGTACGACCAGCTGTCGCAGCACCGAACGCCACTGCTGTTGCTCGAGTTCAGCACCAATGCCAAAAACACCGAGCGAATCGTGGCCGTGTTGTTGAACCTTGTCGGTATGCTTGCCCAGCAGAATATCGATCACGTGCACCGCCCCGAAACGCTGACCCGTGCGGTATACCGCCGAGAGAATCTTGCGCGCGACCTCCGTGCCGTTGAACACCTCCGGTGGTGTAAGGCATACGTCGCAGTTCCCGCAGTCCTTTTCCAGCACATCTCCAAAATATTGCAGCAACGATCGCCTGCGGCACCGGGTGACCTCACACCAACCCAGCAAGGCATCCAGCTTTGCCCGGTCATTTCGCTTGCGCGTTTCGTCCGCCGCGGAACCATCGACCATCTGCCGCAAGCGAACCACGTCCTGGAGTCCATAAACCATCCAGGCCACTGATGGCTCTCCGTCACGGCCCGCACGTCCGGTCTCCTGGTAATAGGATTCCATGCTTTTGGGCAGATCCAGATGCGCGATAAATCGAACGTCCGGCTTATCGATGCCCATACCGAAAGCGATCGTCGCGACGATAATGACACCATCTTCGGCCACGAATCGACGCTGGTGTTTCGCACGTGTCGCCGCGCTCAGTCCCGCGTGATATGGCAGCGCAAGGTAGCCTTCCTTTGTCAACCACTCGGCCGTTGACTCCGTCTTCTTCCTGGAAATGCAATACACGATACCCGCATCGCCGCGAAAGTCTGCCAGGAAATCCAGCAACTGCCGCTTCGCATCCAGCTTGCTTTGTACCTGGTAGCGAATATTCGGCCGATCAAATCCTGCGACAAACAGTTGCGGATGTTTCAGCTTGAGTTGCTCTATGATTTCAGCGCGCACTTCCGACGTCGCGGTCGCTGTAAGCGCCATGCGCGGCACGCCCAAGAAGTGATCGGTTAATTCGCCGAGCGACAGATAGTCGGACCGAAAATCGTGGCCCCACTGCGATACGCAATGCGCTTCATCGATTGCGATCAGCTTGACGTTTGCTGCTTGTAATCGCTGAATCGTCTGCGGCTGCATCAGCCGTTCCGGCGCGACATACAAAAGCCGGAGATCACCGACCGCGAGTCGCCTGTATACATCGCTCTGTTCATCGCCGCTCAAAGTGGAGTTCAGATAAGCAGCTTCCACCCCAAGCAACTTGAGCGCGGCAACCTGGTCCTGCATCAGCGCAATCAGCGGCGAAACGACCAGCGTCACGCCTTCCATCAGTATCGCCGGAATCTGGTAGCAGACGGATTTGCCACCACCCGTTGGCTGCAGCACCAGCGAGTCTTGCCCGGCTATCGCGGCATTGATCGCGGCTTCCTGATCTCCGCGGAATGTGTGATAGCCGAATACGTTGGTGAGTATGCTGTGCGGAGACTGGTTCATGCGACGAGTATACCGATACGCGGCCTTTTCTCCGTTGAACAAATCGTGGCGATTTCCGGTAAGGTCGCGCTCATGAATCCAGGGCGACCCTACGGCACCGGCGACGCATCTTTTCAAGCCGCGGGTGGGCAGGAGGGCATTTTCAGGCTTGTCGACAATTTCTTCGATCGCATGGGAAGCGATGGGCGATTCGCAACCATCTGGAACATGCATCCGGACGACAAGACAATTTCGCGCGACAAGCTCGCGCGATTCCTCTGCGGCTGGCTGGGCGGGCCCAAGCTATACAACGAGAAATACGGATCGATAGGCATCCCACGAGTGCACGCACACCTCCCGATCGGTACAGTGGAACGTGATCAGTGGCTCACCTGCATGTCGGAGTCCGTGGCCGAGCAAGCGTTCGCACCGAAATTCAAGCGCTACCTGATGGAGCAGCTTTACGTTCCCGCTGAGGCCGTGCGCCGACGCTGTGCCGATCGCGAGTCCGGGCAGTGAAAATCCGGGTCGATGCCGATGCCTGTCCGGTCGTTATCAAGGAAATTCTTTACCGGGCTGCCAACCGTACTGCGGTTGATCTCACGTTGGTTGCAAATCAGCCGCTCGGCACCCCCAAATCCCCCAACATCAAGACACTACAAAGTGCCGCGAGGATTTGATGTTGCGGACGACGAAATCGTGATGCCGGTGTTATCGAACGCATCCTCCAGCACCTGAGCGTGTCGGACCCCACAGCCCGAGACCCGCGCACCCGCCGGCCCCCGAGCCGGCCGGATCTGCTGACAAATCACGCCGCGATAGAATTTCCTGTCCTTCAATGGTCGGACGAAACATGCCGAACAGCGACGTGTCGCTGCTGATGAAACCAAAGATATAAGCGAGGACCGTAGATGGAACAATCAGCAGCCCGGTGATCAGGATCGCTGTTTTCTGCCAATCGCCGGCTTCCGGCAGATGGCTGCGCCAGGTAGCTTCGGGGTCAAAAAGGGCGCCGCGAATGAGTTGCACCCTACGATTGATATCGAACATTGGCCGAAACGACCATTCCGTGCGCTCGGCTGCAGATTCTGGAACAGCCTGGGATTGAACCTCCGCGCTCCTGTGTATACTCTTTGCGCTGGCACTCGGCCTGCTTCGATGGCGGATTGCAATCTAATTTAGGGGCTCCGGATGAACAGACCGCTGGTGGCTATAGGCCTGGTAATTGTCAACGACCGATCCCGGTCCCTGAAGCCGACCAGCGCAGCCATTGTCCCGTTCACGTCGGTCCACAACTGTCGGCACCACCAGTGATACCCCGCCACTTGGCAAGCGTGGCTGATGCCGCGCCAGGTCTGATTGCATGAGCATTCCGGCGCTGCTGTCCGCCATTTTGCTGACGCCGCTCCTCGGCGCCGTGGGCATTCTGCTATTGCGGAAGAATGCCAACCTGCGCGAAGCGGTGTCGCTGCTGGCTGCTGCCGTTCTCTTTGGTCTGGTAGTGATGCTCCTGCCCATCGCCATGAGCGGTGAACGTCCGGAATTCGAGCTCTTCGAATTTCTTCCAGGCGTCAGCTTTGCGTTTCATATCGAACCACTGGGTGTCGCATTCGCGCTCGTGGTCTCGTTTCTGTGGTTCATCACGGTCATGTACGCAATCGGTTACATGCGCGCGCATCACGAGCAGAACCAGACTCGCTTCTACCTGTTTTTCGCAGTCGCGATAGCTGCCACGATCGGCGGCGCACTCGCAGCGAATTTGCTGACACTGTATTTCTTTTACGAAGCGCTGACGCTCGCGACCTACCCCCTGGTCACGCACGGCGGCAAGGACAGTGACCGTG
>CAZHLE010000158.1:0-5452 GCA_964533065.1 uncultured Woeseiaceae bacterium | reverse complement strand
CGGCCACCGGTTTTGGCGAATACTTCGACCTGGCCGTGGCCGTCGTAGCGCAGGATCGAGCCGTCCGCGGAGGTGCTGTAGAGATGACCATCGATGCCGGCCGTAATGTCTTCGGGCCCGGTATGTGGCTTGATATCAAATGCACGCGCGTAATAAAGCGAGTCATTTGCGTCATATGGCACGACGAAACCACGGTCGGCCGGCGCAGCCCAGGCGACCGGGTCGACGGGTACTGGCCAGAGCAACAGGTACAGGGCTGCGAGGACCCCCGCAGCACCAAAGGCCCATAGGAGTTGCTTTAATGGCTGCACGGCTAGCGGCTGCCGTCGATCATACGCAGGAATTCCGCGCGCGTGCGCGCATCAGTGCGGAACAGTCCGACCATCTGGCTGGTCACCATCGAAACATTCGATTTGTGCACTCCACGTGTGGTCATGCACTGATGCACCGCCTCGATGACAACTGCAACCCCTTTTGGCTTGAGTACATCGCCGATGCAATTGGCGATTTGCGCGGTCATTTTTTCCTGCACCTGGAACCGTCGCGCGAAGGCTTCGACAACTCGCGCCAGTTTGCTGATACCGACGACCTTGTTATGTGGCAGGTAGCCGATATGCGCCTTGCCTATGATCGGTGCCATGTGATGTTCGCAGTGGGATTCGAAACCGATGTCGCGCAAAACGATCATCTCGTCATAACCCTCAACTTCCTCGAAAGTTCGTTTGAGGTACTGGACCGGATCGTCCTTGTAGCCGCTGAACCAGTCTTCGTAGGCGCGCACGACTCGCTGCGGTGTGTCGATAAGGCCCTCACGTTGCGGGTCTTCGCCTGCCCACCGCAACAGCGTGATGACGGCCGCCTCTGCCTGTTCGCGCGTGGGTCTTTGCGGTTTGCTGGCCTTGCTGGTTTTTTTTCGCAACGTGGTGCCCCTTAATATTCCAAGTATCAAGCCGCACCGGCTCAGGCCGTGCAGCTCACGCCCGTGCCGCCGAGACCGCAATAGCCGGCAGGGATTTTCGCCAGGTATTGCTGGTGATAATCTTCGGCGTAATAAAACGTATCGAGCGCGCGAATTTCCGTAGTGATGGCGCCGTAGCCGGCCGCTGCCAGCTGGTTTGCGTATGCGTCCCTGGATTTCAACGCCGCCTGCCGCTGTTGCTCGCTGTTGGTGTACACGGTTGACCGGTACTGGGTGCCGACATCGTTGCCCTGTCGCATGCCCTGCGTTGGATCGTGGCTCTCCCAGAACGTACGCAACAGGCCCGTGTAACCGATAACGGCGGGGTCGAATACGACCAGCACGACCTCCGCGTGGCCGGTGCTGCCAGTGCAGACCAGCTTGTAGTCGGGATCCGGCGTCGTTCCGCCCGCATATCCGACCGCGGTCGAGTAAACCCCGTCGAGTTGCCAGAACTTGCGCTCGGCCCCCCAGAAGCATCCGAGGCCGAATACGGCTTGCTGTAAATGATCGGGAAACGGTGCCTTGATCGGATTGCCGTTGACGAAGTGGTTTTCAGAGATTTGCATGGCCATGGCAACTCAGGTTTGTTCGGCTTCTTGTTCGGCCGAGTCGACGTCTGCTTCGCCTTCTGCCTCGGTCGCTGGTTGCTGTGCGTCGAGGTCTGCCAGCGTGTAGGAGAATCGATGCACCAGCAGCTGCTCGGCGGTGACCGTCGGCTCGGCATCGACGAAGCGCGGTCGATACAGGCGAGTGCGCATTTCCCGTTGCACGGTGCGCTGCATGCCGGCGAAATTGACGGGCTGCACATCGACGATTCGAAGATTGGTCGTGCTGCCGTTCACCGATATATCGAAGGCCAGCGTGATGCTGCCTTGAAACACGGCGGCTGGCTGGTTTGGCTCTGCCGCGCTGCCGGGTGGAGTCACCGATCTGGGCAATGGCCGTTCCCGCAACAACACCGGCTGCTCGAGCTGGTCGCGCCGATGGCTCAGGCGTTCCTCGCCCTCCGAGAGGAAACTCCACGTTTCGCGGTACACCGCAAACGCGCGCTGCGCGTTACCCTCGAACATGTAGTAATCGCCCAGGGCAATACTTGTACGGGCAACGATAGGCCATTCCGTGGCAGGATTCTCCGTCGCGATTCGTATGGCTCGCTTGAAGTAAACCTCGCCCGATGTCAGCCCGGTCTGCACGCCCGTTCCGGTACCGGATGTGTCGAAATAGAAATAGGTTCTACCGAGCCGGATTAACGGCTCAACCAATTGCAGATCGTCCTTGCCAAGCTCCTCCTCGATTATGCGTACTGCGCGCCGCAGCGTTACGCGTTCATCGTTGATGAACCCGGCGCGATGCTGCCAATCTGCGCGACGCAGCAGTGAGGGTACAAACTCGATTGAATTTTCGACATAGGCGTTCGCGTTCAGTTCGTAGATGATTTCCTGGATCTCTCGTGCATCTTCGACTGAGCCGAGCCGAAAATTCGTTTCTGCCAGCGACTCAAGGATCTCGATCTGATCCAGATTGTGCGGGCCTTCGTTAACATGCGTAATGTGTATCGCACGCGCAAAGGTATCGCTGGCCAGATCGGGCCGGCCTGCGTCGAGTTGCGAGGCGCCGAGTCCTTTGAGCGGGTTCACCAGCTGGCTGTTGAGTCGATCTTCGTTAACTTCGATGATTTCTATGGCCGACATGAAATTTTGCTGCGCCGCATCGTATTGGCCCGTGTAGTGCTGTACGATCGCCAGATTGATCAGGGCCTTCGAAAACTCAGTTGACTTCGGGCCTTTGACTTTCAGGGTCAATTCCACCACGCGCTTGGCCACCGTGTCGGCTTCGTCGTACACGCGATCTTCTACCAGCTGCAGGTAGCGCGTGTATTGATACTGCAGTTGTTCTTCATCCGATGCGTCCTGGGGCCACGCCGGGCCAACGGCTTCGGTTGAAACGGGTGCCGGGTCATCCAGAACAGCTGAATCATCGGCAACCGGCACCGTCTGACCATCAATCGGCGCCGTGGGCTCGGCTTCCGGCGGCAAATCCAGCTCCGGAAGTGGCGACATCTCAGGCGCTACGTCGGGTAGCGGCACGAGGTCGTCAGCGAATACCTCGGCGGCGATCGGATCCAGTGCCGGTTCGACGGCGATGGCCTCTGCAGACTCAGCCGCCTGCTGGCCGACCTCCTGGGCACTCAGGTTGGCGGCAATCAACAGCAGGGCAATACGCGGCAAATATCTCATTGGTTGTTTTAGGACTGAAGTTGGCTGCGGAAGTTCGCAACCTATTGATGCTGCGGGCTCGTCACTACTATACCGGATTTGTCACAGATTCAGACCGAGTTGTTGTGCTCCTGGCCGGAGAAATCTCGTGCAGTCGAGTATCTGCTGATAACGATCGCCACGAAGTCCGAGGCGTTTGCAGGCGTTCTGGAATCGTTTGCCGAGGATGTCCGCGTACGGCCCACGGCCGCGCTGTCGAACACCAAATCGATGGTCATAATCCTTGCCGCCACTCGCCTGCCGCACCAGGCTCATGACGTGTTTGGCGCGATCGGGAAAATGCGTTTGCAGCCACTCGACAAACAATTCCTTAACTTCATGCGGCAGGCGCAGAAAGATATAGCTTGCGTGTCGCGCTCCGGCCGCAGCGACGGCCTCGAGGATGCGTTCGATTTCCGCGTCGTTAACGGCCGGAATTATCGGCGCTACCAGCACGCTGGTCGGGATCCCCTGGCGGCTTAGCTCGGCAATCGTCTTGAGCCTGGCCTCGGCTGAGGGGACGCGCGGTTCCATGATGCGTTTGAGGTTTGTATCGAGTGTCGGCACGCTGATCGCCACCGAGCAGAGCTTGCGCTCGGCAAGCCAGGACAGGAGATCGATGTCGCGAGTAATCAGAGTGCCCTTGGTAATCAGGTTGACCGGGTGCTCGTGGCGCTTGAAGACTTCGAGCAACGAGCGTGTGATCAGGGTCGATTTCTCGGCTGGCTGGTATGGATCGGTATTCGCACCGATCGTGATCGGCTCGCACTGGTAGTCACGCTTTTCCCACGCATCGACTAAACGTTCGGCGGCGTTCGGTTTGTAAAAAATGCGGGTTTCGAAGTCGAGACCGGGCGACAGGTCGAGGTAGCTATGGCTGGGGCGCGCATAGCAATAGATACAGCCGTGCTCACAGCCCTGGTAGGGATTGATCGAACGATTGAATGGCACGTCGGGTGAATCGTTGCTGCTGATTATCCGGCCCGCCTGCATCGCCGTCAGCACCGTGCGCGGCGCGATATCGCTGGCCCGATGCGCTTCTTCCGCAGAAAACTCAAGATGTTGCCGGGCGAATCGACCTTCCGGTGCCGACAGCGCACCACGGCCTTTGTGTGCAGGCATGATCAGGCTCAATAACTGTATGGATGTACAGTATACGCTAATTCAGTACCCGGTAGCCGCGGCCGCGCATACAGCGCTTGAAAACTTCCTGACGGTCCCGGTCGGCCTGGAGACCTGAATCCGTGCCGCCGTACAGGGCGCCATAGGCCGCGCCTTCGGCGGCGTCGCCATGACTCCCGATCGAGCCGGCCACCGCGCCGATCGCGGCGCCGAGCCCCGCGCCCTTGGCGGTTCCTTTCGCGATCGAGACTTCCTCGGTGTAAGCCTCGCACTCCTCCCAGTCTACGGCCATGGCATCCGGATCGACGCCCTTGGTATCGATGATTGGATCAGGGTGCGCGGCGCATCCGGCAAGCTGCAAGGCCAGAGTTGTGGCGGCCAGCATGAAGAATGTACGCATAAGTTTCACCCGGGCTTTCTAATCTCTGCCATCAACAACGTGACGGCCCGCATAACGTTGACAGGATACAGGCTATTCGATGGCATCCAGCACACATAAACTCTCTGTTTTATACACTATTTTTGAATATATTCGCAGGCCGGACTATAGCCCTGGCGTGCCATCGATACCGACGTGGACGCGGTAGATCCGGTACGGCCCGTTTGATTTGATGTGCTCGCGTGACTGCAACACCACGTCGAACAAGGCACTGTCCGCTATGTACAACCAGCCATCCGGGCCGAACGACAACGCGTCTGCCCAGCGAATACGTTGCGACCTTACCAGGGTTTTGGGTAAGCGGTCATTCGCTATCCGAAACACGGCGCCATGCTCGACGTCGGTAACGTAAATATTGCCAGCGACATCAACGCTGAATCCGTCACTCAGCGGTTTGTCCGCGTAGCGCTCGACGCGTGCGGCGAGCTGTGAGTTCGGAGCGCTGCGGTCGGTCAGGTCGCGAAGCTGGATGCGATACAACGCGGATCCACTGATCGCGCCGAAGTACAGCCACTCGTCATCCAGCGCGATGCCATCAACGCCACCCTTGAGCGCTACGAGGCCACCGCCGAACGTCATTCTCCTGCCGTGATTGTGAATCACATAGTTCTCGGCCGTTACGGACGGATGCCCCTCGAGTACGCGGCGAGCGTTCGCCGTGCCGATGTCGTAGAC
>CAZHLE010000157.1:1938-5483 GCA_964533065.1 uncultured Woeseiaceae bacterium | reverse complement strand
CAAGTGCCCGCGCGCCGAGCACATCAGCGCGCAATGCGAGTCGATTTCGATCGCGGCAGTTGAGATGCATGATCGGATCGATGCCGGCTTGCAACAGTATCGCACTGACCGCGACCGATGACAGGGTCGCATAGGACGGCGAGCTGTCGGGCACCTGGATCGCGTCAACTTCGGCCGCGAGCATTTTCGCCTGCGCGACAATCATGTCCGTGTCCGAGGCGGCATCGAGCGCAAGCTCCGCGGTGAGCGTAAAATCCTTGTTACGTAGTGACTGCTGAAAAGTCTGCAACGAAGCTTCCTGTGTTATTTGCCAAGGTATTTCAGTAATGTAGCAAAATCACGATGGCCAGATGGCCACAAACAATCAGCACAAAAAATCGGGCAGTAATCATGCATAAGGCGGCAACGCTCAGGGCGACATTCAGCGAGGCGATTGACCTTATAAGTAGCGGCAAAGCGAATCTGGCCGAGGAACTCTGTCGCGATACCCTCGAAAAGCATCCGGACGATGCCAACATCATGGCCTTGCTCGGCGCCATCCTGGTCAAAAAACGTCAACTGAAGGATGCCGAAGCGCTGCTTCGCAGAGCCATTGAACTGGCACCGTCGTTCGCAAAGCCCTACGAGGATCTCGGGCACGCCTTGTTGCAGATGCGCCGGCCGGAAGAGGCCATCGAAGCGTTGCAGAACGCGATCCGGCTCGATCCCTCGCTGGAACTCGCATTCCTCGATCTCGGTAAGGCCCTGGCCATTACAGGCAAAACAAAAGAAGCCGATGCCGCCTTCGAGCGCTCATTCGACCTGAACCCGGTGCGCAAGAAACTGGCGCATGCGGCCGAGCACCAGCAGCACGGACGTTACGCCGAGGCAGCAAAGCTGTACCGTGAGGTGCTGCAGGCCAATCCGCGTAATGTCGATGCGCTGCGCATGCTCGGCGTGTTGTCCTTCGGCGAGGGCAACGTGGACGAGGCCGAAAGACTGTTTCGCCGCGCGGTTGCCGTAGCACCCGATTTCGTCAATGCGATCATCGACCTCGGCATGGCGCTCAAGGAACAAAGCCGCATCGAGGAGGCGATCGAATGTTTTCGCCAGGCCGCGAAGCTCGAACCACGCAACGTCAAGGCGCACTTCCAGCTCGGCCAGATCCTCGCGCCGGCCGCCTTGAACAACGAAGCCATTGAAGCCTACCAGCGCGTGTTGGATATACGGCCCCGGCACGGCGGCGCCCTGCTCGGCATGGGTCATGCCTTAAAGACCATGGGTCAAACGGAAGAAGCCATAGCCTCGTACCGCAAGTGCATCGAGGCGAAGCCGGACCGTGGCGAGGTGTACTGGAGCCTCGCGAACCTCAAGACCTACAAGCTATCCGACGACGACATCAAGGAAATGCAAGTACAGGTCGCGAAAGAAGGCCTGAGCGATGAGTCGCACGTCAATTTCCTGTTTGCGCTGGCAAAAGCCTACGAGGACCGCGGTGATTTCGACAGGGCCTGGGACTACTACGTTGCCGGAAACGCGAAACGCCGCATGCTCGAGCATTACGACCCGGTCGGCCTTGAAACTCGCGATGATGCTGTGATCAAGGTATTTACCCGGGAGTTTTTGCAGGAAAATACCGGCCTCGGCAATCCGGACCCGGCACCAATATTCATCCTCGGCCTGCCACGTTCGGGCTCGACCCTGCTCGAACAAATCCTTGCCAGTCACAGCATGGTCGAGGGCACATCGGAATTGCCCTACATCAAGCGCGTCGAAAATTCGCTGAGCAAGAATCGCGTCGACGGCGTGAACTACCCGGAGGCCATGCTCGAACTCGGCGAAGCACACTTCAAGTCGCTGGGCCAGGATTACCTTGATGCCGCGGCATTACACCGGGTCAACGGCACGCCGCGCTTCATCGACAAGATGCCGAATAATTTTCCGAGCGTCGGCCTGATTCACCTCATCCTGCCGAATGCGAAGATCATCGACGCGCGCCGCTACCCGCTGGATTCCTGCCTGAGCAATTTCCGTCAGCTCTATGGCCGGGGCCAGCCATTCACCTATG
Organism: uncultured Woeseiaceae bacterium; assembly: GCA_964533065.1. Lineage (GTDB taxonomy): Bacteria > Pseudomonadota > Gammaproteobacteria > Steroidobacterales > Woeseiaceae > UBA1847. The sequence goes on along the minus strand of CAZHLE010000157.1, from coordinate 3,436 downwards.
ACCTGACCGACATCGGCGAGTACTTTCTCGAGTACCAGCGCATGATGGATTACTGGCACGAGGCATTGCCCGGACGTGTGCTCACGGTGCAGTACGAAGACGTCGTGACCGATTTCGAAAACCAGGTGCATCGCCTGCTCGACTATTGCGAACTGCCCTGGGAAGACGCGTGTTTGCGTTATCACGAAACCGATCGTCCCGTGCGCACGGCAAGTTCCGAACAGGTCCGTCAACCCGTGTACACAAAGTCAGTACACTTCTGGCGCAACTACGAAAAAAATCTGGGCGAGCTGATCGACGTGCTGCGCCCCGCCCTGCCTCGCTACCAGCAGTACGAATCCATCAATCAATAGGGCCACACCGCGAGGCCGTGAATGGCGTTACGCACGTCCAGCGACAGGTTGATGCTGAGTGTCGTTTGCATGGTCTCGAAATTGTGCAGCGTAATCGTTGACGGTGACGAACCTGCGGCGACAAGGCCGGCGCCAAGATCGCACAGGCCGCGACCGAATCCCTGCCGCGCCGTACGCGAGTCGTCGTTATCCGTGTGCGTCAGCAGTGCCTCGTCATAGCGAGGCACTGCAAAACGCCGTTGCTTGTCGGCAGACAGGAAGCACACTTCATCGGCGGTGGTGTCGTTAAACAATACGCCGTCGGCATAGGGCTGTGCATTGTGACAGCCCGGGGGTAGCGACACGACCTTGCCGATGCTCTTGCCCGTATAGCGCAGCAATCCGGTCGTGCGCATGCCGCTGACGAACAGCCCCGCCGGCGTGCAATGCACATTATTAATGTGCAAGACATTGGACGGCGCCGGCCCGTTCACGGCGCCCGGCAGGAACGGCACGGCGCGAAAGCCTTCTCCAACCTTGCCGATTCTCAAGCCCCAGGAAAACCGCAGCGCATCCAGATCGAAACTTAAGATCGAGTCGAAACCGGTCGAGGTCAGGTACAGGCGTCTTTTGTACCGAAAAATCTCGTGACAATGTTTCAGATGCAACGAACGATACGACGCGAGCATGTTGAAGTCCCGGTCGTAGACGAATAACTCGTCGCTGGCTGCGATATATATCTTGTCGGCATCGAAGGCGATGCCTCTTAAGCCCCGATCCCAGCCGCGACCCTGCCAGTCGATATTTGCAGCGTTCCAGTCTATCGCCTGCGCGACCCGTTGCTGTTCAAAGTCGACCAGGTACACGCCGCCGTGGCTATCGCCCTGGCGGGAACCGCGTACGACCGATGTGGCAATCAGTGTTGTCATGGCTCAGGCGCCGAATTTTGCGTAGATCGAAACCGTTGATTGGGTTAGCATTTGAGTATATCCGGGCCCATAGTCGGGGGACCAGTGGGGCCCGGGGTCAACTATTTATTGCATCGGGGGTCGCACATGTCCAGCAACAGTTCGCAATTGCAGTTCTCGAGAAAATCCGTCGCCATGGCGGTCTCTGCGGCCTGCGCCGGTGTGCCAATAGCGAATGCACAAGAAACTTTTGCGATT
>CAZHLE010000157.1:0-1928 GCA_964533065.1 uncultured Woeseiaceae bacterium | reverse complement strand
CGTGGTTACGGCGACTAAACGACAGGCGAGCATCCAGGACGTGCCAATGGCAATCACCGCCTTCGGCAACGAAGCGATTGTTCGCGAAGGCTTCAAGCAGCTCGAAGACTATGCATTGCGAATCCCCGCGCTGTCCTTCGGCACCCGTCATCCGGGCGGCTCCAACGTCGTCATGCGTGGCTGCGCCGTTTCCGGTATTGCCTTCAGCGACAACCCGACCACGGCGGTGTACCTCGATGAACAACCGATTACTGCCGCCGGATTCAACCCCGATCCGCGCCTCGTCGACATCGCGCGCATCGAAGCCTTAAGCGGCCCGCAGGGCACGCTGTTCGGCGACGCGTCGCAATGCGGCACGCTGCGCATCATTACCAATAAACCGGACCCGCTCGCGTTTGATTCCTGGGTCGATCTCGGCGCCAGCACGATTACCGATGGCGGCACCGGTTATGACGTCTCGGCGATGGTCAACTTCCCGATTGCGGACGGCAAGGCGGCCATTCGATTGGTCGGCTTTCAGGCTGAGGATGCCGGCTATATCGACAACGTACTCGGCAACAGCCCGGTCGGCGAGAACTATCCTGCTGGCGGCGTCGGCACTTTCGATAATTCCGAGTTCGTCGAAGACGACGTCAACTCGGCGACCACGACCGGTGTGCGTGCCGCACTGCGCTGGCACGCGACGGAAAACTGGACCGTCGATCTCGGCGCGATCTACCAGAAGCTCGAGGAAGACGGCTTCGGCGATACGGATCTTGGCAGTGAAGGCTTTTATGAGAACGAAAGTATCGGCGAGTGGGAACAGCTGCGTTTCGAAGCCGAGGACTTCAGCGACGAGTGGTATCAGCTTGCGCTGACCCTCGAAGGCAGCATTGGTGGCGCCGAAGTCGTGTTTGCCGCCTCGTTCATGGATCGCGAGACATTCTTCCGTGCCGATGCGACCAGTTATCTCAGCGGCTGGCAGGAGCGCTACACACCGAAATTTTCGGATCCGGCCGACCCGAACGATTGCTTCAACGGCAATTTACCTGACGGCTGTTCGGCTATTTATGACTACTACCCGAACCAGGACCCGCGTGCCCAGGTGTTCAGCGACGGCGATACAGAAAGAACCAGCATCGAGCTCCGTGTGCAGACGCCAAGCGATTCGACCAGCCGTTGGTCGGGCATTATCGGTGCGTTCTACGCCGAGAATGAGGGCCACTCGCATTTTTCATCGAACGTCAAAGACCTGGACCAGAGCGGCGTCATCGGCACTACCTATTACAACGGCACGACCTATACGCTGCTCGGCGCCCACGGCTACCTGAACTACGTCTCGTTTTACTACAACTGCGGCACCGGCCCCGACTACGGCAATGCCTGCACCTACGCGGTGGCGCCCTCGGTCAACTGGTGGGACGGCGTTTATGATGACTCGTTCAAACAGGTCGCGCTGTTTGGCGAGCTCGGCTTCGACGTCACTGATAACTTCAGTATCCTGCTCGGCGGCCGCTGGTACGACACCGATTTTGACCGTCAATTAAAGCAGGCCGCGCTGGTCGGCGGTCTGCAGGATTATCGCCAGCTGGGACGCGAGGCCCAGTGCGAGCCAGAGCTCCCGGCTGGCAGTTTCCGTGGCGGCGATCTCTGCTACCAGAACACGGTGACGGGCGCCGAAGAAAGCGGCTTCGTGCCCAAGGTAACCTTAAGTTATGACGTTAATGACAACGTCATGATCTACGGCACCTACTCTGAAGGTTTCCGTCGCGGCGGCGCGAATGCCGCCAAACCGCGGTCGATTTTCGGGCGCCCACCGTTTAACGAGTTCGATTCCGACCTGGTCACGAATATCGAAGCCGGCATCAAGACCACGCTGGCCGATGGCACCATTCAATTCAACCTGACGGCATACACGATGGTCTGGGACGACATGCAGATCGAAGCAG
>CAZHLE010000156.1:0-5516 GCA_964533065.1 uncultured Woeseiaceae bacterium | reverse complement strand
GCGGCCAGCCGTTTTTTTTTTGCCCAGAAGCTCGGGATGCTCCAACGGGCCTTGGGATTCCATCCAGGTCTTCAGCGACGCCGCCGCCGAGCAATCGAAGGGATTCGGGTAGGCGGCCTGCAAATCGGTCCGCAGCCGATACAGTCGGCGGTGCGCCAGCGGCACCGGGCTGCCGTCGCCGTAGGCGGCGAACTTCCATGGAATGCGCGCCGCCGGATCGAGGTCGTCGAAGCGCGTCTGGGCCTCGTACCAATCCACCAGCGCCGCGGCGGCGGCATTGCCCGGAGCGTTCTTGTTCGCCATCACCCGGTGCGCGCCGCTGTCGAAGCCGGTGAAGTGATAGAAACCCAGCGGCCGGCCATCGACCGTGAAGCCGCGCTCGCCGTCGCCGGCCAGCTCGCGCGTGGTCAGGTTCCAGGTCGCGACGTTGAAACGGGAGTCCTTGAGGATCGCCACGCCGTCGAAGAACACCGGCGCGAAGTCGATCCAGCGCTGGTCGGTGAACAGGCCGTTCGGGATGTCGGCCACGCAGAAATGGTAGACCCGCTCGGCCCACCAGTCGGCGAAGCGACGACCTTCCTCGGTGGCCCGCACGGCCACGAACCCGAGGTTGTAGATGCCGTGCTTGAGGCTGCATATCTCATTGTCCTGGATCGCCTCCAGCGTGGTCTCCGGGACCGTCTGATGCGGAGTCAAGGCGAGGTTGGCGCCGTCGAGGGTCGCCAGCAGGTCGTCCAGCCGGGAAAACAGCACCATGTCCGGGTCGAAATACAGCACCCGAGCGACGTCCGGCCGCGCCAGCAAGGCCCTGAGCACGAACGGTTTGATCGCGGTCGACAGCTCGACGATCGAGTGGAAAAAGATCCAGCGTTCGGAGTCCGGGATGTCGAGCCCGCGCACGGCCATCACCGCATCGATCGGCTCGCGGGAAAGATCGAGTGCCTCGGGCGGCTCGTCGGCCAGCGCCAACACGATCTCGAATTCGGGATGATGCCGACGGATCGAGGCGCACAGCATGCGCACCTTGGGCAGGTAGTTGACGGCGGCGGAGGTGAAGGCGACTGTTTTCACGGAAATACCTGAGCTAATGTCTGATTTTGCCCGAAAGATGTTGTCAGTTCACCAGAAAGCCGCAGTCTTGGCAGCTACTATCAGGAAGTCGGCTGATCTGAACATCGCGCGCTAAAGAAATAACAATGATGAACATGGATGAGCGGGTTCTTACTTACTGTCGTTCATTGAACTGAATTGGCAAGTTGATCATCGCTTTCAAGCCGCTTGACCATGCTGCTGATGCCCAGGTCAGCGCTTCCGGTTTTCCAAGGTGCTGTCGTTGGATTTCAACCATCAAGGCCAGGCATCAAGAGATCGAAAAGTGAGAATACGCAGGTGTGCGCGTACCATAATGAGCCTCATGTGGGAAGAGAGCTTTGGACGCTCAATCAATATTCGGTTCTGACATATTGCCATTTAAATGAAAAGCCTACTACGGACTGTTCGGTTCCTATAACATGCACTTCAGGAGAGGTTCCAATCGCGAAAACCATCAAATCGTCAGGGTTTGTAGTGATAGCCTTTCCAGGCTCTTGTATGACATTGACCATATTTACGATTTCGATTATTTGACTTCTATTTATCGTGTACTCGAAATATTTGTAATCATTCCATTCCGTTATCTGCATTGAATTGGCGTTGCTCCAAATAAGACCGGATTTATTGGATTTTTCGATATCTATGACTGGATGGTCAGTGAAAATATCTTCGAAAACCGCATAACCTTGAGAATAAGGAAAAACGCCGGGTCCGCGACCATCGGCGATGCGCACTTGCAACCAAAAACCCTTCTCGGGATTTTGCGGATTGGGCCAGTGAGCGTCGCGCTCGCTGATCCTTAGATACATGACGGCGTAAAATTTCTGATCGGCCGGATTGGAATGCCAAGCTTTTGGCATCTTCACAGTAACTCCATGCTTAAGGATCGCATTGCTTCCATAATCCCAAGGATAAAATGCCTGTTGCTGGCCATAGTATTTTCCGCACTGAATATCCAAGACGCCATCGGTAGAGCGGTTTTGAGTGGCTATGTAAATGCCCCGTTCGTCTCCGTAATTCTGAAACCCGCTATCTGTCTGAAAAGATTGAATTTGATTTCCAATGGGAGGGAAAAAACCGGTGGCCCAGCCAAAGGATCCGCTACCGACATCCTTGGTCAGCGAACCCATTTGCCAAGCATAACAAGCCTCGGCTCCGACAGGAATCGTCCAGGCCGTAGGTTGAGAGACAATTCCCAGATCGGCAAAGGCATTTGTGGGGTCATGGTTTACAATTTGATAATAGCCAGGGACAAAATGATAAACTTGTGTCGCCATGGAGGCGGCGGGACTCAATAATAATAGACCAAGAATGAAAATTTTCATGTAAGTGATCATTGGAAATTCCTTGGTGGTTAAAGTTGGTGGATCGATGGATGTGTCAAGAAACCTAAAACAACAAGAGTTTCAAATCGAGTCATCATGCCTCTAACGATGACTAATCTGTGGTGGTTGTTGGGAAAGCTTTTCCCACAAGGATTTCAAGGTAGACAAGGCTGCTTCGGCGCTGACTTCGGAAATGATCGCGCCATACCGATAGTCGTGCACGCGCTCGGCCGGAGCGCCAAGGTCGAACACGGCCAATGGCATCTCTAGTGCCATCAGCTCTGCCGTGACGTAAGAAAAAGTTTCCGGGCAGATCGATGGCAGCAGACAGATACCAACTTTGTATCGTGCAAGCAATTGATGCAGGCTTTGGCTGTCGTAAGGTCCAGTGATGCGCAAGATCGGTGAAGGAGAGACTCCCTCGATAGTGCCGATGACAACGACTTCCATCGGTAAGTGTTGCTTCTGGATTAATTCGACGATTTCCCCGACGACCCTTGCGCCCTTATGCACGTTGATATGTCCGACCACGGCCACGGTCAATGGCGAGGACAGGTCCGGGCGTAAGCGTTGGTTCGAAAGATGATCGAGTTTATGTGGTTTCACCATGATACGATTCGGATCCAGCATTGGATAGGCGCGTCGGAATATTTCAACTGACGAGCGAGAGAACGCGATCAGTTCGGTATTCCGTATCAGTTGCCACCACTGTTCTCGCCAATGACTTATGTCGAGTCGGGCCATGTACTGAAGGAAGAGCGTGTCGTTATTGGACAGGCATTGCCGGCACCGCTCATGGGATGGCACGCCACAGTAACGGCCGGTGTCGTCCACCAAGGTCCAGACCGGACAAGCCGCATGGTAGTCGTGCAGATAAAGCGTGATGTTGCCGCCTCGTGCATGCTGGCGCTCCGCCCACGCCACAATCGCCAGAGGGTCATCATAGGAAACCAGATCATTGATGTGGATCGCCTCGATCCTCGCTTGTGCCAGCAAGGTCAGAGTTCGATCTTGATCGGGTACGGAAGCCTCGATTTCATCGCCTTCGGCCAGCAGCCGGATCCGATAATTCAACTCCGGCAGGCTGGGAAAAATCAGTATTGCGTTGCCGCCGGCCTCGACGATATCGGCAATCAATGCCTCCCGGAATCGGTTGGCTCCGCCACCCATGGCATGATCGAACACCACGTGCAGTGGTTTGCCAGCATTCAGGCTTTGTCGTATGCGCCACAGCGCTAGGCGCTGCCGAAGCGATGCGACGATACGACGCCAACCGCGTCCGCATACGGATGCGATCTGCCCACGCAATGCCTGTATCAAGCCTTCCCGTATCTTTCGGCGCAGATAACGAGGGGTGTCGGTCTGCAATGAATAACGATCGGGGAAACCCGGCAAGCGTAAAATGGATTCTCTGCCGTCGGTCAAGCGCACGTGCAATTCGGCCCCGTGGTCGTCAACAGCGCCGGCAAGACGGCCCTCCACTAAAAAGCCGGCGCTGCTCGCATGCGAAATGGAAGGATAGGCTTCGGCCAAATCCTGGCGCGCCCCTCCCAGTGTGCACTTGAGGCGAGAGAAACCGCCGTTGGAATGAGGTACACGCAATTCGACATGCTGAGCGGGGGCCTGCTCATCCAGAAACCATCCCCAGCCGAACACACGCCCTCCGCGCACGGCAAGAGAGTCGAGCGCGAATTTCCCTGTCATTTTTCAGCGCCTCGGACCAGCAGCCCGCGCACTATCCGCGAGAGAGTGCGCAACGGCGCCGTGTAGCGCCAGGAGCGCGAGGCCAGCAGTTCGGCCATTTGCTGCTCGGCGGCTTCGCTACGCTGACGTTGCCTGGCGGTTTCCTCGGCATATTCCGTGAGGTCGTTGCGCAACTGCTGGATTTCCTTCAGACGATCGTCGGCAAGGCTTCGGGCTTGCGCCAGCGCGATTTCCGTTTCTTCGAGTCGCGCTTGTTGCCTGCCCAGTTCATCGAGGCGCTGCAAGGACAGTGTCTTTACGTCCTCCAACGCCCGATCGGTCTCGGTCAGGCGCGCATCGAGCCGCTGCACCTGCTCAAGGCGCTCCAGGGACAGGCGCTTGGCTTCTTCCAATCCGCGGTCGGTGTCGATCAACCGCGCCTCCAGAGCCTCGATCCGTTCCAGCCGCTCCAGCGACAGGCGCTTGGCCTCCTCCAATGCCCGATCGGTTTTCGTGAGTCGAGCGTCCAGCCGTTTCAGTTGCTCCAGATGGTCCAGGGACAGACGCTTGGCTTCTTCCAAAGCCCGGTCGGTGTCGAGCAGGCGACGATCGATCTCGGCGAGGCTGGCGCGGGCTTTGGACAAGGCCTCGGCCAACCCGCCAGCGCATTCCCCGGCGCGATCGACGGCGAGGTCGAGGACGGGGCGGAGTTCGGCGATCGCTGGCCAGGCCGCCGTATCGCCATGCGCGATCCGCGTGCACGTTCGGTAGGCTTCGGCGACCTCCGAGGCCAAGGCTCCGGTCGCCGCGCCCGGACGTGCCCGATGGTGCTGACGTCCGCTATCCAGGAATGCCGTCAGTTCGGCACGACAGCTTTCCATCGGCCTCGGCCACGTCACCGCGAAGTCATCGGCCAGTTCGGCCAGGGTCGCTTCAGGCTCGGCGAGCAGGCGTCGATATTCGATCAGCGCGCGCGGTCGGTCGCGGGTCGCGGCCTCGGCTTCCAGAAGGTTTTGCAGCCAGAGCAGGCGGGCATGGCCGGGAGCGATGCCGTCGCGGACGGCCAGGGAGGCGGCCACTTCCTCGGGGTCTCTGGCGACGAACAGGAAGCGCGCGCGGATGCCCAGACGGTCGAGCAGACGACACCACAAGGGCAGCAATCGGCCGATGCGCGGATCCTTCACCGCCCACAGGGATGCCTCGCGAAAATCGCGTTCGATCACGGCCTCCAGGGCCGCTTCGGCCGCGGCCGCGGGCTCCGAATCGAGCCAGCCGGCCGGCAGTTCGCGCACGTCTTCCCAGGTGCGGTGCAAGGCCGCGAGCAGACGTTCGTGGCATTCGACCACGCGGGCGTGCTCCCAATAGCCGGTGGGGTTGTCCGGCGCCGGCGGTACCATGTCCTCGCCGAGCGCGGCG
>CAZHLE010000155.1:0-5581 GCA_964533065.1 uncultured Woeseiaceae bacterium | reverse complement strand
GGTTCGAGTCCCGTCCACTCCGCCAACGAAAAATCCCGGGGTCCCGATTGGGGCCCCGGGTTTTTTTTGGCTAATCCCACAGGGGTCAGAGCCCTTTTTCAAAAGGGCTCTGACCCCTTTTTGATTGGCCAACGGCGGGGGCCTCAAGTAGAATCCCCGCCTCTGCAATTGACCCCAAAACATCATGCTGACTAAAATTCGTGAAAAATTCGCCGGCGGTGTCGCGCTCGTAATTCTCGGTGCGATTGCGTTGTCCTTTGTGTTCATCGATACCAACGTTGATCTTTCAGGCGGCAATGTCTACGCCGCAAAAGTCGACGGCAGCGAAATCAGCATGAATGAGCTGGAACTCGATTATCGGGCACGACTCGACGCAAATCCGCAGCTCGCAACTTTGCCGGCCGAATTCCGCGTTCAGCTGCGACAAAACATACTGGATGCGCTGATTCGCGAACGCCTGGTTGACCTCTACCTCGAGGATGCCGGTTACCAGATCAACGAAGTCTTTCTCGACGAATCCATTCAACGCATTCCCGAATTTCAGCGCGATGGTGTGTTCGATCTTGAGACCGCTGAGGCCTTGCTGTTGCAGAACGGCTATACCGTCAGGGGTTTCCGCGAGGCGCAGCGGCGCCAACTGCGCCTCAGCCAGTTGCAACGAGCGATTGGCGGTACATCGCTGGTCACACCCGCAGAGTATCGGCGTTACCTGAACCTGGTTGCCGAACAACGCCTCGTATCGGTTGCCCAATTTGATCTCGCCAGCGCTGCTGAAGAGGTGACAGTTACCGAAGAACAGATTGCGGCGTTTTACGCGGACAACGAGACTCTCTTCCAATTGCCCGAGACGGCGAGCATCGAATACATCGAATTCAATCGCTCACAATTGGCCGACGCCATCACCGTCTCGGACGAGGCGCTCAACGAATACTATCTCGATTCGCAAAACCGCTACCTGCAGGACGAGCAACGCCGGGCATCCCATATACTGATTCTGTTTGAAGACGATGAAGCCGCGGCTGAAGAGTCCGCGCGCGCGCTGCTGGCACGCCTGGAAGCAGGCGAACCGTTTGCATACCTGGCAAAGACCAATTCGAAGGACGGTGGCACGGCTGCTCAGGGTGGCGATCTCGGCGCATTGACGCGCAGCCAGTTGCCGGGTGAATTAGGCGCTGAAATTTTCAGCATGCAGCTTGGTGAGCTCAGTGGTCCCGTGAGAAGCGACTTTGGCTTCCACATCGTGCGGCTTGATGACATCGTCCTGCCGGGCCCTCTGCCACTCGACCAGGTACGTGCTGAGTTGCTGCTTGAACTTCGCGAACGTGAAGCAGAAGGCGCTTTCCGGGACTTGGTACGCAAGGCATCGGATGCGCTTTTTGAGAATCCGGATATGCAGGCAATCGCGGCCGCTACCGGCTTGGAGGTACAGCGTGCCGATGGCGTAGAGCGAGCCAATGCTGGTCCGTATGGAAACAACCAGGCAGCAATTGATGCCATATTCAGCGATGCCGTCCTGAACGGCGGCGGAGTTTCCGAACTGATTGAAATTGACGCGAATCGTACGGCGATATTCAAGGTGGTAGCCCATGCGCCGGCCTCGCGTCAGCCACTCGATGAAGTTCGCGATGAAGTTTTTGCCGCAGTTCGCGATCAGGAGGCGGCGCGTATAGTCGCAGATCGCGCGACGCGACTCATGCAGGCGCTCGATAACGGCGAGGAGTTTGCGGTGGCGGCTGCAGCGGCCACCGCCGTGGTATCGGGACCCACGTTGCTCGGGCGTCAGAGTACGGATCTTGATCGGACCGTAATGGCCGGGATTTTTTCGGCACGTAAACCGGGCCAGGAGGCACCGGTACGCGGTCAGGTCGCGAATGAATCCGGCGGATACACGGTGTATAGCCTTGAAGCCGTAATTCCAGGCAGGCCCGAGTCGATTCCACAAGCAGACCGGTTCGCTGGCAAGGAACAACTGGCCCAGCAGGCCGGTGGTTCCGACTACCTGGCTTTTGTACAGTCGCTCATTGAGCGTGCGGACATCGACATCAACGACAGTGCGGTGGCTGGCTCCGACCTATTGCAGTAAGCTCTGACCCTCAGGGGGGGGCTATGCGAAAAATTGCACTGCACTGGCAAATTCTGATCGCGATTTTGCTGGCCGGCATTGTCGGCACGCTGATTCATCGAACCGTTGGGCAGACCGGCGTACAGCCGTCGCTGTTCGGTGTTGAATTCGTCGCGGTGCTGAGCTACATCGGCACGTTGTTTCTCAATGCGCTGAAAATGATCATTGTTCCGTTGATCATGTCGTCAATCATTGTCGGCGTTGCCGGGATCGGATCCGGTAGTCAGCTGGGTGCACTGGCCGGCAAGACCCTGATTTTCTATGCGACCACGACAGTCGCAGCGATCCTTGTCGGTTTGGTCGTTATTAATGCAATAGGCCCGGGATTTGAGAACGGCCAGCCAGTTGGCGACCAGCTGGCGCTTACGGAAGACACGTCCGCAATTGAAGCCAATGTTGCCGGGCGCGGCGCGGGCGACATCGCGGGCATATTCCTGCAGATGGTGCCGCCGAACATCGTCAAGGCCGCGGTCGATGGCCAGATGCTCGGCCTCATTTTTTTCGCGATCCTGTTCGGTTTTTTTATGACGCGCTTGTCACACGAGCTCGCGGAGCCATTATTCAATTTCTGGAATGGTGTGTTTCACGTGATGATGCGCATGACGGAATGGATCATGAAATTTGCACCGATCGGCGTGTTCGGGCTGGTGTCGGTGGTCATCGCCAATGCCGGCCTCGGCGCGGCCAGACCGTTATTCATTTTTGCCATTTCCGTGTTGCTTGCGCTGTCAATCCACGCATTCGTTATATTGCCGCTTTTTCTGCGCTACGTCGGCCGTGTCAATCCGCTTAAAGTATTGTCAGGCGCGTCCAAAGCGTTGCTCACCGCATTTTCGACAGCCTCGTCGTCCGCGACGTTGCCGGTCACCATGAAGTGCGCCGAAGAAAATATTGGTGTGTCCAACAAGATCTCGAGTTTTGTGCTGCCGCTGGGTGCGACGGTCAACATGAATGGAACTGCACTGTATGAATGTGCGGCCGCGATGTTTATCGCGCAGGCCTATGGGCTGGATCTGACGTTCGGCGTCCAGTTTTCCATCGTTGTCATCGCATTGTTGACTTCGATCGGTGTGGCGGGCGTACCGTCGGCATCACTGGTCGCCATCGCGATTATCCTGATGGCGATCGGTTTACCGATCGAAGCGGTCGGCGTATTGCTGGTGTTTGACAGGGTCCTCGACATGGCGCGAACAAGCGTCAACATCTGGGGCGACATTGCCTGTGCAACGATCGTCGCACGCCTCGAAGGCGAAGAAACCAAAGTCGCCTCCTGAAAAAAGGGGTCAGAGCCCTTTTTGCAAAAGGGCTCTGACCCCTTTTTTCTAATCGTTGTCGAAGACCATGCCCATGATGTTGACGCCGGCGTCGACGAAGGTTGTTTCCCCGGTAATGCCGCTCGCGAGGTCGGAGCATAGAAAGGCGGCGGCATTGCCGATTTCTTCGATGGTCACGTTACGCCGCAAGGGCGATGCTTTCTCGGCGTAGCTCAGCATCTTGCGAAAACCGCCAATACCGGCCGCGGCCAGGGTTTTGACGGCGCCCGCCGAAATCGCGTTCACGCGGACACCGCGCGGCCCGAGGTCAGCCGCCAGGAAGCGTACGCAGGACTCGAGGCTCGCTTTGGCAAGGCCCATGACGTTGTAATTCGGCACGACCTGCACCGCGGCGTTGTAAGTCAACGCGAGAATCGCGGCGCGATCTGACAGCATCGGCGCTGCGGCCTTGGCAAGCGCGGCCAGGCTATAGGCCGAAATATCGTGGGAAATTCGATAGCCTTCACGCGTGATCGATTCGGTGAATCCGCCCTCGAGCTGTTCGCGCGGCGCAAATCCGACCGAGTGCACCAGCACATCAAGTTTCTCCCAGGTCTCGCCGAGGCTCGCGAATACGGCGTCGATTTCCTCGTCACTGCTGACATCGCAGGGAAACAGAAGCTTGGTATCTTGTCCGAGGCGCTCGGCGAGATTTTCGACCCGACTTTTTAGCTTGTCGTTCTGATAGGTAAAGGCGATTTCCGCGCCTTCGCGGGCAAATGCCTCTGCGATACCCGTGGCGATCGATCGATCGCTGGCAACGCCAACGATCAGCGCACGTTTGCCGGCCATGAAGCCCATAGTGTTCCCCTTTCGAATTTCGGCGCCGTAGCCCTTTCACAGAAAGGGCTCTGACCCCTGTTATGCCTAACTGGATTGACGCGTTACGTCGACGTACATCGTCAGCTTTTGTCCTGGACGAAGTATCTTGTTTTTATCGATGTTATTCCAGCGCGTGAGCTCTGCGATCGTGACGCGAAAGCGACTCGCGATCAGGTACAGGGAGTCGCCGTTACGCACGGTGTAGTTCAGCTTGCGAGTCGTATCGCCGGGCGCGGTCGATGGTGCCTTTGCGGGTGCCACGCTGCTGGCATCGGTCCAGACGACGAGTGTACGACCGACGGGAAGCGTATCGCCCGGCGCCATGCCATTCCAGGCCGAGAGATCGCGTGTGCCGACGCTGTAGCGCTGACCAATCGACCAGAAACTTTCGCCATTGGCGACGACGTGATTGATCTTGTTGTCCGCGCGTTCCCGGCTCTGCGTTTTCGCAAGACGCGCATCCGCGCTCAGGCTGTAACTGGCTATCGGCTTGCTCGCCATGGGAATCAACAGGTAGTCGCCGGCGCGGATCGTATTGCCGCGCAGGTTATTCGCTGAGCGGATGGCGGGAATGGTTGTGTGGTAGTCGAGGGCGATTTCGGAAATGGTTTCGCCATTTCGAACCTTGTGGCGCTGCCAGCGTATGCGATCCTTCACAGGTACCTGTTCGAGCGCCGCCATGAAAGTGTCAACTACTTGATACGGCATCACCAGGCTGTGCGGGCCCTGCGGATCGGTCGACCAGCGGTTGTAGCCAGGATTAAACGCGTACACAGTATCCACGTCGATGCCGGCCAGCTCGGCAGCCAGCGCAAGGTCGAGCTGTGAGCCGATATCCGCGACCGCGAACTGCGGCGTATCGGCAATATAGGGCAGGCTGACATTGTAGCGTTCCGGCTCGCGCACAATGTCGACGAGCGCGAGCAGGCGCGGTACGTAAGCGCTGGTTTCCTTGGACAGGCTGAGGCTGAAGAAATCTTCAGGCTTGCCCGCCGCGCGATTGCGTCTGATCGCCTTCTTCACATTGCCTTCGCCCGAGTTATACGAGGCTATCGCGTTCAACCAGTCGTTCTCATTGAATTTGTAGAGGTAGTCGAGATAGTCGAGTGCTGCGCGCGTTGAATCGACGATGTCGCGGCGACCGTCGTACCACCAGTTCTGCTTGACGCCAAAACGCGTGGCAGTGCCCGGGATTATTTGCCAGAGTCCGGCCGCGCGACCGTGCGAATAAGCAAACGGGTCATAGGCGCTTTCCACGATCGGCAGCAGTGCGAGCTCGAGTGGCAGACCGCGGCGATCGAGTTCGGCGCTGATATGGGGCAGG
>CAZHLE010000154.1:0-5595 GCA_964533065.1 uncultured Woeseiaceae bacterium | reverse complement strand
AGGACGAATCCGACCGCTGGTCCGGGCAAAACGATCCCTTCTTCGACGGTTCTTGTGGCTTCAAGTTCTATGCAATTCTGGTCGACTACACCACCGGCGAGGTGGTGAACAGAAACGATCCCTGCTTTGTCGTCGATGAATTGCGCAGTGCCAATGACATTACGAACTCATTTCTTGGCGTGTTCATTCAGGACGAAATCACTCTGACGGAACGGCTGACGCTTACAGTGGGTGCCCGCTACGACGTTTTTGACAGAGATGGCTTGTTCAGTGTTGTGGGCGGACAGCCAGGTAATGTGCCCGTAGAAGGAGATGAGGGCGCCCTAAGTCCCAAGCTATCGCTGGCCTATGCCTATGATTCCGGCATGGTCTACGGCAGTTACGGCCGTGGCTTCAACTCGAACTTCGGGCCGGCGTGGCAGTGGGACCCAAGCAGCTACGAACGAGTTGAAGAACCGACAACCCTCGACAGTATCGAGCTGGGCTGGAAGGGCAGGGCGATGGACGGCGCGCTCGCGTGGGAAGCGGCAATCTTCTATCTGGAACAGGAAAACCGTCGTACGTTTGTCGCCAATCCCGATCCCACAGGTCCGCCGACGCTGGCAACGACCGGCCAGGCCTACTCCAGTCGCGGGCTGGAAACATCGTTGCGCATCGCACCCTCTGATGACACCCACCTGATACTGAACTACACCTACCTCGATCCAAAATGGGATGAGTTCGTTGTCGAATCGTTTGGCGGTCCCCTGGATTTCTCTGGTACTACGCCACAAGGCGTCCCGAGCAACATCGTCTACATAGAGCTTACGCACAATATCAATGATCGCCTGACCGCGGGCGCGACATACGAGTGGAATGACGATTACTACATCACGGTCGACAATGCGTATAAGGATGGCGGCTTTGATATCTTGAATCTCTTCGGTTCTGCGAAGTTGTCGGCCGATAAAGAATGGTATCTCGATGTCGCGCTGATGAATGCACTTGACAGCGACTACTACTTCTACTTCGGCGGTTCGCGTACAGCCGTTACCAACGTGTCGCCTGGTGTACCGCGCCAGTGGCGTGCAACTTTGCGATTCCGGTTCTGAACATAGGCACTTCAATCAACGCGAGGAGAAACGCAATGACGATGAAAAACAACGTCCTCGAAGCTCATGGCTTGTCCAAAAAATTCGGTGCCACGGTAGCTCTTCAGGATCTCAACCTGACCGTTGCGGCTGGTGAGATTGTCTGCTTATTAGGTGCGAACGGTGCCGGAAAGACCACCACCATCAATCTGTTTCTTGGCTTCCTGGAGCCGGACAGCGGCAGTGCATTTGTCAATGGCGTTCGCGTGCACTCCAGTGCAATCGAATCCCGCAAGCATCTTGCTTACATTCCGGAATCGGTTGCTTTGTATACGAAACTGTCCGGGCTGGAGAATCTGACGTTTTTTGATCGCCTGGCGGGCAACAGGCGGTCGGCGTCCGAGCTTGCAGATCTGTTGATTGCTGCAGACCTTCCCGTCGAGGCACACGAACGCCGATCGTCGACGTATTCCAAAGGCATGCGACAGAAAGTGGGAGTTGCAATCGCTATGGCGCGGCAGGCCCGCGCCCTGCTGCTCGATGAACCCTTGTCCGGACTGGATCCCGCGGCGGCCAACAGCTTCTGCAGGCAGATCGAAAGGATGCGCGATGGCGGCTGCGGTGTGCTGATGGCAACGCATGACATCTTTCGGGCCAAGGAAGTCGGCAGTCGCATCGGCATCATGATGCACGGCCAACTCGTCGATTTACTCGACGCTGCGAAGCTGGATGCACGGGAGATAGAGCATATCTATCTGCAGCACATGAAAGACGCGAGCGGTGCCGCCCGCGAGGAGGCCGCGTGAACTCGACACTGATGCGGAAGGACGGCACGTTGCTGGTCCGCGAACCAGCGATGAAGTTGCTGTTGAGTGCTATTGCAGTTTTGGTTCTAGCCGGGTTGGCTGCGGGCCTGCTGCGGATTCAGGTATTCGAAAAGGAACGCATTGCCGCACAGGAGACCGACCGGGACGTATGGCTGTCACAGGGAGAGCGCAATCCCCATTCTGCCGCGCACTTTTCGCGTTACGCATTTCGTTCGACAGCGCCGCTTGCGGTGATCGATCCAGGTGTAAGCGACTTTGCCGGCGTTGCAGTCTGGATGGAGGCGCATTTTCAGGATCCTGCCGAGTTTCGCCGTGCCGAGGACGGCGGTGAACTTGGCAGATTCGCCTGGTTGTCGCCGGCCTTTTTATTGGTATTGGCCGGGCCCTTGCTGGTACTCGTTATACTTCACGGCGCAGTCGCCGGCGAGCGTGAAGACAATACCTTGCGTCAACTGCTTGCGACGGGCGTTAACTGGCGCGATTTTTTCTGGAGCAAACTCTCTGCTGGATTGCGGGCGTCGTTGATTGTATTGCTGCTACTCTTCGCCGCACTTGCTGCAATTGCACTGCTTGCTGTCCCGTCCAGTTTCACAGCGGATACTCTGGTCCGACTGTTGGCCATGTTTGTCGCCTATTGCCTCTATATCACTGCGTTTGTTGCCTTTGCCATTGGTATCTCGGCACTGTTGCGGAGTCGGCAGCACGCGTTCCTTGCCCTGATCGGTGCATGGGCGTTGCTGGTGGTTCTGGTTCCCAGGTTCGTCGCGGATTTAGGCGTTGCCTTGCATCCGCAACCGGACTCGCAAACAGTATCGGCGCGACTGCGAGAAGCTTCGGATGCGTTCTGGACAGACCCGACCCAGGCTGAGGCTCGGGTTCTTGCTGAGTTCGGCGTCGATGATGTTGCAGAGCTGCCGTTCTTCTACAGCGGCTATCAGCTTCAGTACAGCGAAGAACTTTCCAACCCCCTGTTTGACGCGGTCTATCAGGATCTCGATGCCGTGCACGTGCGTCAGGAGCGGGTCATGAACTTCGCTGCCCTGCTGTCGCCCGCAATCTCGATGTCGCGTCTTTCGGCCGGATTCGCCGCTACGGACCGGGAGCACCAGAGGCACTTTACGCACCAGGCAGAGCAGCATCGCCGACAGATCATCAAGCAGCTCAACGAAGACTATATGTATAACGCCCGCGAAGCCGGCAGAGACTATACCGGTGACGAAGCTCTGTGGGCGCAAATAGAGGATTTCGAGTTTGCGCCACCGACTCTTGGCATGGTCGCAAACCGCTATGTCAGCTCATTCGGCCAGCTCCTGCTCTGGGCAGTTGCAGCGATTGGCTTTGCTTACTGGAGTACCAGTCGAGCGGTTTCACGTGAGGTATACGCGCAATGACAAAAGCAGTTTTTTATCTGGAGTCTATCGACTATCTGAAGCGAGGACCGGCGTGGATTGCCATCGTGGTCGTTCTGGTTGCGTTGGGTTATGCGGGATGGAACGGCAGTCAATGGCAGGAAAATCGTGCGGAAAGCATGCAACGTTATGCCTCTGAAAAGCTTGCTGATCTTGCGGAATGGCGTTCGCAGCTCGTTGCCATCGAAGAAGAGAACCGGGAGCTGAGCCCGTTCGAAGGCAATCCGATGAGTATTTCGTTTCCCGCCGTTTTGACCCCATCGGCATTGGGCGATTTCGCCGTCGGGCATAACGATCTGCAACCGCAAGTCGCGGATATTTCGCCGTGGCGCAACGCGGTGAGTATGTTCGGCAGATATCAGTTCGACAACCCAACGACACTCGCCGTAAGCCGATTCGATGTCGCATTCGTTGTCGTTGTGCTGATGCCGATTCTGATGATCGCGGTGTCTTTCGATAGTCTGGCAGCGGATCGCGCACGCGGGACGCTACCGCTGGTCATGTCTTTTCCGCTGCGAGCCACAAAACTTGTGTGGATTCGTCTGATTTTGCGGAACACGTTGGTCTGGCTTTTCGCAGGTGTTGCGATGACCATTCTTTTGTTGGTCAATGATTCGGGAGGCGGACAGCGCATTTCATTGTTTGCAGTCTGGATGCTCGTTTCGACTGCTTACGCCTGGTTCTGGTTGTCTCTGATAGCGCTTTGTGTGGCGATTAACCGTTCAGTGACCGGCGCCGCGGCGACACTGGTTGCCTTTTGGGCTGTATTCGTCCTCGCGGCGCCTGCCGCAATCGCAACGACTTCGGAGTCTCTTTACCCGACACCATCGCGGCTTGACTACCTGTCTGAAATTCGCAAGGCACAGGGAGAAACGAATCGGGAGCTGGACCGCTTGACCAGTGGTTTTCTGATGGATCATCCGGACATTACGGTCAGTGATGCCCAAGTTCCTGCCTATTTCCGTGGTGCCTGGCTGTCGAATGACGCGATCCGAAGTCGCACGGCGACCATCCTCGAAGACTATGACCAGGCCTGGGAGCATCGGCAGCGGATTGTAGGTGTTGCACAGTTCCTGTCGCCCTCGGTAATAGTCCAGCGACAATTGCATGCTGTTGCCGGAGCGGACCTTGAACGCCAACACAGATTCCAGCGCCAAGCTCGCGGCGCACTGTACTCGCTTTCTGCTGCCGTCGGTCCGGCAGTCGTGTCGCGCAACCGCATTTCGACGGACGAGTTTGATCAGCTGGCGCCGTTCGTTTTTGAGGATCGTCGTGCTTCCGTTCTCTTTGCCGGGTCGATACCGTCGCTTGCGTATTTAATGATTCTTGCGCTGATACTTGCCGGCTTCGCTCATCGCAAGCTTGCCGCGTATCAGGTAAGTGGCAAGTAAAGGCCTTTGCTTCAGATGGCCGATATGCGCGAGATCGGGGGTGCAGCCCGACGAACTATTGGGCACAGTTTCCTTGTAGCGATACTGTTGTTCGATTTCGATGCGGCAGTGCACGCACAGGAAGTATTCTCACCGCCCCTCGACCCTGTTGAGTACAAAGCAGTACACAGCGATGAGCCGATAGCGATTGACGGCATTCTGAATGAGAGTGCGTGGCAGTCAGCGCCCGAGATCACAGATTTCGTACAGAAGAATCCCAATCAGGGGGCGCCGGCATCCTATCGCACCTCGGTCCGTATTCTGTTTGATGATGACGCGCTCTACATTTCTGCAATCTGCTGGCAACCTCGGTCGACCTTACGCGTGCAGAATCTGCAGCGGGATTTCAGCTATGAAGAGAACGACCTGTTCGGCATCGCGATTGACGGATTCCTGGATAAGCGCAACTCCACTGTTTTCCAGACAACGCCATATGGAAGTTTACGTGACATGGAGGTCATCGACGGCGAAGAGTTCAATATCAACTGGGACGTTAGTTGGCAGGTTCGTACGCAGATCTTTGACGATCACTGGGTCGCAGAGATTGCCATCCCCTGGCGTAACCTTCGCTATCCGGCCGAATCAGATCGACTGGGCGTTATCTTTGCCCGGAACATTCGCAGTCGCAATGAGCAATCCAGCGCTCCCGCGGTGCCGCGAGTGGTCACAGTCTATCGGATGGCTTATGAAGCGGTGCTCCACGGACTCGCGCCTCCACCGCCGGGACGCAACGTGCAGATCAATCCGTATGTGCTCGTCGAGAACGATCAGCCAGCCGATGGCGGTAGCACATCTGACGTCAAGGCAGGCGGCGAGCTGAAGTGGGCGATTACGCCCAATACCGTGTTGGATGTCACAG
>CAZHLE010000153.1:2324-5598 GCA_964533065.1 uncultured Woeseiaceae bacterium | reverse complement strand
ATTTTCGGTGCAAGAAACGGTCATTTTTGGCTCAAACTCCAACGCAAATCAACAGGCCGCATTTCAGCCGCTCAAAAGGCCGCATTCGAGCTACAATGACGGACAGAAAATGACCCAAAGGCGACGTTCGAGTTCTCCCGATTTTATATCTAATTAGGTATAGTCGCTATTGATACTCATACCGAATTCGGTATAATCCGCCAATGAATGTCAAGCTGGCTCCAATTATTTGGTTGGGCGACTCACGAGATATCATTCGCTCCTGGCCGGTCAAAGCAAAACAAAGTGCTGGCGAGGAGTTATTCCGATTGTAGATTGGCAGCGAGCCTCTTCACTGGCGTGTAATGAAGTCGGTCGGGCGTGGGGTTCGAGAAATTAAGATATCAGAAGGCGGTCAATACCGTGTTTTCTACGTAACTCGCCGGAAAGAGGGTTTTGTGGTGTTACATGCTTTCGAGAAGAAGACGCAACGTACGGCCAAAACCGATATTGAGCAATGTAAACAACGATTGAAAATGATTTGACGGATAGACGCGATGAAATATGTAACTAAAGGCAATGTATTTGAAGATCTCGGTTTTTCACCCGAGGATTCGGAGCGTATGGCGCTGCAGGTTTTTCTCGGCGAACAGATTCGTACATTTGTTAGGCGCAACAATCTCAGCCAGACCAAGGCTGCGGCATTCTTCGGTGTTCAGCAACCCAAGATCAGCAAGATTATGGGTGAAGACCTCGAAGGGATGAGTATCGATTACCTCCTGAAGATGGTTGCGCAGACCGGTGGACAGTTGAACTACTCATTTCGGCAACCGCGTAAACTCTCAAGGAAAGAAGTCGAGGCTAGAATCGAAGCCGCCTAGCTACGTCTCGTGGCCGAGAGCGAGCGGTTACCTGGAAAATAAACGAAAGACCGCTTCACTTCGCATTCCCGCCGGTCGTGTTGTTCAGGCTATAATTTCCGCCCGTGACCCCAAGCGGTCGGCCCGATTTGGGTGTCGGACGCTTCAGAGGAAGAGCATTGGATAACGACGGGCTTGTGCAACAGGTCTTTTCTCTGATCGACGAGATGGTCTTCCAGCCCCAGGGACGGTTTTTCACTGGACTGGATCAAGATAACTGGACTGTGCTCGTTGCGCTCATCGCAGGTGCAATTGCTTGTGGGTTTTCACTTGGACGATCCCGGACTTTCCTATCGTTCCGGAACCGTAGATTCCAAAACGCCAGCGAGGCGTTGGTTTCCCGAACAGTGATGCAAGAGTTCGTTCCACCTGACTACCACTTGATGAACCATGTCACAGTGCAAATGGACGACGGCACTACTCAAATTGACCACATATTGATTTCGAGATTTGGCGTGTTCGTAATCGAGACCAAGCACTACAAAGGCTGGATCTTTGCCGACGAAAAGCACAAGACCTGGACACAAGTCCTTTACAGGCTCAAGTACAAGTTTCAAAACCCAATACACCAGAACAGTCGGCACGTCCGAGCGGTCAGAGGTCTCCTCGACATATTGCCGCCCAGCGACGTAAGGTCAATTGTTGTTTTCACTGGTAGTGCCGAGTTCAAGACAGACATTCCGCCGGGCGTCTACAGGCTTCATGAAATGGTCAAGTACCTGCGATCACAGACTGACATCGTCTTGTCCTTCAACCGATTGCAGTTTTGCGTAGGACGGCTGGAAACGGCACGCTTGGCAATCAGTGATGTGACAGACGCCGACCACGCCGACAGTCTCCATCGGCGATATGGGCAATGACTCTGACTGAGCCACCTTGGTCAACTCCCACATTACACGACTGCGAATAAAGAGAATTACCGCACGCCACCGTAATGCAGTCGCTCTCGTAGTGAACGGGGGTCGCACTATGGCAAGCGTAGGCCGCGAGTTTGGCGTCACTGCCGGAACGATAAGACGCTGGATTGACGCTATCTATACGCCGCCACCTCCACCGCCGCCGTCGCAGCGACCGTTGCTGGCATCGGCCAAGCCACCGCAAGAAATGGTCAATATGTATGGATGGCGAATAGAGATATGGCACGAGCAAGACAGCCCCTTTCTGCAGCGATTTTCGGACTTGAACACTAGTCAGCGACGGAAGTTGCGCGAGCAGTACGTCGAGCATTTTCAGGGCCGGTGCCTCTACTGCGATGAACCGCTGAACGAGAAGCCACACGAGTTCGTTCGCGCGAAGGCCACCAGTATCGAGTGGTCGACCTGCCTGGAAGCAGAAAGGGCTTTCTGAGCAATCCTATCCACCTGCATCACGACCACAAAACCGGCCTGACGCTTGCGGCCATACACGCGCTGTGCAACGCGCACTCATACCACTTCTATGAGTTACCCGCGCGGTGGGAACAGCTCGACAAAACGATTGAACGCATGCGCAAGCGCAAGCGCTCCGGTTAAATGAACCGTCGGACCCGGATGCATACAAGTAACAATTGGAGCTTGAAACTTGAGAGACCGCTCCTGGAAAAAGCAGCCGCTCAGCCTGGGCGCAAAGAAAGGGTCAGGAGTTCTCGCCAATTTCCGAGACTGTTGATGAGACAATTGGATGCGTGCCACATTCGCGGCCACCTTCAGGCTTCGATAGTCATCATTAAGACGCCAGCGAATGCCAACGTCATGCCAATGCCTTGTCCGGTCGACAGCGACTCTTTGAAATACAATACGCCGACGCCCGAGACGATCAGGGCATACAGCACTGTCTGCATCATCCCGACGATACTCAGCCGCCACCCGGATACAAACACATAGGTGAAGAATAATATCTGGTACAAATACAAAACGACGGCAGCGGCAATCCATGGGCTAAACAGGGCTTGCGAAAAGCTTCCGGCGAGTGACGCTTTCTTCAAGAACACATCTCCGATCGCGACGGCGGCGACCGCGAGCACAAAAAAGGCGATGTGCGCGACGACATTCATGACATCAAAAGGCCAGGCTCAGGCTGAGTACAATCTCTGGGGCGACCGTCGACTCGTGGAAAATTTTTGCCGCCGCATCGCTCGTTCGGTGATAGGCCAGGGTCCAGTCGAACTGATCGAATCCGCCGGCTAACGAGACCGCGGCGTGGGTGTAGGATTCGGCGTAGGAGTTGCGCAAGTCATAACGCCCGAGTTCCAACCCAAGCTCGAGACGGGCCGGCAGCTCGAATACCGTTGCGGCACTGAAATAGGTACTGGAACCACCGCTGCCAAAGACATCCGGTGAATATGCAATCGTGAGGCGGTGCCGGTCGTCGACCGTCAGCGCGCCGGTCCACTCGCT
>CAZHLE010000153.1:0-2314 GCA_964533065.1 uncultured Woeseiaceae bacterium | reverse complement strand
TGGCAGCGGCGTGCAGGCGGTCGATATTCAATTCGTAGCGAATTTCCTCGAGCATGCCGGGAAACGCGTAGCGAACCCAACTCGCCGTCGCGGTAACGCGCTCCGACATCGCGTGCGAGTAGCCAAGCAAAATATCGATTTCGATGGTCGCATCGTCGTCCGGTGCGCCGTCCGGAACGTAGTCCACGTTTGAGCCCCAGGCATAAGCAAAGAGGCCGCTTTCATGCTCGATGGTCAGGCCGCCCTGCAACGCCGGACCTGACATGGTTTGTGATACACCGCGAAACACGTAGTCGGTGGTCAGCGTAAGTTCGGCACTCAATTCCGCGGCGCCAGCCGATGCAGTGTGTATTGCGATGCAGGCGACTGCTAACAGTGGCCTGGCGTAGATTTTTTCAGGCATTTTGGTTCTCCCAGGCACGATTCTGAGTGCCGTATCTATGCATACAGAACCGCGCTCGAAAGCGGCTCAAAAAACACCCGGTCATGCAATATCAACGGGATCCGGAGCGACGGGAAAGTGACATGCCGGTGCTATACTTGCGCCGCGAAAACGCGAATTTTCAAACCCTCATTCAAACACTGCGCCGATGACCGTGAAGCCGATTACCGTGTTGCTGAACGCTGCCAAAGATGGTGATTCGTCGGCCATGGACCAGGTCTACAGCGCGGCTTACCAGGAGCTGAAGAAACTGGCGTTGGCGCACCGGCGCCGCTGGCGCGGCAATAGCACACTGAACGCCACGGCCTTGATTGGCGAGGTATTCATAAAACTCGCGGGCGACAAGGAACCGGATTTCGCAAACCGCACCCACTTCTTCGCGACCGCGTCGCGGGCAATGCGTCAGGTACTGGTCAACTATGCGCAACAACAGCGCGCCACAAAGCGCGGCGGCGACGCCGTTCGCATTACGCTCGACGAGGAAAAGCTGGCGGGCGACACGACTGTCGAGGAACTGTTGGACATGCACGAACTGTTGACCCGCATGGAGGCCGAGAATCCGCGGCGTTGCCAGATCGTCGAGTGCCGTATTTTTGGCGGCATGACCGTTGAGGAGGTAGCGGAGGCGCTGTCGATATCGCCAGCAACAGTAAAGCGCGAGTGGCAGGTGGCGTCTGCGCGCATTTTCATGGAGTTGGAAAAGAAATGAGCCGGATCGGTCCTGGTTTCTGTATGACAAGTTATTCGGCGCTTTCCTGAGCGGGTGAAAAACAGTCCATGGACAAGTCGATCGCAGAACAGGCTGAGCGCATTTTCCTCGAGGCCGGCAACCTCGAGCCGGAGGAGCGCGAAGACTATGTAGCCACGGCCTGCGCTGGCAACCATGCATTGCAGCAGGAAGTGATGCGACTGCTTGACAGCGCAGCACGCTCGTCACGTTATTTTGCCGCGTTGCCGCAGCGACTCGGTATTGCCGAATTGCTGGATGGCATGGTGGAGTCCGCTGTCTTGGTCGGCAAGCGAGGACAACAGTTCGGCCCCTACACGCTGACCAACCACGTCGGCAGCGGCGGCATGGGTGCGGTGTGGCGTGCAGTACGCAGTGACGGGCAATTCGAGGGCGACGTCGCCATCAAGTTGCTGGCGCAGAAATCTGGTGGCACCGCGCTGCAGCGCTTCAATCTCGAAGGTCGTTACCTTGCGAAACTGGCGCATGCGAACATTGCGCGCCTGATGGATGCCGGCGTTGCGGAAGATGGACAGCCTTACCTGGTTCTCGAATACGTCGATGGAATTCCGATAGACCGCTACTGCGACGAGCAAAATCTCGACATCGAACACAGGATTAAGCTGTTTCTGTTCGTACTGGAGGCTGTAGCGCACGCGCATGCGCATCTTATTGTGCACCGTGACGTCAAACCATCGAACGTACTTATCACCGCCGATGGCACTGTCAAGTTGCTCGACTTCGGCGTGGCCAAACTGCTCAGCGATGAGCAGACCTCTGGCGGGTATCTACTGACCCAGGAGATAGGCGCCGCGCTGACGCCTGAGTTTGCCGCACCGGAGCAACTTGCTGGCGGCAGTATTACTACGGCAACGGACGTCTACTCACTGGGACTGCTGCTGTGGCTTTTGATTACAGGCAAGAGCCCGCGCAATGCCGCGACCATCAAGTCGCTGTCGGACTTGCGCGCGATCGCTGCCACGGAGCCGAGCAGTATGTTTGCGGCAGTGACCGGTGAGGCAGATCTGGAACGCGTTAAGCAGGCGGCACGGCGACGCAGCGCCGCGCCGTCCGAGTTTCTCAGGGCGTTGCGCACCGACCTGGACACCGTTGTCCGCAAAGCCCTTGCTGTCGACCCCGACGAG
>CAZHLE010000152.1:0-5759 GCA_964533065.1 uncultured Woeseiaceae bacterium | reverse complement strand
GATCAAACTCTTCAGTTTAAAGCTTTGAGCTTTATCTAAAGACGTGATTCCCAACCTTAATTACAAATTAAACTTGGTTCTCACGTTGATTTTGCCAATGCAAACTCCAACGCGAGCACCCACACAAATTATCTGAATAAGTTTTTAAAGAACGGGCCTCAAGTTCGTGAGGCAGCCCACAATTGTACAGGCCAAATGGGTTTAATGAACAGCCCCGGCCTGTTGGGTACTTCGTGTGGAGGTTCGCCGCAGGACACCGTACCTGCAGCGGACGCGCATTATAGCCGCGAAACGACACCCGTCAACACCTAAAACCCGTAATCGCAAGAATTCGTCGGGCGGAGTCAGGGAGTTATCCTTTTTTAATTATTTTTCAGTAACTTAGCATCTGGCTGGTAAATCATGTACGTGTCCGCACGGGCATATTCGGAAGGTCTTGGTGGCATGCGACGAACGAAACCCGCGCGCTCGTACAATCCGATGGCCGTGGTCAGGCTGCTATGAGTTTCGAGATAGAGCATTTCGCCGGAGACCGCCTTGAAGCGGTCAATTGCCGCGCACAGCAGCGCACGGCCTACGCCTGTGCCCTGTTGCGGTCCGGTGACCGCCATTTTGGTGAGTTCGAAGATGCCGCCGGCAAAATACTTCAGGGCAACAGTGCCAACCGCCTCGCCGTTGACCATTGCAAACAGGATATAACCGCTCTGGTCGATAATCTCGGCTTGCGGATTCGAGAGAACGAGACGGTCGATGCTCTCGACGCAGAAATATTTCTCCAGCCATTCCAGATTGAGTCGCAGAAATGCATCAGCGTGAGCTGGTGTGAAATCGACAATCTGCAGGTCGCTGCGCACTGCCGGAAAAATCACGGGTGCCCATCTGCCCAGGCGGCGAACTCAGCTGAGGCCAGCAGCGGCGCAAACGATTTGTCTCGCTCAAGCTCCACGCGGCCAAGTTTGTGACCGTGCTCTTTCTCAAGCCTGTCGAGTGCTGCAACCGATCCGGTGTAATCCGCCAATGCAACCCGCGCTCGTAACGCTGACCACCAAGCAAGTTCAAGACCTGGCTCGAGCTCGATCGCGCGTTGCGCGAAAGTGGATGCGTCTGTGGCATTGCCCTTGGCCAGATTAATTGCCGAAATTCGCGCCTCCATCGCGGCATCATCGACTCCGAGCTGCTTGTACGTTGCTTGCAAAGCCGTTAATGCCTCATCGAGCTTCTGCGTGGGCACGTAGTAGTCAAGCAGCATCAGCGAGTACAAAGGATCAAAAGGATAGTACTTCGCCATTTGTGCCAGCGCGCTGCGAAGCAGGCGGCGATTCCGACTGAGCTTTGTCAGCTGCACGCTGGTCAGAACGACGATTCGTTCACGCTGCAGCTCTGGGGTAAGGCTATTGATGATATTTATGTAGCGTTCCGCATCGCGGTCGCGCGCCGCTTTCAACAGCTCGGCAAACTGGAACATGTCCGCGTCTTTGATGGTTTTATTTTCAATCAACTTGCGTGCGGCCTGCGTGCTCGGCGCCATCATTACGAGCGAGTTTCCGATACCATCCGTGAAACGCTCGCCCTGCAGGTAGTCAACCCAGTCAACGACGATCACGCGATCATCGGCATCGAGGCGCAAGTCATATTCGTGATAGGAATATTGCAAACCACCCAGATCGAAGCGTACGACAGCACGACCTCGATCACCCAGCGATTCGATGCCGAGTAAAGCCGCCTTAATGCTGTCTTTCGAGTCACGAAACCCGTCCCGAACCAGGCCTGTAAACTGTGTCTCCATCTGCGCGGAAAAATCTTTCTTTACGCGCGGATCTATCAATCGCAAGCCGAAAATACGCGCGAGAAAATCATCACGATCGATGGCGTTTGCAAATAATTCGTAAGAACCCTGATTCAGAGAGTCGACAATGAATTCAAAGCCCAGGACGATAGCCGTCTGCCGCTCTTGCTCGCGACGCATGTTATCGTCAATCTCATCCGACACCGCGACCATACTCAACATCAGTACTATCGCCAGCAGAGCGAGTTTCGCCTGTCCCATTTCACCCTCCGTCAATCAAGTTTGACCCGGCAGAATTTTCGTTTTCCGACCTGGTAGATGGCGCGGCTTCCGGCACCAATCATGAGTGATCGATCTTCTACTCGCACACCATCGATACGAACAGCGCCTTGCTCGATCATTCGAAACGCTTCGGAGGTACTCGAAACCAATTCTGCAGCCTTCAGGAGATGCGCAATACCAAGCGTGCCATCAGCGCTGCTCAGCGTCAGCTCCGGAATATCCTCCGGCATCGCACCTTGTTGAAACCGGGCAATGAATTCTTCTTGTGCCGCCGCTGCCGCCGCTGCGTCGTGAAAACGGGTGACGATCTCGCCAGCCAGTTCAAACTTGACGTCACGCGGATTCATGCCGTCTGCAATGTTCTCTCGCAGCCTCGCAATATCCTGCATTTGGCGAAAACTAAGCAGTTCGAAGTAACGCCACATCAGTGCATCCGAAATCGACATTATCTTGCCAAACATTTCCCCGGGAGCATCTGTAATGCCGACGTAGTTTCCCAACGATTTCGACATCTTTTGCACGCCATCCAATCCTTCGAGCAGCGGCATCGTCAACACGATCTGTGGTTCCTGACCAAAATCCTGCTGTAGTTGCCGACCGACCAGCAGATTGAATTTCTGGTCCGTCCCACCAAGTTCAACATCCGCTTTGAGCGCCACAGAATCGTAGCCCTGCACGATCGGGTAGAGAAATTCATGAATGGAGATTGGTTGGCCGCCTGCGTATCGCTTATTAAAATCATCGCGTTCCAGCATGCGTGCAACCGTGTGATGCGAAGCCAGCCGAATCAGGCCGGCGGCATCCATTTCGCCCATCCAGCTGGAATTAAACTCGATTCGCGTCAGTTTCTCGTCAAGGATTTTGAAAATCTGCGCTGCATAGGTCTCAGCGTTGGACTTGATCTCTTGCGGGGACAGTGGTGGTCGGGTTGAGTTCTTGCCGGACGGATCACCAATCATTCCGGTGAAGTCGCCGATCAGGAATACGACCTGGTGGCCCAGTTCCTGAAACTGGCGCATCTTGTTTATGAGAACGGTGTGCCCGATATGCAGATCCGGAGCGGTTGGATCGAATCCTGCCTTGACGACGAGCGGCCTGCCCGACTTGAGCTTCGCCAGAAGACCTCCCTCGGGCAATACCTCTTCGGTGCCACGCAGCAATTCCTGCACCTGGTGTTCAATATTTTTCATAGCGTCGTGTCTGACCCGTCAATTGCCGCAGAACTTTAGCATCCTGAGCATCCTCACAGAGCCAAAAATAGCAGGTCCCCGCGAATGCCTTTAAGATCCTGACTTATAACACCTTTCTTTGACCTGCAGGAAACCTCACGGTAGAGTAGCGGCATCTTTGATCGGGGGAATGCCGAGTGCAGCGTTCGAGCAGCCCACTGCTACGCGATTACAAGCCGACAGCCGCAAAACCGCCGAGAAAATCGAAAGCTCTGCAGTGGTTTGTAGTCGGCCTCGGAATTCCGCTCCTGGGGCTCACTCTGATCTCAGTGCTGGAATTGTCTACGCACGAGCCGGTAGTTATGCCGTCGATGCCGGAAATGACAGCTATTCCGCCTGCAAGCAGCGTGTACGCCGACGACTTTCGCGCCACAAGCTCGACGGCCTACGTACCCAGCCCGGTCCCCCTGGTGCTCGCTCCTGAACCTGAGTATCAGACACTTTCATTGAAGATCAGCTCGGGTGACACGCTGGACAAGCTTTTTCGAAGCAACCGTCTGGACCTTGGCGACCTGGCAACGGTTGCTCGTCTCGATGTGGCCAAAACTCAGTTTCGCAAAATAAAGCCTGGTGATGTATTCGAAATTACGCACGATGACGGTCGCCTCATCAAAATGTACTCTACGCTCAACTTGACCAGCGCCTTGCAGGTCGAACAGAGCGAAAACGGCTATACCGCGAGTGTCGTGGATCGTCCGATCGAAACCCACAAGCGGATGGCGTACGGTGTGATCGACACATCGCTGTTTGAGAGTGGCGCCGCTGCCGGGCTGTCCGACAAGCTGATTATGAACATCGCTGGCATATTTGCCTGGGATGTTGATTTCGTTCTCGATATTCGCGCCGGCGACAATTACTACGTGCAGTGGGAAGAAATCTGGCAGGAGGGAGAATTCGTCACTGACGGTGAAATCATCGTGGCCGAGTTCAATAACAATGGCCGCAGCAATCGCGCTATTCGTTTCATCGATGAGTCAGGCCGTGCGGATTACTTCACACCGGATGGGCACAGCGTACGCAAGGCTTTCGTTCGGGCGCCGGTAGACTTCACACGCATCAGTTCGAACTTCAACCCGAATCGACGGCATCCAATTCTGAATACGATTCGCGCGCACAAAGGTGTCGACTACGCCGCACCGCGAGGCACGCCGATCAAGGCGGCCGGCGACGGAAAGGTTATTTTTCGCGGCGTAAAGAGTGGTTATGGCAACACCGTCATTCTGCAACACGGTGGCAATATCACAACCCTGTACGCACATATGTCGAAATTTGACAGCAAAGCGATGGTGGGAGCGCGCGTCCGCCAGGGGCAGACTATAGGATATGTCGGTGCGACCGGCCTTGCGACGGCAAATCACCTGCATTACGAATATCGAATCAATGGTGTACACCGTAATCCGCGCACCGTCGACCTGCCGCAAGCCAGTCCGATTGCGGACAAGTATCGAACGCAGTTTCTCGCGGCCTCAGCAGTCATTCTCGAGGAACTCGAGCAATTCAAAAGTACTCAGCTTGCCTCCGTTGCAATTGCAACTCCGTAGGCTGAATTTGTCGGGATATGAGTGATCTGTATATCGGCCTGATGTCAGGCACGAGCATGGACGGCATCGACGCCGCCTTGGTCGACGTTGGCGAAACCGCTATCCGGATTCTACATACGCGGGACCTGCCCTACCCATCCAGGCTGCGTCATGACCTGCTGGCGGCAACTGCCATTCCATTAAGTGAGGAAATACCTCGGCTCGACGAATTACACCGGCGCACCGGTGAATGTTTCCGGGATGCTGCTCTCGCTTTACTGCGCGACGCTGGCATCGACGCCGCCACAGTAACCGCTATCGGCAGCCATGGTCAGACCGTACGTCATCAACCCAACGCCCCGCATCCGTTCACGCTGCAAATCGGCGACCCCGAAATTATTGCCGCCGGCACCGGCATTACCACGGTTGCTGATTTTCGAAGCGCCGATATTGCTGCCGGCGGCCAAGGAGCACCTCTCACGCCGTTCTTCCATGAATGGCTTTTTGCCGCGCCCGACATTGATCGAGTGATACTTAACTTGGGCGGAATCGCAAACGTCACGTTGCTTTCTCCTGACCATGCGACGATCGGATTCGACACAGGTCCGGGCAATACGCTGATGGACGCATGGACTCGTAAGCATCGCACTACTCCTTACGACCATAACGGAAACTGGGCGAGTAGTGGCACTCTGAACCCGGCCCTGTTGCGGCGCTTCCTTGCGGACGAGTACTTTGCCGCTCCGCCACCAAAGAGCACAGGTTTCGAGCACTTCAATCTGCGCTGGATAGCCGCGGCCGACATCAGCGATGTCTCCGCGACGGATGTCCAGGCAACCCTTTGTGCCCTGACGGCCCAAACTATCGCGGACGCGGTGCATCGCTTCGCTCCGCGAACTTCCGAACTCCTGGTTTGCGGCGGCGGGGTCCACAATGCCGTGT
>CAZHLE010000151.1:5126-5902 GCA_964533065.1 uncultured Woeseiaceae bacterium | reverse complement strand
CCGCTGGCAGCCACGCGAGCCTCAATCAAAGCAATCGCCCGCTCGAGCCGCTCCACCGTCCTGTCCTGCCCCACCAACGCAAGCGTTACATCGATCGGCGGTGACACCGGACCGCCGGTTACTGCGACGCGAATTGGTTGCCCCAGCTTCCCGAGGTTGATGTCATGCGAACGCGCACATTCCTCGATCGCACGCCCAATATCGGCCTCCGACCACGACTTCATTTTCCGCAAGCGTTCCGCTATGTCCTTCAGGGGCTCCAGAACCACCGGCCGCAAGTGTTTCTTCACGGCTGCGGGATCCGGCGCGTCGAAATCCTCAAAACAATAACGACAACTCCCGGCCATTTGAACCAGCGTGTCCGCGCGCTCCCGAAAACCTTCCGCAACTCGCGCCGGGCCCGGCCCGCTGTCCGGATCCAGCCCCGCCAACCTGAGGTAAGGCACCAGGCGCTCGCCGAGCTCCTCGGCGGGCATCGCGATGATGTGCTGCTGGTTCAGCCACTTGAGCTTCTCCGGATTGAACGCCGACGCCGATGCATTCACGTCGCTTATGTCAAATAGCCGGGACATCTCTTCGATGCTGAAGATCTCCTGGTCGCCGTGCGACCAACCGAGGCGTACCAGGTAGTTCAGTAACGCTTCCGGCAGGTACCCCTGCTCGCGATACTCCCGTACGTCGACCGCACCGTGCCGCTTCGAAAGCTTGGCCCCGTCCGGACCCAGGATCATGGGCAGATGCGCGTAAGCCGGCGGCTCTACGCCAAGTGCCTGCAG
>CAZHLE010000151.1:0-5116 GCA_964533065.1 uncultured Woeseiaceae bacterium | reverse complement strand
AATAACATGCGTAACCGCCATATCCGAATCGTCGACCACGACCGTGAAGTTGTATGTCGGTGTGCCGTCGGAGCGCGCTATGATCAGGTCGTCGAGTTCGCTGTTGCTGAACACCACCCTGCCCCGCACGAGGTCGTTAACAACCACATCGCCATCGAGCGGATTCCGGAATCGCACGACTGGCGACACGCCCTCGCGAGGGTCCCGAGGCTCGCGGCAGCGGCCATCGTAGCGAGTCTTTTTGCCCGCCGCCATCTGCTCGGCGCGCAGCGCGTCAAGCTCTTCGCGACTGCAGAAACAATGGTATGCCTTCCCTGCCGCCAGCAACTCGTCAATGACTTCGGCATAGCGATCGAACCGCTGTGCCTGAAAAACGGGTCCCTCGTCGGCTTCGAGCCCCAGCCAGTTCAGGCCATCGAGTATCGCCTCGACGTTTTCCAGCGTGCTGCGCTCACGATCCGTGTCCTCGATGCGCAGAATGAAGGTACCTTCGTAGCGTCGCGCATAAAGCCAGCAAAACAGCGCCGTACGTACGCTGCCAATATGCAGCACGCCGGTGGGACTGGGAGCAAAACGGGTACGAATTTTCATTCTGCGGAGTGTACGCGATGCGACTTGGTAGTGATGGCAATATCGACGATCAGGGGCAAGTGGTCGGAGCCGATATCCGGGCCCGTGCGAACTTGCGTAACGCGCAGACCTTCGGAGACGAGGCAGTGATCGATTGGAATACGCAGGAAGGACAGCCACGTCGGCCACGTTGCCAGGTAACCATTGCCACGCGCGGCATTGAGTAGACCGGTGTCTTTTTCCAGCACCGCATAGAATGGCGACCAGGGTGTCGTATTCAGGTCACCGAGCAGAATACCTTCCATCCCCCGGCTTTCACGAAAGTACCCGGCCAGTACTTCCAGTTGCCGGTTGCGCAGTGCCGACCTGGACGCCAACGTCGGCGCCATAAGGTGCACCAGCACTACCATCACACGCGAGTCCGCGAACTTCATTTCAGCCATGACAGCAGTTTGTACCCCGTCTTCCCGGTACGGACTTGCCGCTGTCTCGAGCAGGGGAATTCGACTTAGCAAAAGAAGCCCATAGGCGCCATCTTCGGGTCGCAGTATCCGATAGGGATAGTCTGCCGATACCGTGTGGAGTGCATCCGCCCATGCCTGATCAGTTTCCTGCAGTCCGATTACCTGCGGCTGGGCATCGGCGATGAGATCGCGCAAAGCCTGGTAATCAGTGTTCCTCGCGCTCACATTCGCAGTGAGTATACGAATCGTGTCGACACTTGCCTGGGCGGGTTTACCGCCAGGCATCAAATACGGTGCAATCACCATGAGGTTGATGATTGCAACTACAACGGTCAGCAGCGCACTGCTGTGCAGCCGTAAAACAAATGCCGCCATGCCAATTAGCAATGACCCGACGACGTACTGCAGCCTGAAGTGACTCAACAGGTCCAGGGTCCAGTGAACCTGTGCAAGAAACGCACCGGACGTGGCGATGACCATACCAAACACGGCCAGTTTAACGGCGACGGAGACTTTGCGATGTCGCCCGCTGCGCGGCTGTTCCGGGCGATTATCCTGAACCATCTTCTTTAATCGTCCCCTTGGCGACAGCACGCAGGCTAAGTGACATACTCCGCAATGCAATGAGCCCCATACCGATCGCCGTCACTGCATAAATCACATGATAGAAAACTGAGGCGGCGATGCCTTGCTCCGGATTCTGTTGCGTCGCCTCCAGCGCCACCACATAACCCGCCTGGATGCTGCCGAGATAGCCGGGCGCATTGGGTAGACTGCTGCCCAGCACTATCAGAGCGAGTATCAGCAGGATGGTCTCAGGTGCCGCCTGGACGCGCACAGCGTACAAACTGATCCAGATACACACGGCGATTACGGCCCACTGGGCATACGAAGTCACCGCGGCCGCAAGAAGCATTCGACGATCACGGATCGCCTGCAGTCCCCTCGAACCGGACCGCAGCTGATTCACTATATATACCCTGGCTCGCTCTGGCAGATACCGTACAACAACGCTGACAAACCCGAGGACGGCCTCGGTCCGGAAGGTAAACAGTACAGTGAAGCAGATCAGACACAACACTCCGGCTCCGGCTGCGATGCCCAGGTGCGATACCCAGGACGGCAACTCGTCGTGCACAGCCAATGCCAGTGCAAGCGCAGTCAGGATGACGATGAAATCGAAAAGTCGTTCGACTACAATCGAAAAAGCAATTGGCATTAGCCGCAGACCGGTCTTTTCCCGCGCTGCGACAGACCTCGCAACTTCGCCAAGCTGGAATGGCAGCAGGAAGTTCGCACCGTACCCGATCATCACCGGTCCAAACAATGCGCTCACGCGTACCGCCGCAATCGGGCCAAGCAGGATTCGCCAACGCCAGGTCCGGATCCAGTAGAAAAAAACCATGCATAAGGTAAACGGCACAGCTGCCCAATACCTCGCGTGCTGCATAAACTGTACCACCGACGTGAAGTCTACATTCCGTACCGCGATCCAGAGCAGGAATCCGCTGACGAGAATACCGACCAGAAAGGTCGCTGTCCGACGTTGCCACACGGCTTTTCGCCTTATTGTGCCCCAACTAGCTTTTTTGAAATGAAAAATTTGGAATGAATACTTTGAGATTTTCGTGCGCGTTTATCGCCTCGATATGACGCCCCATCGTCACCGGCTCGAACCTCCCCTTCAGTTCCTCGAAAAACCTGTGCATGAAGTCCAGCTTGGTGTTGGCCGGCATTTTCATCCCGGGGAAAAACCCGAGGTCGGGATCGTCGTCCGCCCCCATGAAATCCAGCGGGTGCAACAGCAAGGAAGGAGCCGTTCCGGTCAATATGCACAGTCGCAGCGCAAACCTGAAGTAAATTCGTGCGAGTAGCGGCGAGAAACTGGACAAATACAGGAGATAGCTGAAATGGATCGGCGTTTTGAAAAGCGGCATCGTGGTCACTGGTAATTCCAGCAGTGACTCGCCGTCGAGATTCCAGCGATACGGCTTGACCGGGCGAAATGCATCGGAAAAATTGCCGAACAGCGCTTTTCTCTTCTCCTTTTGTTCGTCGGTCAGATTGCTGGTTGCGAAAAAATAGGCTCGCGCCAGCGGATTCAGAATGTTCGGGAAGGCGGTCGCATCGTATTCGTAGCCGCGCTTCTTCAGCACCCGCAATACGCCTTGCGAAATACTGAACCCGGGCCCACGAAAGCCGCGAACCCGCACGCCGGTTGCCGCGGCGATCGCCTCTTCCGCCTGCGCCAGCTCGGCATCGATTTGTGCTTCGTCATACAAATGCAACCACGGCTCGTGATTGAAGCTGTGACTGGCTATCTCGTGCCCCGATTCGGCAAGAAGCGACATCGCATGGCGATTCTTCTCCAGGGCGGCATCCTGCCCCACGATGAAAAACGTGATATTTACCTCGTATGCGGCCAGGAATTCGAGGATTCTCGGCACCGCAATGTCCAAATAACTCGGAAAGTCGGCCCACGCATCACTGCCGTGAGTCTTCAGGTACGACCACTTGTTATCGAGGTCGAGAGATAAACTCGCAATTCGCCACATCATCCTAACCCTTGAAGCCATCTACTTGAATCGGCTCGCCATTCAATTTGAGCGATCGGTCCGCTGCCGCCAGCACTTGCACCACCCGCAAGCCGTCGGGCCCGTCGCTACGGGGCTGTTCGCGAGTCCTTACACAACTCAGGAAATGTTCGCATTCGATCTGCAACGGTTCGGACGGCCGGATATAGGGAATCGTAATGTCGCCGAATCGCAGTCCCACATACTCCGCAAACCGATCGTAATTCATATTTATTTCAGCGCCCTTGTCATAGATCCTGAGTTTCTCATTGGGTTCGAGATCGTCGAATACGGCCATTCGCTTGCTGCCGACGATGGTCAACATGCGCGTCTTGTGTGGATCGAGCCAACTTACGTGTATGTGCCCCATCGATTTGCCATTGAAGTTCAGCGACAGGAAAACCACGTCTTGAATGCCCAATTGCAGGTAGCACTGCCCCCTTGCCGACACATCCGTTGGCGCTTTTCCGAGGAGGTAAAGGATCACCGATATATCGTGCGGAGCAAAGTTCCACATCGCATTTTCATCCCCGCGCACGGTACCCAGATTCAATCGCTGGCTGTAGACATAGCGTACGTCTCCCAACTTACCACTATCGATCAACTCCTTCAGTTTGTCCACGACCGGATGATATTCCAGCAAGTGACCAACCATCAGGATTCGCTGGTTCTGATTCGCAATTCGGATGAGTTCCTCCGCATCTGGCACAGACAGGACGAACGGCTTCTCAACATACACATCCTTGCCAGCCAGCATGGCTTCCTTGCACAACTTGAAGTGTGATGGCGCTGTAGTAGCAATGACGATTGCATCCAGATCCGGATCGGCAAGAAGATCGTCAAACTTCGCCGTTGTGCGTTCTGCCGGAAACTGCTTCTGTACCGACTCGCGCTTCTCTTGATCGAGATCACATATCCAACGCAGCGTTGCGTTCGGGCTGAGATGATAGTTACGCACCAGGTTCTTGCCCCAGCCACCGACCCCGACGACGCCCAGGCGCGTCTTGCCGTTCTCAGACACTACTTCTTCCTTTCGGCTCGAACGAGCCGACTGTCAATCCATTCAACCAATGCCGCGGCAATCCGATCGGCGGCACTGCCGTCCCCATAGTGAGCTGTCAGTTTTCCCAACCATGCCGGCTCACCCTCTCCGAGCACGGCGCTCACCGCATCCCGTATTCCGTCGTGCGAAAGATCAACCAGGCGATTGGCGCCGATATCGATGGTCTCGGTCCATTCGGTGGTGTTTCGAAGCGTTACGCACGGTGTTCCCAGGAAGGCTGATTCCTTCTGCAAGCCGCCGGAATCTGTCAGGACCAACCGAGCATTCATTGCCAGCGAAAGCATGTCGATATAGGACTGCGGCTGCACAATCTGCAGGCCGGCAGTGTCAGCCGTGAAATCCTTGCCAAGAACGGCCCGTGTCCTGGGGTGCATTGGAAACACAACGGGCAACTGCTCCTTCGCAATTCTTGATAATGTCGCCATGATTTCCAGGAGGCTGCCTCG
>CAZHLE010000150.1:0-5996 GCA_964533065.1 uncultured Woeseiaceae bacterium | reverse complement strand
CGCGACGACCGGGTTATCTTCTCCTGAATAGACGCGCACCCAGTCGACCTCCATGGTCGCCGGAAACACACTGCCATCGATCGCGTTGCCCGGAAAGTTGCCGCCAACGGCCAGGTTCAAAAGAATGTGGAACGGCTGGTCGAACGGAGCGGGGTAAGGCGCGGCAGACGAGAACCATGAGTTCTGCACGGCATACAAAGTGTCGTCGAAATACCAGCGCATTTCGAACTCGTCCCACTCAAGCGCGTAAGTGTGAAAATCCTCGGTAACATCAACCGACGGGGTATAGCGTTCTGACGCGCTGGTATTGGCCGGGAATGCGCCGCCAAAGTGAATCGTGCCGAATATCTCATTGCCACCGGTGCCACCGAGATTGATGGCTTCCATGATGTCGATCTCACCTGTGGCCGCCCAGGTGCCATAAGGACTGTCCTGCGAGAGCATCCAGAAGGCGGGCCAGAGACCCTGGCCGGAGGGTAACTTGATGCTCGCTTCGATACGCCCGTACTTGAACGCAAAGCGATCCTCGGTATTGATCCTTGCCGACGTGTAGTTGAGGCCACCGACTGTCTCGCGCCTTGCGGTAATGGAGAGCACACCGTTAGCCAGCTGGGCGCTGTCGGGCAGGTAGTACTGCAGCTCGTTGTTGCCCCAGCCACCCGGGAGGCCCTTCTCGGTGCCGTCACCGGTAGCGAAGAACCAGACCTCTGGATCGAGCTTCGCGCCGTCAAATTCGTCGCTCCACACCAGCGTCAAGGCATCGCCCGGCGAAACCTCGAAGGTTGCAGGTACACTGAGCGTCGGGTTGTTGATATTGACATTGGTCTGGGTACCCGCGTTGCCGGGCGGGACAAAGTCGAGCTCCGACAGCGGCACTGGCCGGCCGTCCTGGGTGCAGGCTGAAGCCAGCACTGCAGAGGCGAACAGCGCGCCGCAGCGCAATAAGGTTTGCGGATCAAAACTCATGAAAAACCCCCCCGACGGCGCCGACGCGCAAAGCAAGAAACTTACTGTTGTTTTCTGTGCCTAGAGTAGACCTAGATTGACAGCGTTGTCAATTCTCCCCTGACAGCGTTGTCAGATCGAGCCGTCCCGGTCATCCTGCTGCTTCGTCAAATTTATGATTTTATTGAAAAAAAAGGCCGGCATGTAGCCGGCCTTTCAGGGCGTGAATGGCTTATGCGGCGTGCCCATCTCAAGCGACTCGCAGGAATCGCGGTATCCACAGGCGCCTTTTCTGCCCGCGGCTCTTGTGCGCCCGGCGATCCGGGTTCTGGCAAAGCGCATCATGCGCAATCACCGGCACTATCGCGAACGCGTTGACCGTCCGCATGCCATCGAGACTGAGCGTAAAGGCATCTCGAGCCTGTCTGTCTTTTAGCTTCATGCTTGTTACTCCTTACCGCCAACATGGCGTGTGTTAAACGTCGATATGAGCATCGACGAGCGAACTTTAAGATTTGGGGGCGCAGGCGACAAACGGGATTAAGTCACCTCCGGGATGAGAAAAATTCAAGCCGCGAAACTCGGCTAAAGGGACTTGAAATTGCGTTGCCTGGCGAGTCGCCTGGCCGCCTCACTTGGGAAATAATTGAGCTCTGCAATTGCCACGTCGACGCGCTCCTGCGTCGTGGCTCGAACATTGGGCTCACGATTAACCACCCGCGAGACCGTCTTTATCGACACCCCGGCGAGTTCGGCGACGTCAAAGATGGTCGCTTTTTTCTGCAATCTAGGCACAGCGCCTGAGTGATGCCTGGCAATGGCCCTGTTCGTCGTCAAGCTGGCGAAAACGCTTGTCCAGCATATTGTTGATGGTGTCATTTGCGACAGCCGGTATAGCGGCAAACGAGGCAATTGTCGTTGCTCCGTGCAGGCTGAATGTAAATGCGTCACGTACTCTTGTATCTATGTTGCTATCTATGTTGCTCATTTTCTCCTCTCCATAGCCTTTCGAGGCTATCTCCTGGTCGCGGAACTTGCCGGCGACGCGCAAACCTTACGGGGTCGAGCGCGATGAGACAAACGGGAAAAACTCAGGTCCAGGATGAGAAAAACTCAACTATCGGCGGCAAAGTTCTCGACGATCCAGTTTTGCAGGAGTTGCACGCTCTCATCCTCGGCTCGGTCTTCCTTGCACACGAGGTAGTAGCTGACGTCGGCCACCAGTTCCTTGGGGAAAAGGCGCACGATGCTGCCCTGTTTGAACCACAGATCAGCCAGGGGTATCGGCACCAGCGCCGCGCCGATGCCCTGCTCCGTTGCGCGCACGATGGCAATCATGGAATCGAGACGCGTAATCTTGCTCTCTTCGGGCAATTTTATGCCGGCCTCAGCCGACCATTGCGCCCAGGCTTTCGGAAGCGTCTCATGCATGATGATCGGGAAGTCGCTGACGATGGCCTTGTTCTTTACCTTCACGCTTTTCTTAAACGCGGGCGAACCCGCTGGCACCAGCCGCAATGGGAACAACAATTGCGATGGCATGTCGGGCGGCGGTGAGCGAAACAACCGAATCGAAAGATCAGCGTCCTGCGGTATCTTCTCGGCACTCTCGTCGCTGGTGCCGACATGGATTTCGATCTCCGGATGCCTGGCTGTAAATTCGCTGAGCCGCGGCAAGAAGTACTCGCTGGCGAAAAACGGCTGCACCGACATCCGAATGGAACTGCTGGTGCTGCCCTTCTTGTAGCCGGCAACGACCGTATTCAGCTGCTCGATAAGCGGGCTAACCTCCTCATACAGCGAACGGCCAATGTCGGTCAGACTGAGCTCGCGACCATTGCGGTCAAACAACAGCTGGCCCAGTTCGTCCTCGAGACTCTTGATCTGGTGACTGACGGCGGATGCAGTAATGAACAGTTCCTCGCCCGCAGTGCGAAAGCTTGTGTAACGTGCGGCAATGCAGAAGGTCCGCAGTCCGCGCAGGGAGATTGATGGCTTGTTGGGCATCAGTTCCGGTCGTTTATCTGAAAACAGCTTTTGGCGTGCGATCAACGTTGAACAGTCCCCAGTGCTTCTCTGCACCCAGCGGGCTTGCCGGATCGCCTTTCCACGGCTCGTCAAACGCCTCAAAGAAAAACACGGTCGTGTTGTTCGTTCTGGCCCACTCCCGCAGCTCGAGAAAGTGGCGTGCCTGATCGATTTCGTTGGCGCGCTCGCCGAACTCGATCGCGATACTGGCCCAGCCGGCCTCAAGGATTGCAATGGGCTTGCCCGGCAATGCCGCCCTGACACCGTCAATGTTCTCGATCGTGTACGGCAGCGCCTCATCGATGGTTTTTCCTTCCCACTGCGGGTAGGTGTGCACGCCGATAAAGTCGACGACCTCCGCCAGTGGCGCACCATCGCGAATCCACCATTCGTAGTTGTCGGCGACCGTTACCGGCTGCGAGACAGCCGCCTGCACTTGTTGTACGTAAGCAATGACATTTTCGAGTGGCACCATATGGTCGTTCCACTCAACCAGTGCCTCGTTGCCGACATTCACCGCAATCACGATGTCATCGAACTGCTGTGCCAGCGCGATGCCGCGCTGGAGCTCGGCCGCATTGCGCAGCGTGTTCGCTGCCAGCTCTTCATCGGGAATTGGCTCGTCCAGCCAGGGACATCCTTCATGGTTGCTGAATTCCGCTTCGAGCCACATACCCAGCAACACCTTGACGGGCAATTCGCGTTGTCGAATGAGCTCAAGCGTGGTCCTGGAGTTCCGGCCTGAATCGTAGAGACGAATCAGTCTGAAGTCGTGTGCCACGAGAATTTCGAGGTCTTCGAGTATCTCGGCATCGCTGGGATTGACGGCGCCGGCGCCACGATCCGGGTGCTGGCCTTCGCGGAACCCCGAATACGCCACCGCCATGACTTCACCGGCAAGCAGCCCGGCAGGCGCCTGCGAATCGTCGGACGCCGTTGAGCATCCTGCAACCACAAGAACTGCAATCAGTCGCATCGCCAGCGACACGCGCGCGGTCCCGGTTTTTGATCTCGAAGACATCACTCAGTCGCTGCCGGACGCAGGCTCGGTCGCAGCAACCAGGGCCCATGTTTCGGAACTGTATTGCTCGCGCAACTGCAGCAATGCCTGCATCTCTTCGAGGTCGCGACCTTCATTCGCCGCCAGCATCGCATGCGCCATCGGCACCGGATCGAGTCGATTCGAAAAATCGACGGTACTGTAGTTGTAGGGAATGGAGGTACCGAGCGGCGTGACCAAGGCATACATCGCCCAACCCGATCGATGGCCATCATCAAGCAGCGCCTGGTGCCCAGGCTTGAAGACCCGCGTCTCCATGCGCTCGTAGGCATCCGGGTCGCTCGCGAACATCCTGTTGACCACTGCGAAACGGTGCGACTTGATGATCGTGCTGTCCACGGTTACCCAGAGCTCGGTAGCAACATGCGCGCGTGCAGCCATGGTCTGAACCATCGCCAGGGTAAAGTCGTCGCCGGGGTGCACGGCCGCAAACGCCTCGGCAAAGGCTGGCTCGCCGTTGAGTTGTTGTTCACCGCGGTAGCCGGTCACGGTGTAGTAGTCACATTTCGAGCGGTCCCCGTATTGCACCCAATACAGCGCCCAGCTGTCCTGTTTGCCCCGATTGACCAGTTCCTGGTGCATCGGCAGCCAAATGTCAGTTTCAACGCTGACGTAATCGGCCGCCGTCGACTTCATGCAATCGACCGCGATATGCAACGCAGGCACTTGAACCTTCTCGGCATAAGCCGCGCTCGCAATCGTCAGCGCCATGCATGCGCTGGCGGCAATCAAAGTTTTTGTTTTCATTTTCATCATCCCCTTCCCGGTCCGGAGTTTGAGAAATTTACTTCTGCCGGATAACCAGTTCGCGTTCCAGTTCTTCGAGCGAGCGGCCCTTGGTTTCCGGCAGTATACGCATGACGAAGAACAGGCCGAACACCGCGAACAGGCCGTAAATCAGGAACGTCCCCGCGTTGCCGATATTTTCGAGCTGCCACGGGAATATGAATGTCACAAGAAACGCTATGCCTGAGTTAATCAGCCCGACAAACGAGATCGCCATGCCGCGGACCTTGTTGGGGAACAGTTCAGAAAACAGTACCCACATGATCGGACCGATCGAAATTGCAAAACTGGCGACGAAGCCGAGGATCGCGATCAGGATCAGCGTCGGATTCATGTCGATCGCGTTACTGACCAGCACCGTTGCATGCTGCTTGTATGCGCTTGCACCGATCGCAGCGCTTACCGCCACGCGAAAATCGATATCGCTGTCATAGGTGGTATTGGCCACTGCCGCAAGCTGCGCCTGGTCGATGTCGGCCGGCAGATTGCCAAGCGCCTGCTGGTCCAGGGTATAGGTCGCCGCGCCGAATCCATAGGCCAGCAGCAGCATGCAAACCGCGATGCCCGTCATGCCGAAGCCTAGCAGCGGACGCCTGCCCAGTTTGTCGATCAGCGCCAGAGCAGCGATCGTAAATCCGAGGTTGACTAGCCCGACCAGCACCGCCTGCATAAAGGCGGCATTGGTACCGATGCCCGACTGTTCGAAGATCATTGGCGAGTAGAAGAATACCGAATTGATGCCCGTGATTTGCTGCAGGATGCCGACCGAGATGCCGATCGTCAGTACCAGCTTCATCGATGGATGGAACAGGGCCTTGAATGGCACGCCGCCGAGCTCCGC
Source organism: uncultured Woeseiaceae bacterium (assembly GCA_964533065.1). GTDB lineage: Bacteria > Pseudomonadota > Gammaproteobacteria > Steroidobacterales > Woeseiaceae > UBA1847. The sequence continues at coordinate 336 of CAZHLE010000150.1, read as the reverse complement.
TTCGGCCGCGATGCTGTTCTGCACGGCTTGCAAATCAGCCGCCGCCTGTTCGGCGCCGCTGACTTTTTCAAGTATCCGCAGCGCTTCGTTCTCTCGCCCGTGCATCGCCAGCCATCGCGGGCTTTCCGGCACGAACTGCAGCGCAAAAAAATACAGCACCGCGGGCAGCGTCTCGACACCGAGCATCCAGCGCCACGGCAAGTCGTCGAGGCGCAATGACTCGACCCACGCGAGGTCCGATTGCCCGAGCGTCAGGATCAGGTAATTGCTAAAAAAGGCGGCCGAGATGCCAATGACGATGTTGAGCTGATTAAACGACACCATGCGGCCGCGGAT
>CAZHLE010000149.1:0-6026 GCA_964533065.1 uncultured Woeseiaceae bacterium | reverse complement strand
ATGCGTCGTATTGCCGAGTACGCGACGCTGAACGCGAATTACCTGCAGGCCAGATTGCGCGATTCGGGATTCAAACTCGCGTTTCCGGAGCGTCGCGCCAGCCACGAATTCATCATTACGCTGAAAAACGAAGCACGCGAAATCAACCTGACCGCAATGGACGTCGCCAAGGCCTTGCTGGATCACAACTACCACGCACCGACAACCTACTTTCCGCTGCTGGTTCCGGAGTGCCTGTTGATTGAGCCAACGGAAACGGAGAGCAAGGAAACGCTGGACAACTTCGTCGCCGCAATGACCGCGATTGCGACCGATGCGAAGGCCGGCAAGTCATTCAAGGAAGCGCCATATAAGATGCCGGTACGTAGGCTTGACGACGTCAAAGCGGCGCGCCAGCTGGATCTTGCATATCGCCCGCCCAAGTAATCTGTTGAAATGGGGAACCGAAGTCGCCGGACCCAGTCTTTAGGAAGCTATGAGAAACGGAATTTTTATTGCCGCGCTGGCAGGGATTGCGCTGGCAGGCACACATGCGGAGGCCGAAGAACCGGCCTGGATCACTACTCTCGAGCGCATTTCCTCCGGCGTCGTTTCAATCCGCGTTGACAGTACCCGCGCTTTCGATACCGAGTGGAATTCATCCAGCCAGGCGACGGGTTTCGTCGTTGACGCGAAGCGCGGGCTGATCCTGACCAACCGGCACGTCGTGACACCGGGCCCCGTGGTGGCGGAAGCGATTTTCCTGAACAACGAGGAAGTTCGACTCACGCCCGTGTACCGCGATCCGGTGCACGACTTCGGTTTTTATCAATTCGATCCGGCCGACCTGCGTTACATCACGCCGGCTGAATTACCGCTGGTGCCGGACGGCGCCAGTATCGGTCGTGAAATTCGTGTCGTTGGCAACGATGCGGGCGAGAAGCTGTCGATCCTGGCCGGAACGATCGCGCGTCTGGACCGGCAGGCGCCCGACTACGGCCGGGGCAAGTATAACGACTTCAATACTTTTTATTACCAGGCCGCATCCGGAACCTCGGGTGGGTCCTCCGGTTCACCGGTAATCAATATTGAGGGCGAAGTGGTTGCGCTCAACGCCGGCGCGAACAACTCGGCCGCCAGCAGTTTTTTCCTGCCGCTCGATCGCGTCAACCGCGCGCTGCAACTGATTCAGCAGGACCTGCCGGTCACGCGCGGTACCCTGCAAACAAAATTCGTGCGCAGGGCCTACGACGAGCTGGGCCGGCTCGGCTTGAGTGAAGAGTCGGAGCGCATTGCGCGTGAATCGCACCCAAAGCAAACCGGCATGCTGGCCGTCGAGCAGGTTATTCCGGAATCACCGGCGGCGGGCAAACTGCAGCCTGGCGATATCCTGCTGCGCATCAACGGTGAGCTGAGTACCGAGTTTGTTCCGCTGGCCGAGGCGCTGGATGCGAATGTCGGTCGCGAGGTCGAGGTCGAGATTGAGCGCGGTGGCGAGCTCATGACGGAAGCCATTATCGTCAGCGATCTGCATGCGATTACGCCGGACGAGTATCTCGAGTTCGGCGATGGCACTGTGAACAATCTCTCCTACCAGCAGGCCTGGCACTACAATCTTCCGGTGCAGGGTGTGTACGTCGCCAATCCTGGCTACCTGTTTTCGAAATCGGCCATTCCTCGCGGCGCCGTCATCACGGAATTCGCAGGCAAACCGATACACAACGTTGATGATTTGGCGAGCACCCTCGACGATGTCGCCGACGGGTCGCGCACGCTGGTCCGATTCATCACGATGGATAACCCGCAGAGCTCGGCGGTGCGATCCTTCGAGATGAACCGTGTCTGGTTCCCGACGCGCCGCTGCAAACGCGACGACGCCACTGGCATCTGGCCGTGCACGGATCTCGGGCCCGGACCGGAGCGTGTGCCACCGCGATCGGGCAGTACCGCGCTGACAGAGTTCGATGATCCACGCGTAGCGGCAATTGCGCCGTCACTCGTGGTCGTGACTTTCGATCTGCCGTACACGGTGTCGGGCGTTGCCGACCGACACTATTATGGAACCGGTGTCATCGTGGACAAGGAGCGCGGCCTGGTCCTCGTTGATCGCAACACGGTACCGGTTGGTATTGGCGATGTCACGGTGACCTTCGCGGGTTCGCTGGAAGTCGATGCGAGAATCGAGCAATTGCATCCGATTCACAACATGGCGATCGTGTCCTACGATCCGAAGTCGATTGGTGATACGCCGGTACGCGAGGCCAGTTTCAACACCGAGCCATTGCAGGCCGGCGACAAGGTCTGGTTGGTCGGCATCAAGGGTGATCACCAGCTGGTGCACCAGGAAAGCACGGTGTCTGCAGTTGAACCGCTGGTGCTGCCGTTATCGAGGACACTGCGTTTTCGTGACTCCAACATCGAAGGTATCGACCTCGTCAACGCGATGGATGTCGACGGTGTATTGGTTGACAAGCGCGGACGCGTCAACGCGCTGTGGTCGAGTTTTGCGATCGACTCGGGCGGTGAATCCGCGCAGTTCAATCGTGGCGTTGGCGCGGACCTGGTCACCGAGTTCGTCGATATCGTTCGGAACGGGCGCGCCTACTATTCGCTGGAAGCGGAATTTGTTTATTCACCATTGTTCGGCGCACGCAACCGCGGCGTTGACGAGGAATGGATCGCGAAACTCGAGGCCAATAATCCGGTTTATCGTCGCGCCCTGAGCATCACTCGGCTGGTGGCAGGATCCGATGCATCGAAATTGCTGAAAAACGGCGATTTTGTGCTGGCGATTGACGGCAATGTCGTCACAACCTACCGGGATCTGGAAAAAGCCACTCAAAAACGGGAAGTTACGGTGACGATCTGGCGCAATGGCGGCGCCCGCGAGATCCGCGTCAAGACGGCCGAACTGGATGGCCTGGGCCTCGATCGGGCGGTTTCGTGGGCTGGCGCCCTGCTCCAGGACCCGCATCGCGAGATGGCATCGCAACGCGGCATTGATCCGGAGGGGGTCTACGTCGCGTTTTTCAGTTATGGTTCTCCTGCCAGCCGTTACGGTCTTTGGGCCGGACGTCGTATCGTGGCAGTCGATGAACAGCCGACGCTGAATCTGCAGGCTTTCGTCGATGCGGTGGCTGGCGGACGTGACCGCTCTTCGGTGCGCCTGAAAACGGTGACCTGGAACGGCGCGGTCGAGGTCATCACCTTGAAACTGGACAATCATTACTGGCCTGCATATGAAATTCGACGCACCGAAGAGGGCTGGCTGCGGCTGCCAATCGAGTCCTAGGCACGCACCGCTCATTGCGTTACTTGCCACGCTGTGCTGGCACTGCTCGATGGCAAACTTCGCAGTCGCTCAGGAACTCTACAAATACCGCGGCGAGAACGGTGAGTGGATTTATTCGGATCGTCCTCCGGGTGATAAGCGAACCGTCGAAGTACGCAGGCTGGAGCGCGCAGTCGTCGGTGGCATCGTCGATGTCTCGCACAATTTCGTCGGAACTTCGCTCGAGCTTACGGCGCGCAATGATTACCATGCGCCGGTCGAGTTGTTTCTCGAAGTCGCCGCACTGCGCGGGCTCAGTTACCCGGACCCGGAGCAGCAGATGGTGTGGGTACTGCCACCGCGCAGCAAAAGCACGCTGCTGCAGCTCGATCTTTTAGAGAACGGTCAGTCGCCGTTGCTCGAATACGGCTTTCGTTACATGCCGGGCGACCCGAGTGCGCGTCACAGTCCATCAGAACCCTACCGCGCGCCGTTCGCGGTCGCAACAGATTACCCGATCACGCAGGCCTATCCCGATGTCGTAACGCACACCGGCCCTGACAGCCATCACGCGGTTGATATCGCCATGCCGGTCGGCACCGGCATCTTTGCGGCGCGCGGTGGTATCGTTTTCGACGTCGCGAGCACGAATTTCCACGGGGGGCTGGACATGCAACGCGACGGGCCGTCTGCCAATGTCGTGCGCATCCTGCATGACGATGGTAGCTATGCGGTTTACGCTCACCTCAATACCAACACGATCCGGGTGCGGCCAGGGGACCGGGTCGAGCGCGGCGACTACATCGCCGACTCCGGCAATACCGGCTACTCCAGCGGTCCGCACCTGCATTTCGTGGTGGTGCGTAATGTCGGCATGCGTGTTGAATCGGTGCCAGTTACCTTCCTCGGACCCGGTTCGCTTGGCATTCCGCCCGTGGTGGGCGCAACATTGACCGCGTACTGATTCCCAAGGAGCTTGGTGATGCGACGCTTGTTAAATTTTGCTTTTACGCTTTTGGTATTGGCCAGCACGCCGGCCGCACTCTCGTCGCCCGATGCGGAGGCGCAGGTTCGCGCTGCTGTGGTCGCATTCAATGACGCTTATCAACGCAACGATCTGGACGCCTATTTCGCTTTTTATGCGGGTGATGCGACCCTGATATTCGATAGCGGACGCGTCGTTCTCGACGACTATCGAAAGGACTGGTACCAGCTTGTTGCCGATGGCGGCGCCGTTCTGAGCAACGACGTCAGCGATGTTCAGATCCGCCTTGGCCCCTCAGGGGATGCTGCCGTTGCGAGTTACCGGCTCGAGGTGCGGACGCGGTATCCGGACGGCACGATCGTCGTCGAGTACGCCTGGGAAACGGAGGCCTGGTTCCGGTCCGACCTTGGCTGGCGCATTGCGCATTTGCAGTATACGACCCGGCCGACGGAGTAATCCGGCCAGCACCGGGCGATGATCGGCAGCCTGGGGACCGGCCTGGTTTCAGGAGCGAAAGCTAGAGGGTCGCAGCCAGCGCCTCCCAGCTCGTCACGGGCAGCTCGCAATGTGTGCCAATACAGCGATAGGCGACGGACTGACCGGCCAGAGGTTTGCGCTCGGCGAGCAGTCCCGGCAAATCGCTTTCCTTCTCGTCAATGGCGAATACCAGCCGAGTTGGCGTGTACAGCCGGCCGGCCGAGTCACGCCAGCGGCCGATTTCTGCCGCTGCACCACGCAACACAATAATTTCCGGCGGTGCAAGGAATTCTTCGAGCGCATTAAGCAAGGTGACGTGGCCGTGCGGGTATTCATCGATGGCCTGCCAGGCGCTGTATAATCCACGTTCCGCGGCCGCGATATAACGATCTTCGCCGAGCAGGTGTCCGAGCCGCTGCAGCGCATGCACAGCCACGCCATTGCCTGATGGCATGGCCTCGTCAGCCAGCGGCTTCGGCCGGTGCATCAGGGTCTCGTGATCGTCGGCCGTGAAGTAGAAGCCGCCATTTTCCTGGTCCTGGAAATACCCGAGCAAGAGGTCGGCGACCTCGATGGCAAAACCCAGCTGCGCGGTATTCCAGCGCGACTGCAGTAATTCGAGAATGGCATCGATGAGAAAGGCGTGATCGTCGAGGTAAGCCGGAAAGCGCGCTCGGCCGTCCTTGTAACTGGCGTACAGACGCCCGTCGACGAGCAGCTGATCGTTCAGGAAATTGGCCGCAGCCGCCGCGGCATCGACCAGGTCGTCGCGCTGCAGCACTCGCCCGGCGATCGCGAGGCCACGAATCGCGAGCGCGTTCCACGCGGTCAGCTGTTTATCATCGCGGCCCGGGTGCACACGGGTTTCGCGTTTGGCAAACAGCGCCGCGCGGGCTCTTGCCAGCGCGGCTTCGACTGCCTGTCGTGAGCGTTCCGTTGCCTTCGCAATGTTCGGCACGGACTCGCGCACCGTGAGGTGCCACGCTCCCTCGAAATTCGCCTCCTGGTTGAGCCCGAAGCGAGCCGCGACGACCGCGTAATCCTCTTTCGCTACCACGCCTGCAACCTGCTCCGGCGTCCAGACAAAAAAGCGGCCTTCGTGGCCTTCGGAATCGGCATCGCGCGAGGAGTAGAAGCCACCGTTCGGCGCGCGCATGTCGGCCAGCATCCAGTCCGCGGTCTCGGCCGCAGTGTTTGCAAGTAACGTTTCCCCGGTAGCGAGGAACGCCTGCGCATAGACCGCGAGCAAGGGGCCGTTGTCGTAGAGCATCTTTTCGAAGTGCGGGATTTGCCAGTAGCGGTCCACGGAGTAGC
>CAZHLE010000148.1:0-6107 GCA_964533065.1 uncultured Woeseiaceae bacterium | reverse complement strand
TGGTTTCGCTTCAATCTTCCGGCGTAGGAAATAATCTCAGGTGGGAATCGGTGGCCTGGAAGTGTCGCCGGAAGACCGCGCTGGTAGTTCTCATCATTGGCTTACTGATTAGCGGCAGCCTCTGGACGTTGATGCCGTTTTTAAGCGCGCTGATGTGAGCAACCACCATAGTCGTGGCAACCTGGCCGCAGTTGCTCGCCGTGCAGCGACGGCTGGGCGGGCGCAGGGCCGCGGCGGCGACGTTCATGACGCTTTTGATGTTCGCCGTCCTGATCGTGCCATTCGTGATGGCGCTTGGTGTACTGCTGGACGCGGCCGTGAAGAGCTCCGACCTCGTGATGTCCGTGGCGAGTGACGGGTTTCCGCCACCACCCGCGTGGCTGACCGCAATCCCCTGGATAGGATCACGTCTGGCCATGAAGTGGCAGGAACTGGCTGCCGGTGGCCCCGAAGCGGTTGCCGAAGGGCTGCGACCGTTTGCCGGCGCAGCCGCGAGCTGGACGCTGGCAGTGACCGGGGGATTTGGACTCGTCGCCATTCACTTCCTGCTGACCGTCGTGCTGGCAGCCATTCTTTATACGAATGGTGAGCAAGCCGCTCGCGGTGTGCTGATGTTCGCCCGCCGGATTGGCAAGGATCGCGGCGAGCACACCATGCGCCTCGCCGGTCAGGCATTGCGCGGGGTAGCGCTCGGCGTCGTTGTTACTGCCCTGGTCCAGTCCTTGATTGCCGGAATTGGCATGTGGCTTGCGGGCGTGCCGCGGACCGGTCTGCTGCTTGCCATTGTCTTTGTACTTTGCATTGCGCAGCTCGGACCCTTGCCGGTCCTGGTTCCGGCAGTCGCCTGGTTGTTCTGGTCCGGCGACGTTTTTTGGGGCAGCGTCCTGGTCGTATTTACAGTGATCGTTGCAGTGTCGGATAACGTACTGAAACCGGTGCTGATACGCCGTGGCGTTGACCTGCCGATGTTACTGATCATCGCCGGTGTGATCGGCGGCCTGATCGGATTCGGCATTGTCGGCCTGTTCATCGGCCCGGTACTGCTTGCGGTTACCTATACGCTGCTCGTGTCCTGGATAAACGAAGACGAGTCGGCCAAGATTTAGGTATTCAGACCTAGGTAGCCGTGCGCGCATCTGTGTTGCATTTTTCTGCACGCCATAGGGGATCGACAGGTTGACTCGTCCAGGCCGATGAAATCCAGCTCGTGATTATCAAGCTGCTACCCCTGCTCCTCGCTCTGAACGCACTGATCCTCAGATCACGGTAATGCTGAGCCCCGACCAGATCCCTACCCAGTTTGAATAAATTGGAGACGGCGGCATGGGCGGTAACGAATCGCTGAGTTCAGAGCTTATCTGTCACAATCTTCCTGGGCTCGCCCCATGCGATCGCAGTATCTGCCTTAAAGTGACCCGGATTGTCCCGTCACCCGTAGTCAGTGCATCGGCCTTGCATGAGCCGCGCCGCGAAAGATTGCATTCGAAAAGATCACGTTCAGGCCGTCGAGATAGGCACGAATGGTTGGGTCCTGGGTGAAGGCAATCACGAAGCCGCGATCCAGCGGTTGCACCACGGCAAACGGTTTGTACGCGAGTTGCTTGCGGTTTTCTTCCCAGATGTATCCGCTTGCCAGCAAATCGTCGGCCGCTGTAAAGCGAGCGACATTGAAACCGGAATCGAGGCGTATCGGCGTGTAGATGTCCGTTCCCCAGGCAAGTACGTTTAACGATGACGCGACGCCTGCGCCGAGCCAGTGGTCCGGGCTGACGTCCGCCCGGAGCAGTGCGCCCGGAAGAGAATAGGGCAAGGCTGATTCGGGTTCGATCGCCTTGTAGAAATCGGACAGACTTTCAAGGAGGCTGCCCTCGACGGTCGCCTCCTTTTCTTCGTCGTCGTCGCCGTTCGAATCGCTGCTGCCGTCGTCGTTCTCGCCGTCCTCCTCAACGATCACGTTTTCGCGGCGGATCGAGAGCAGATCGATGTTCGCATCGGCGAGGTAACGATTGGCGGAGCCGAGGCCAATCAGTACACCGCCCTTGCTCACCCAGTCGCGCAGGTTTTCGGCGCCGTCTTCGCCCAGGACGGTGCCATAGCCCGTCCTGGAGGATTCCGGCAGGATCAGGACATCGAAGTCGCTCAAATCCGCACTGGCGATGCGTTCGGTGCGAATGGCGGTGACCGGGTAGTCGAATTGCCGTTCAATCACGAAGCGGGCTTGACCGGCGCTGACTGAGTCGGTCGGGGAATCCCAGGCGATCGCGATGTCCGGCCTGTTGTGCCTGACGACCTTGTTGCTGCCGAAGCTAGGCCCATTGCTGACCCAGCTGTCGTCAACGGCAATCACGTTGGCGCCGCTTCTGGACGCAATGTCGCGGACGGTCCGGTGCACACCGGCTGAGTTGTCCGCGACGCCAATGATCAATGTTCCTGCTGGAAACTTTCTGCCGCGAAGTGTGAATGGTTCGTCGCTGCTCTTGACCGCGAGGCCCTCGCGTAAGGCGTGTGACAGAAAGCGAATGGCCGTGGCTTCGCCCCAGGGCACGAGGTAGGCGACCGAGGCGTCGGCATCCGGCAGAGCGGGTGCTTGAACGAGCTCGGGTCCGGCCAGTGTCGTGCTGACGGCCGGCAATTGATTACAGGTGTTCGCACGGATGTTCATCTGCAAGGGCACCGACCAGGCCGTCACGTCGTAAATCTCGGTCTCGAGGCCCAATTCCCGACGCTGTTCCTGCCTGGCGACGAAGTCGCTGTCCATTGGCACGTGGACATCGAGAAGTGTCCGTACGAGACGATTGGCGGGTTGCGCCATGTCGATCACGTAACTGCCCGCCGCGTAGTCCTCGCCACAGGCCTTGAAGCCGGCCGTCGCGACGCCGACCGCAACCCCCTGTTGCACCAGCGACCCGACCAGCCGGTTGGCCCCGGCCTGGTCTGCTTGCCTGGGGATGAGGTAGGCGCGAATCGCCTCGGATCGGCCCTGGGCAATGGCTGAGAGCTGGAAATCGTATTGATCCTGCAGCAGCTTCTCGCGGTTGTTCGCGACGGTTTCTGCCGTCGCGAGCGACGTCACGAAATGATTACGCACGGCCTCTCGATAGCGCATCTCGTTGCCGTGGTACTGGCGCAAGATCAGTCCTTCGATGCCCGCCTGTTCGTAAGTCATTCCCGTCGCGCCGAAATACTTCGCCCAGGAGGTATAACCGGCGTAGAACTCGTCGTACTCGTCACGAATGAAATAGTCGATCCCGAAGCGATCGAACCAGTTCGCGTTGGTCCTGCCGTACAGCTCCTGGTTCTCGATCTGGATAGCGGTGAGGTGCGGGTTCACCGGGTCCGCGCCGGGTGCGAAGAAATAGGTCGAATCCCCGCCCATTTCGTGAAGATCGACAACTACAACCGGGTACCACTCCTGCATCGCCGCGACTCTGCCGATGGTTTCGGGCTGGGTCATCGCAAACCAGTCGCGATTCAGGTCAAAAAGGTAATGATTGCCGCGCCCGGACGGCCACGGCTGGTCGTGCTCGGCAGAAAGGCGGTTCGAGTCCGGGACCAGTCCTGCGGCGATTTCAAAACCGTGAATGAAGCGATCACGCCCGTCCGGATTCTGCATCGGATCGATGACGACGACGGACTCGCGCAGGATATCGTCAATGCGATCATCGCCGCGCGAGGCCAACAGGTGATAGGCGGTGAGCATCGCGGCATCGGTCGAGGAGATTTCATCGCCGTGGATGCCATAGGCGAGCCAGGTCACGGCCGGCGCGCTTTGAATGATGCGATCGGCCTCGCTACGCGGGGTAGTCAGGGCATTTCGCAGGCTCTGCATGTCCCCTTTGATGGTATCGATGCGACGCATGTTTTCAGGCGACGTGACGACGACATACACCAGCTCACGATCTTCCCAGGTACTCGCGTAGCGGTGCACGGCAACCCGGCCAGGCTGCGAGGATGCAAGGGCCCTGAAGTAGCGCAGCGCATCGGCGTGCCAGGTGATGCGCTCGCCGGGCGCATGGCCCAGTACCGATTCGACCGTCGGAATGGCAGGGTCGTAGTCCGCGTTGGGCCAATACTCGAAATCGGGCTGCGCGTTGGCCGTCGTCGCCAGCAGCGCCGCAGCAAAATTGAGAAGCAATCGCATCGGAGGTTCTCCAGATCTTTTTCTTCGGCGGTACTCTAACTCTTTCGGATCGGGGCTTTCTAGGTTGGCTCGCGGGAGAATTCAGTGCTCACCGATGTGTTGTCGGGGGAGTGAGAAAGAGAAGGCCCGGCTGAAAGCAGGGCCCAAAGGATCGATTGAAGCGCTAAAGCCTGTCATCACACAGTAATAACTTACCTTATTTAACCAATACTTAAATGAGGTAAATGGCGGAGAGGGTGGGATTCGAACCCACGGTACGATCACTCGCACACCTGATTTCGAATCAGGCTCTTTCGGCCACTCAGACACCTCTCCGCGGGGCGGGAATTGTACGCAAATCCGCCTGTCAATAGCCAGCTGGCACCCGGATTGTGGCAAAATGCCGCCACGCACAAAGCACGGAGATAGGCTTTGCGGCTATTGCTCATCATCACATTGTCCGGACTCCTCGCCACCTGCTCTACCCCGCCACCGTTACTCGACCAGGTCCTGGAAACAGGCCAGCTACGGGTGGTAACCCGGCTCAGCCCAACCACCTACGGTCTGGGTGCGGATGGCCAGCCGACCGGACCCGAATTTGACCTGACGGGCGCCTTCGCCGACGAATTGGGTGTCGAACTCGTGATCGAACCGGTGCCAAGCGTCTCCGACGTATTGCCCTACATGCTGAGCGGCAAGGCGCATCTCGCTGCCACGGGCCTTTCGATCACGCCCTCACGGCGGGGATACTTGAATTTCGGCCACCCCTACCAGATGGTCGACATGCACCTTGTTTTCAAGCTCGGCACCGGCAAACCGCTGTCGATCGAGGACGTTATCGGCCGATCCATCGAGGTCGTCGCTGGCACCAGTCATGTGGACATGCTTTCGGCCCTGCGCGATGTCTACCCGGAACTTAGCTGGATGGAAAATGCCGAGGTCGAGGTTGCGGATCTGCTCGAAAAAGTTGCATCTGGCGAGATCGATTTCACCATCGCCGACAGCACCGAATTCAATATCCAGCGCCACTTCTATCCTGATCTTCGGGTCGCGCTCGACCTTGAGATCGGCGATCCGCTGGCCTGGGCGTTTCCGCGTGGCAGTGGTGACTCCCTGCTGGTGCGCGCCGACGAGTTTCTGATCAATGCCGAGCGCACCGGAACCCTGGCACGTGTCAGGGACCGCTACTATGGCCACACCGACAAGTTCGACTATGTCGGCACGCGGAATTTCATCCGGCATTACGAAAGTCGACTGCCGCGTTACAGGGAGGCTTTCGAAGAAGCTGGCAAGAAGTTCGGTGTCGACTGGCGTTTGCTGGCCGCCATCGGTTACCAGGAATCTCACTGGCGCGCACAGGCTGTGTCACCGACCGGTGTACGCGGCATTATGATGCTAACTGAAGACACGGCCAGCTATCTCGGCATCACCGATCGCGTCGACCCAACCAACAGCATTTTTGGCGGCGCCGAGTATTACGCCCGGCAAACCGAGCGTATCGCCGACGCGGTGGATGACCCGGACCGGAGATGGATGGCGCTGGCTGCCTATAACGTCGGCTTCTATCATCTCAAGGACGCGCAGCAGATCGTTGAGTGGCAGGGCGGCGATCCCAACTCCTGGGTCGATGTCAGCGCGGCTCTGCCGCTGCTCGCACAGCGCAAGTGGTATACGCGCGTGCCGTTTGGCTATGCACGCGGCTGGGAGCCGGTGCTCTACGTCAACAACATACGCAGCTACTACAACATCCTGAAATGGCTGACGGCCAACGAGGGTAAATCGGTTCCGGAGAATATTGAAGTGCCGGCAGAGACGACCTCAACCTGATGTCGCCGGCATGGCCGTCTCCTACAGCATGACCGCCTCCGAGGCTAGCGGCGGGCGGCGAAAAACTCCCGCAGCACGGCCGCGCAATCATCGGCGAGCAAGCCGCCCTGGATTTCGAAGCGATGGTTGAATGCCGGGCTGTGACCCAAGTCAATCGCAC
>CAZHLE010000147.1:0-6122 GCA_964533065.1 uncultured Woeseiaceae bacterium | reverse complement strand
AGTGGGTCCCGAAATACAAACGGCACCACCAGTTGCGCGAGGCTGATGCTGCCATCGGCTGCAACGGGCAAGCCATCCACCGCGCGCAACAGATTGAATTGCAGAGACAAGTTGCCACGTATTCCGGGTATACCGAGGACCGGTTGCAACTCGGCCAATGCCAGCGATGCAGCCAGCTCGCTGACCGTCAATGCGCCCGTTATGTCGATCGCAATATCCGCTTGCAGAAATCCTGACGCGAACTTCCCCTCGATTGAATAGCTGACCCTTGCGCCCAAAAGGTTCAGCGGCTGGATCTTCCATTGGAGTCCGCGCAAGTAAACGCCGCGCAAGGACGCTTCACTGGCATTGCCGTGCCAGATCGTACCGTGAATGCCACTGAGCTTGAGATCGGGTGGTGCCAGCCACTGATAGGCAACGCGAGCGGGGAAAAACAGGGCGACGCCGGCAAAAAAAATCAGCAGGCCAAGAGTTAAGAAACGCGCCCTTAGCGCCATCAGGCGCGTTCCAGCGTAAACGTCGCATTGATCCGGCCGGGTGCTGCCTCTGTATTGGTCGACATGGTGCCTGACGTGACGTGCATGCCATATTGCCGACTCAGGTCACCGAGCCATTGCACCAGCTCGTCGAAAGCGACATTTTCGAATTCGACGCGTATGCCGCTGCTCGTGGTCGGCTGGCTGCGCCGCAGTGCGCGATCAAGGCCTCGTGCGCGCAGCGTTTGATCAACAATAACCACCGGTGTCTGTTGGGCACTGCCGGATATGGCCGGCGGCGACGCCGAATTGGTGACCTGCATGTTTTTTAGCGGTTTAATCGCAACCAGCGATTGCTCCCAGCGACTGACGTTGGCCGCGAGCGTTTTCTGTCCGTTGTCCAGCGGGAACCAGACGAATGCGTAAATCAGGGTCAGCAATACAACGATTGCGCCCGCGGCGATGAAAATCTGCTCGCGCTTTTGCAGCCCTTCGAACCATTCTTTCATGAGCCACCCTGTCGAATCTGGATTCGGCTACTGACCTTGTCACCAACCTGGTCCGTGGACTGAATCGACGCGCCGAAGCGGCCTGATGCGCCAACCATGCGTTGAATATTATCCAGCGTAGCAACATCAGGCGCAGTCAGACGAACATCGATAACGCCCGCTCGATAGCTGATCGCTTCAATTTCTGCAGCGTCATTCTGTTGCAGTGCCTGGCTGAGTTCATAAAGCGAGGGCAGAAATACGTCGCTCGAAACCGGGGCATTACGCTTGACCCGCTCCTCAGCCACGATCCTTTCCGGATCAACAATGTCGCGCGTATCATCGGGCCGGATCTGGCGGTACTCGGCCATGAATTGCTCCTTCAGTGAGGCCTGTTCTCGCGTTAGACGGTAATAGTCCGCAGCTTTACCCGCAAAGCCGACCAGCACCAGGGCAAGCAACAGCCCGGCGGCATATTTCCACGGCTCGAACAAGGCGCGGTAATTGGCTTTTGCACCGAAGGGACCCTGCAGCAAATTGACTCCGCGTCCGGCGGCAACTGTCACCGCGAGGCGTGGCAGGACCCCGTCGGGCAGCAGGTTGATATCCACACTGCTGAGCTCGTGCCGCAATGCAGTCCAATCCTGGGAAAATCGTTGCTCCTGACCGGGTTCGCAATACACCAGCAGGTGCCCAGCGGTTTTCGCCGCGCCAGGCGCCGCTTCCTGCAGCACACCAGCAACGGCCAGCGCGTCGCTCGGTTTTACACCTTGCAGGACGAACTCGCACTCGACACCGTCGTTGAACATGATCTGGTCCTCGGTAACCAGCATGCTGATCGTGCCGGGAATAAGTGCGAGGCCATGGTTTTCCGGGATCATGCGACTGGCCACGATGCCAGCGGCGTGCAGCGCGTCCAGCCAGCCCTGCATTTGCTCTCGGGCAACGACTGCGACCGGCAGCCGGCCATTTTCACGACGTTCACCGGCGGCGAAGTGCAGTGTCTCGACATCGTCTGCGAGCTGTTCTTCGAGGGCGAAGGGGAGCGCGGCCCGCAAGCGCGGGCCGCTCTTGATCGGGACATCCACCGCGGCATTGAGCACTTCCGTTCCCGGCACCAGGACGATGACCGGGCGATCGCCAATATCACGGCTCGCCTCCGACAGCGTGCCGGTGACCGGCGGCGAACGCCGCGTGCCGTTGCTGTCCACCGCAATCCAGTCTGCGGACTGCTCAGGATCATTGCCGAGTCGAATGACGAGAAACTCTGCCATTTTCAGGTCGTCCCCAGGGAGCGCAGGATCGGCGTGACGTCACCCCGCGCGCTGCGCTCCAGTAAGCTGTAGTAGGTGATGCGCACCGTATCAATCCGCACGACCAGCTTCAATTGAAAATAACTGGTGGCCTCCGCAAGTTGCTGCTTTACCTCTGCTTCGACGTAGCTGTCGAAGATGTCCAGACTGGTAAACCCGGTACCCTCCCGTGCCGCGAACAGGCTTTCTATATCGCCCACGGACATGGTTTCGCTCAGCGACTGCAGCACGGGGCCAGTCGCCGTATTCACATTAATGTCCGTACGACGTGGCAAGGCGACGATGTATGGCAGCAGGATGTCGAAACTTTCTTTATCCATCCCTTCGATCGCAGCGAGCTCGGAGACATTCGACAGAAACTGGTTCGCCGCGCGGTAGGGTGGTGTCAGGCCCGTGTAAATGGCGTCTTCGGCACCGTCGGGAAAAGATGCCTCGTCGTCGGCGTCAATCCAGTCCGCGGCAATTCCGGCAAAACGCGGATCGAGTTGCAGTGCATTCAAAAGATTCTGAAACTGCTTCAGCGCCGCGGGATCAATCTCGCCATTGGCATCGATCAGGTTATTGACATTAAAGCGGCCCTGCATGTCTTCGATAGCACCAAAGATTTCACCGCCATCGATGGGCAGGGGTGGCAGATCGCCGGCCCAGATTTCTCCAAGGTGGTCGTGATCCGGGTCATCTTCGTAGTCGTCGCGCAGAATGTTCTGTATCCAGCTCTCCGCACCGAGCGCGACCTGGATGGCTTGATCGCGATTCAACATGACAATAGTGCGGCGAATGTCCAGCGCGTTGTTCCATTTCAGCGTGATCGCAAGGGTGGCCAGCAGCGCGGTGATCAGCAACGCGGTTAGCAGTGCGACACCCCTGTTGTATGGTTGCCTCATGGTGCGATCTCCAGAAGGCGTGTCATTTCACCTTCATCCGGCAGGCTCAGGACTATCTCGACGGCCCGCGGACGGGCGAGCATATTGCCGCCGCCAGCGGCGAATTGCGGCGGCCACACCTCGTAAGATTCACCGCTGTCGTCAAAAAAACGGAACAACAGCGCCTCAACGTCCTCCAGCAGCACAGCGGTGATGGCTTCATTTCCATAGGTGCGATCCAGCACATTCCAGTGATAGCGAACGAGCTTGCCGTCTTCTATCCTGTAAGCGGAGCGCTGCAGGGTACCCCTCGGTAGCCCAACCGGGTTGCCCCAGCCGCCATGACTGAGTTCGATAGCGAAGTCCCCGCTCAGGCTGCTGAGAACTGCCGGGCTCAGACCGTCGCCTAACTCATTGCGTACCGGCCGCGGTGCCGCTTGCGTCAGGTCTGCGCCGAGAGTGCGAAAGGTGCGCTGTATCGCCTGCAGGCGCTGCATACGCTCGGTGAGCATGTCGGCGTTTTCCAGGGACTGACTCATGGCGCCCCAGGCGAGCATAGCCATCACTGAGAAAATGGCGACCGCGACCATGATCTCGATCAGGGTAAATCCCTGCGTACGACTGTGGTTCACGATGTTGGCCCTGATTCCGGCGATCCGGGGAATTCTGCCGAGCCCTGCCGGCGTTGAGTCCAGGCATCATTGCTCAGCCCGGGCGGCACGGGTTCGCCGATGAACCCGGTGACCGGGCGCATGATCGGATCCTGACCCGGAAACGAAATGCTGACATCGACCCGAAACAGGTTTTCGACACCGGTTTCGGATACCACGGCGCGCCATGCCCACTCGACGCCGGCGTAGGTCGTCTCGCCGCTGGTGGCGCTAACCTCGGGCAGCACATTGCGCAGGCGCATTTCCGTAATCTTGTTGTGTGCAATCCAGCTTGCGTAAGTGCGGTCACGCAGGGTGTTAGCTGCATTCAGCATCTGCACCATCGTGACACCCATGGCGCTGAGCGCAAAACTGACTATGGCGAGCGCAACCAACACTTCGATCAGCGTGAATCCGCGGCATGTCCTAGCGCAAGGCATCGGCTTGCTCATCCGCGGTCATGATATCGACGACGCCCATCACATTGCCTTCAAGAATGACGAGCTGTTGTTCGGATCGGCGCGCAATCCGCAATTCAAATGGCGTTGCCTCACCGCTCGAAAAAATCAGCACGTGCGGCGCATACTTTTTGGTCGTATTGCTGACATTGGTCGAATCCGGGTCGGCGATCGTGGCCGCCTCGGCGCTCAGCAAGATCGTCCTTCCCTCGAGCAACAAGTCGAACTCCAGACCTTCGGGGAGCATGCGTTCGCGAAAAATATCGTCAATCTCAAGCTCCAGCCATCGCGCCTCATAGGGATCGTATTCGACGAAGCGATAAGAGCTCCGCATGAGTTCGAGGCCAAATTCCCGGCCCTGCATGACCGCTTCATCCTGCGCGGCAGCCAGCAGCGAACTCAGGCGACGCGCTTCAATACGCAATTGCCGATCATCGCCGAGCACACTCAGGGACAACAGCCCGATCGACACGATGATCCCGATGACCGTAACGACGACCAGGATCTCGATCAGCGTAAATCCGGCGTTCAGACGGCAATGGCGCACAGCGATGTTGCTTATTTAAGGTCCCAATTGCCAATGTCAGCGTCGTAGCCTTCACCGCCCGGGGCGCGATCGGCGCCCAGCGTGAATACGTCGATTTCGCCATTATTGCCCGGGTTAAGGTACAGGTAGGGTTCGCCCCATGGATCAGTCGGCATACGCTCGAGATAGCCGCCCGGATTCCAGTTCTTGATATTCGGGTCATTCGGCTTGGTTACGAGTGCCTCGATTCCCTGCTCGGTCGAGGGGTAGGCGAAATTGTCAAGACGATAGAATTTGAGCGCATTCTCGATCGTGGAGATTTCCGCCCGTGCGGCTTCGACGCGGGCCTTGTCGACCTGATTGAACAGGCGAGGTCCCACCATCGCCGCAAGAATGCCGATGATGACAACAACAACCATGATCTCTATTAACGTGAAGCCACTTTGTCGGTTTTTCCCTAACACGTGCACACTCCATAACAGGCTTGATTGGCCTGCATTGACTCGTTGATTGATTAAACGCGAGTATAGCAAACATGGGGTTAGGCCAAGGTACAGTGGATACTCGCAGAAGAGTGGATTTTTTCGCCTGTTTGCCGGCCCTGGTCCTATTCGCCGTAGCAGCGGCGCTGGAGTTTTGGGGTCAACCGGCCCGTGTGTGGTTGCGTTATGACAGGGAGGCGATCGCCGACGGCGAAATCTGGCGGCTGCTTAGCGGTCATATTGTGCATCTCGGCTGGTCGCACCTGGTTCTGAATGGTGCCGGTTTACTGCTGATCGCCTGCCTGGTGGCAGGCCATTTCAGCCGTCGACAATGGCTGGCCATCAGTCTCGCGACAATTGTTGGCATGGACCTGGGATTCTGGTACCTGCAACCGCAATTGAGCTGGTACGTTGGGCTGTCCGGACTCTTGCACGGTTTGTTGGCGGCCGGCACAGTGAGCGGCCTGCATCGCCGCCAGGCCGAGTTCTGGATTATCGCTGCCTTCTTGCTCGGCAAGCTGATTTACGAGCAGCTGCTCGGGCCGCTGCCGGGCTCTGAGGCGTCGAGTGGAGGTAATGTGGTCGTGGTGGCGCATTTGTATGGTGCACTGAGCGGAGCGCTGGCCGGACTCTGGTTCGGCTTTAGAAAATCGCCGGCTTCGTCTATATAATGCGCGCCCACAACGGCAGGCCCAGGCGGAGAGTCAATTGAATATTGCAATGGTGTTTCCCGGACAGGGCTCGCAGTCACCCGGCATGCAGGTGGATCTTGCCGCGGAACATTCGGTCGTGACGGACAGTTACGCCGAGGCCAGCGACATATTGGGTTACGACCTGTGGCAACTGGTCAAGGACGGCACCGTCGA
>CAZHLE010000146.1:0-6214 GCA_964533065.1 uncultured Woeseiaceae bacterium | reverse complement strand
TCACGGTTATTGCCACCGAGAAGGGTGCCGATTTCGCGCTCAGCTTCGAGTTACAGCGCGACGCCAGCGCCGAGCACTTTGTGGCCGACTGGAGTTCAGACGCCAGCGGGATCGGGGGCTGGAGCAAGCGGCGCCTGTCCTGGGCCGCTGCCATCACCGTGCTTTTGCTGGCCGTAGTACTGCCGGCACTGAACGTGATCAGCAAAAGCGTGTTGCAGGCAGGTCCGATTCATGCGGCACATTCGATGATCGGCGGGGACTGCGCCGCTTGCCATGTCACTGCATTCGAGCGGGTTCCGGACAATGCCTGTATCGCCTGCCATAAGGTTGCCCGTCATGTGACAGCGACGGACAGCGACAGCGCGCCTGGCGTGCTCGGCGAAATCCGCTGTGCAAGCTGCCATCTTGAACACAATGAACCACCGCAGCTGGTGAATCAGCACCAGGCACTATGCGCCGATTGTCACTCCAGCCCGATTGTCGGCAGCAAGCTCGAGGCTGCGGCGGATTTTCTCGATGAGCATCCTGAGTTCAGTGTCAGCCTGTTGCAGGCGCCGGCCGAAACGAACCTCTTGTTCGACCATGCAAAGCATCTCGATCCGGCCGGCATCGTGACCCCGGATGGGCGACGCGTCGTAGAGTGTGCCGAGTGTCATATACCGGATACGGGCGGCGCTGGCATGTTACCGATCTCCATGGTCGATCACTGCAGCGGCTGTCACACGCTGGCCTTCGATCCCGACGACCCGACACGCACGGTGCCGCATGGCGACCCGGCTGCCGTGCTGCAAACCTTGATTGAGTACTACAGCGCCAAATTGCTGGGCGACGACCCGGACAGCGGCGGGCAACGCGTGCGGCGCCCCGGACAGGCTCTGACGCGGGCCGATCGTGACCGTGCTGCAAGCGAGGCGCGCGTGCAGGCCCTGGCAGTTGCCGAGGACCTGTTCCTGCGCCGCGCCTGTGTGAACTGCCACGTGGTCAGCACCGCCGACACCGATGCGGCGCTGCCCTGGGACGTTGCGCCCGTAAGACTGACCAGCGAATTCCTGACGGCGGCCCGTTTTTCGCATGCGGCGCATCAAACCGCGGTGACCCGTTGCGACGATTGTCACGCGGCAAGTACTTCAACGGCTGCTTCCGATGTGCTGATACCGGGTATTGAAACCTGCCGCTCATGCCATGGCAGTGGCATCGCCGCGCGCAATAGCACCGCACAAATGCCGAGCACCTGCGTCATGTGTCACAACTTTCATTTCGACGCACTGGGCCTGTATCCATGATCAGCCGGGCGCGGCAATTGGCCGTGGGCTGGCTTATTCTCACCATATTGGTTGCCTGCGGTGGCGGTTCGAAATCCGGAGTCGCAGGCGTCGACCCGGCCACACCGGATCCGGGTTGCACGGGACAATGCGCGAACACAGCCACCAGTCTCTCGGTCTCGGACGTCGAATTCGTTATCGCCCAGGCAGTCGCCGAGGCGCATGCGCGAGGTGCTAACGCCACGATCGCCGTGGTCGACCGGGTCGGCAACGTACTTGCTGTATTTCGCATGAGTGGCGCCGCAACGGCCGTCACGATTCGCTCCCCCGGCGCGACCGTCGATGGCGGACTCGAAGGCATCAATATTGTGCCGGACAGCCTCGCCGCGATCGCAAAGGCAATCACCGCTGCCTACCTGTCGACCGAAGGCAATGCGTTTTCGACACGCACGGCCAGCCAGATCGTGCAGGAACACTTTAATCCGCGTGACAATCAGCAGCCGGCCGGCCCATTGTTTGGCGTGCAATTCAGCCAGTTGCCCTGCTCTGACTTGCTGACACGCTTCGCGGGAGGGGCAGCGGATGTCGGGCCGCATCGTTCGCCGCTGGGGCTCGCGGCCGATCCTGGCGGTCTGCCCTTGTACAAGGCCGGCACGCCGGTGGGTGGTGTCGGCGTCATCAGCGATGCGAGCTACTCGTTCGACGCCGACATCGCCGACAGCGATATTGACGACGATGAACTGATCGCGATGGCCGCCAGTTTTGGTTTCGCCGCACCCGCCGCTCGTCGCGCCGATCGCATCGCCGTCGACGGCCGACTGTTGCGCTTTACCGATGGCCGCGACAGTGACTTGCAAAGTTCCCCGGCGGCCGCGCCCGCTTTTGCCAGCATCAACAACATCGCCGGCACGCTGCTGGCCGTGCCCGGTTACGTGGCGGCGAGCATCGAAGCCGGACTGCCTTTTGGCCACGCCGCATCGGGTATTCGCCCCGACACGCTCGACTACCCCGGCCTCGATGCCTTCGTGCTCGTGGACTTCGGCAACGTCGAGCGCTTCCGGCCCATCGCCGGCACCGACGGCGTTAACGCGCTGACCGCGATTGAAGTACAGACCATCCTCAGCGAGGCATTGCAGATCGCAAACCGGTCGCGCGCACAGATCCGCCAGCCCGCCGGGATGCCGGCGCGTGTCAGTATTGCGGTCGTCGACTCGAACGGCGTCATCCTCGGCATCGTGCGCAGCCGTGATGCACCCGTATTCGGCCTGGATGTCGCATTGCAAAAAGCCCGCACCGCCGCATTCTTTTCATCGGCAGCCGCAGCAGCAGCTCTCAGCGCTGTGCCGGCGGCGTCCTATCTCAACGGCGGCCTCGTGGTATTGCGCGACGAACCGCCGGCGCAATACGTCAGCGCCGTGCAGACGTTTCTCGGTCTGCCGACCGCGCTCACGGATGGTGCGATTGCGTTTTCCGATCGCGCCAGCGGCAACCTGTCACGACCCTTTTACCCGGATGGCGTCACGGGTAACCCGGCCGGGCCCTTAAGCAAGCCGGCCGGCGAGTGGAGTCCGTTCTCGACCGGGCTGCAGCTCGATCTCGTCTACAACGCGCTTGTGCAACACATCGGTTTTACGCTTTCGCTGGTCGCCGATGTCCCGGCCAATTGCACGGGCATCGATGGCTTCAATGACGGCTTCGCCGTTGCCGGCGCTATCGCGCAGCTCGCGAACGGCATACAGATATTTCCGGGCAGTGTGCCTGTCTATCGTGGCGCCGAGCTTGTCGGCGGCATCGGCGTCTCCGGCGACGGCATCGACCAGGACGACATGATCGCGTTTCTCGGCCTGCACCGCGCCGGCAATGCACTCGGCGGCATTGGCAACGCCGGCAAGCCGATGCGCGCCGACACACTGACGCCGCAAGGCGCTCGCCTGCGCTATGTGAATTGTCCGATCACACCATTCATCGACAGTGACGAGCAGAACGTCTGTGAAGACAAGTGAATTCATGCTGACCACCCTGGTCGCCGGCGCATTGCTGGTCGTGACCCCCGCCGCTGCGGATGACGACGTGAGCACGCGTCCCGACTGTGCATTTGCCGCCGACGAACCCCTGCGCCGTCGGCCCGGCGAACCCGCGGTGACCGGCCTGCAGTGCGACGGCAGCGGACTGCAGCCCGCTGTGTGGCGACCGCTGCCCGAGTTCACGGCCGTCCCGGATCGCTGGCGCATTGTTACCGCACTCGGCTATCCGGAGCGCAAATTCGACCCCTACCACGGCAACAATGTCTTGAAGGGCGACCGGCCGCTGTTCGGCGAGGACTGGTTTTTTTCGCTTGGGGTCATTTCCGATTCGAGCTTTGAGGCGCGCAGTATGCCAACGCCCGTGGCGGCCGCAACGTCGCCGTCGCCGGGTGCACTCGATCCGGCGGGCGAGCCCGCGCAAAGCGCGTTTGTCCAGAACCTCGTCATCGAGACCGTACTCTATAAAGGCGACACGGTGTTTCGGCCGCCCGACTGGGAATTCCGGTTTATCCCGGTTTTCAATGTCAGCAGCGTCGCGGTCGAAGAAGCCGGTGTACTCAAGGTCGACACGACCGCTGAGCTGCGTCGCACCGAAGGCTTTGTTGGCATCCAGGGCCTGTTTATTGACAAGCACTTGCGCAATGTCTCGGATCGTTATGACTTCGACAGCCTTCGCGTCGGTATTCAACCAATAACAGCAGACTTTCGCGGGTTTCTTTTCCAGGACAGCCCGATCGGCGTTCGCCTGTTCGGAACACGCGACAACAATATCTGGCAATACAATCTCGGCTGGTTCCGGCGCATCGAAAAAGATACCAACAGCGGCCTGAACGACATCACGGAGAACAGTTTTTCCGAGGCCTTGCGGGACGACGACGTGTGGCTGTTCAACCTGTATCGTCAGGACTTTCCAAGACCAGGATTCACCTCGCAGATAGCGCTCGTGCACAATCGCAACCGCGAAGATGGCGCGGACTTCATCGATGACAACGGTTTTCTCACGCGTCCTGCCGCTATCGGTACGCAGAAGAATCGCGACTACGATGTCACCTATATCGGCTACAACGGCGACGGCCACATCGGCCGCTGGAACCTGAGCGCATCTGCCTACTATGCGTTCGGCGAGGAGTCACCGGCGCTCTTTGCCGACAACCAGAGCGATATCCGTGCCGCGTTCGCCGCCGTCGAGCTGTCACGCGATTTCGACTGGCTGCGAATCAAGGCCAGCGGTGTTTTCGGTAGTGCCGATGACGATCCATTCGACGACAAGTCAACCGGCTTTGACGCTATTTTCGAGAACCCCCTGATTGCCGGCGCCGACATGAGTTTCTGGATTCGCCAGGCAATACCCCTGATTGGCGGCGGCCGCGTGGCCATCTCCGGCCAGAACGCCCTGTTGAATTCGCTGCGACCGAACAAGGGTCAGGGGCAATCGAACTTTACGAACCCCGGTATTGTGTTGCTCGGTCTCGGCGCCGACGCCGATATCACGCCCAAGCTGCGCGCATCCCTGCACGCCAACCAGTTGTTCTTCGCCGACACCGCCGTGCTCGAAGTTGCGCGTAACCAGGGCGAAATTCACCGGCGCATCGGTGTCGACGTATCCCTGTCGTTGTTCTACCGGCCATTTACCTCG
The DNA here is from genome assembly GCA_964533065.1 of uncultured Woeseiaceae bacterium. Lineage (GTDB taxonomy): Bacteria > Pseudomonadota > Gammaproteobacteria > Steroidobacterales > Woeseiaceae > UBA1847. Next base: position 1,292 of record CAZHLE010000146.1, on the reverse strand, counting down.
CAGAATGTGGTGCTGCGTGTGGCGGGATCGCTGCTGGTACCGCAGCAGGGTTATAAAGACCTGTTTGGGTCTGACGATATTCCATACTCTGTTTTTGCCAACCTGGTGCTCGCTTACTGATGGGTCACTACACGACAAGACCTGGCTTCGTTGCCGTACTCGCCGCCTGCGGACTTGCCCACGGCGCCGGCGACGAGCGTCCGCGCGCAATTGACTACCCCGACTACGCAGCGGCGCCGGCGATGCAGTCGCAAACCGATGCCGACCGGAAGAGTGCCGGTTGCATCAGTTGCCATACCGCAAGTGATGCGCTGACCATGCACGTCAGCGACGCCGTGGTCCTGGGTTGCGTTGACTGCCACGGCGGCGCACCCGAGGTATTTGCACCGGGAGGCGCGCCGAGCACCGCTGCCTACGATGCCGCGCGCGACGCGGCGCACGTGCAACCGCGCCTGCCGCAGAGCTGGCATTACCCGTCCAGTGCCAATCCAGAACGCTCGTATACGCTCCTGAATCGCGAGAGCCCGGAGTACATTCGCTTCGTCAATCCCTCCGACTACCGGGTAGCGAGCGCTGCCTGTGGCGCCTGCCACCAGCCGATCATCGATGCCAACGTTCGCAGCATGATGGCAACAGGCGCAATGCTCTGGGGTGGCGCCGCGTACAACAATGGCATCCTGCCGCTCAAGAATTACATTCTTGGCGAAAGCTATACCGCCGATGGCAAGGCGGCAAAAATCGTTGGCGCACCGGTCGACCCTGAGCTGGCCGCGAAACACGGCATACTGCCCGAATTGAACCCGCTGCCAGCCTGGGAGACGGTCAGGCCCGGCGATATTTTTCGCGTTTTCGAGGACGGCGGCCGCAATATCGGCAACCTGTTTCCTGAAACCGGCTTGCCGAACTTCACCGGCCAGATCCAGCGGCTCGAGGAACCGGGGCGTCCCGATATTCGCCAGTCGAATCGCGGGCCCGGCACGGGAGCGCGCATTTCGGTGCCACTGATCAACATCGCCAAGACCCGGCTCAACGATCCATTGACCTGGTTCCTCGGCACCAACGACCAGCCCGGCGACTACCGTTCCTCGGGTTGCGCCTCCTGCCACGTCGTCTACGCCAACGATCGCGACCCGCGGCATTCGGGCCCCTATGCCGCCCAAGGTCATTCAGGCACTTCGACGAGCGCTGATCCGACGATTCCCGTGGGTGTCTCCGGGCATCCGCTAAAGCACGAATTCACACGGGCCATCCCGACCAGCCAGTGCATGGTCTGCCACATGCACCAGCCGAAC
>CAZHLE010000145.1:0-6219 GCA_964533065.1 uncultured Woeseiaceae bacterium | reverse complement strand
GCGCTCATGCTTTCGACCTGTTGCTTCGATTCACGGCAGTAAGAATGCCGCGCAGAATATTCACTTCATTCTTATCCACTTTGGCGCGGCTAAAAAGTCGCCGCAATCGCCGCATCAGGTGACGCGGATTATCCGGATCAAGAAACTGCACCTCGAGCAAGGTCTGCTCGAGGTGTGCATAAAAATGCTCCAGCTCCTCGCTGGTCGCAAGTGGCACGCTCGCCTCCTCTGCCGGTTTCGTGCCGGCATTTGCGGCCATCAGCAATTCGTAGGCAAAAACCTGCACCGACATTGCAAGATTCAGCGAACTGAAATCCGGATTGGTCGGAATCGTCAACAAGGCGTCGCAGTGATCCAGGTCCGTGTTCGACAGACCGGACTTTTCGGGTCCGAACACGGCCGCCACCAATCCGGTCTGGCTCTGCGCATGAAACTTCTCAGCACACTCGCGCGGCGCCAGGGTCGGCCAGCTCAAGGTACGTGAACGGGCGCTCGCACCGGCTACGAACACACAGTCCCTGATTGCTTCGGGCAGGGTCTCGACGACGCGGGCATTTTGCAGCACATCGAGAGCACCGGTTGCGCGCGCTGCCGCCTTGGCATGTGGAAATTTCCTCGGCCGCACCAGCACGAGATCAGACAGGCCCATGTTTTTCATGGCACGAGCCACCGCCCCGATGTTACCGGGATGCGTGGTTCCGACGAGCACAATGCGTATCGACATGGCTGGCAAACAAGACCCAAAGTCCGCTATTCTAGCGCCCGCTATCGGCCCTGGGCCGAGTTCTTTGAAAATGATGGAATCGTTTGATGCATCCACTTCTTAATGTGGCCGTGATGGCCGCACGCCGTGCAGGCAGCGTGCTGATCAGGAAAATGGTCAATCTTGGCAAGCTCAAGGTTGAACAAAAAGGGCACAACGATTTCGTCAGTGATGCCGATCGTGGCGCCGAAAAGGCCGTCATCGACTGCATCCACAAACATTATCCCGATCACGCCATACTTGCCGAGGAAAGCGGCGCCAGCGGCGATTCAGACACTGTCTGGATCATCGACCCACTCGATGGCACCACCAATTACCTGCATGGCTTCCCGGTTTTCGCAGTGTCCATCGGCGTGCAGGTCAATGGCCGCATGGAACACGCCGTGGTATATGACCCGTTGCGCCAGGAGCTGTTTACCGCGTCACGCGGCGCCGGCGCGAACGTCGATGGCCACAAGCTGCGTGTCAGCGGCCAGATGGAAATGCCGCGTGCACTGATCGGGACCGGATTTCCGTTCCGCGATGCCGGTCTCGATATCACGCCTTATATGGCGATGCTCACCAAGACCATCGTGCATACCTCCGGGGTCCGCCGTGCCGGCGCAGCCGCCCTCGACCTTTGTTACGTGGCCGCGGGGCGCCTCGACGCTTTCTTCGAAATCGGGCTCGGGCCCTGGGACCTGGCGGCCGGTTCGCTGATCGTGCGCGAAGCCGGCGGCATCATGAGCGGCCTCGATGGCAGCGAGAATTTTCTCGAAACCGGGCACGTGCTCTGCGGCACGCCGCGTATCTACCGTGAGTTCGCGAAGCTCTGCGCACCGGAGATCAAAGCGCTGCTGAGCTGACCTCCGCTCGTGGCAGGCCTGCTGTAGGAGGGGGCCATGCCCGCGACCTACGGTCGAAGAACATCCCGTTCGCCGACTCCTGTACAGATCATTGCGAGGCCCCCTCGCACGCCTGTCGCCCGCATGGCGGCCTCCCACAGCATGGCCCCCTCCCACAGCTGAAGAACGCGGTCAGGGCAGATCGTCGAGGAGGTCCGGATCCTTGACGGGTTCGATCAGGTCCTGCGGATTCAGGTCAAGTAACAGCGCAATCGCGCTGGCAGTATAAATAGACGAGTAGGTACCAACAACGATACCGACGATCAGTGCGATCGAAAATCCCGCAAGTGATTCGCCGCCAACCACCAGTAGCGCAACCAGCACCAGTAAAGTCGTAACGCCAGTGATGATGGTACGTGCCAGAGTCTCATTGATCGAAACGTTCACGGACTCCTCGGCCGAAACGCCTCGCAATTTAAAAAAGTTTTCGCGAATTCGATCGAACACAACCACCGTGTCGTTCAACGAGTAGCCGATCACGGCGAGTAACGCCGCCACCACCGTAAGGTCGAATGGCATTGCAAAAAAAGAAAAGAACCCGATCGTGATAGTCACATCGTGTATCAGAGCAGCGACCGCACCCGCCGCAAACTTCCACTGAAAGCGGAACATGACGTAGATGAAAATCATCAGCATGGCGAAGATCATGGCCAGCCCGCCTTGCTCGGTCAGTTCCTTGCCGACCTGCGGGCTGACAAACTCTACGCGACGTAACTCTACCGCCGCATCACCGACCGCGAGAGTCGCCTGCAACTCATTGCGGATACTTTCGGCGTCGCCATCCTGTGGCGGCAAGCGCACCAGCACATCGGTATTGGCACCAAACAACTGTACCTGCGCATCGTCGAATCCGTGGTCAGCGAGGTTGCCACGGATAGCCTCGAGATCGGCCACCTGGCCGTAACCGACTTCGAGCAAAATACCGCCGGTGAAATCGATACCGAATTCGAGGCCTCGCGAAACAAGCGACACGATAGCGGCGACAATTACGAGAAGCGACAGGCCAAAGGCCAATTTGCGTCGCGTATCGCCAAGAAAGTTGATGTTGGTCTTTTCTTTTACCAGGCGCATGGTTCGGGTCCTAAACCGGCACGGTCGTGAGTTTCCGGCCGCCAAAGACCAGGTTCACAACCGCACGCGTGCCAACCAGTGCCGTAAACATCGATGTCAGGATGCCGAGTGACAGCGTCACGGCGAATCCCTTCACGGGACCGGTGCCGAAGGCGAACAGGACGACAGCCGCGATCAGGGTGGTGACATTCGCGTCGGCGATCGACGAAAACGCCTTTTCGTAGCCCGCGTTGATCGCCGCCTGCGGCTGCGCGCCGCCCGCCAGTTCCTCGCGGATGCGCTCGAAAATAAGCACGTTTGCATCAACTGCCATGCCGACCGTCAACACGATACCGGCGATGCCGGGCAAGGTCAGCGAAGCCTGCAACAGGGACAACAGCGCGGCAATAAACACAACATTGGCCAGCAAGGCCAGGTTGGCAATCATGCCAAACCAGCGGTAATACAAGGCCATGAACACAATGACAGCCAGGAAACCGATTTTCACAGCAAGAAAACCACGGTCAATATTGTCCTGGCCGAGGCTCGGGCCAATGGTGCGCTCGTCAATCATGTATACGGGCGCCGCAAGGGCGCCGGCACGCAACAGCAACGCCAGATCACGCGCCTCAAGCGGGTTCAGGCCAGTGGTCTGGAAATTGTTCTTGAATACGCCGCGGATCGTCGCCGTGTTGATGATCTCTTCGGTTTTGGTAATGCGATACTCAGTCACACCATTGCGCGTCTCGGCAACGCGCTTGGTCTCGATGAACAAGGTTGACATCGGCTTGCCGACATTTTCCTGCGTCGTGGCGAGCATGCTGTCACCACCCACCGAATCGAGATTGATAAACACGGCCGGTTGGCCATCACTGCTGAAGCCCGATTCGGCGTTCACTATCTGGTCGCCTGAGGCGATCACCTTGCGTTTGAGAATCTGCGCTGCCTGGCCGTCACGCCCGGGGTACAGGCGCGAACCGGGTTCGGTACCGGACTGGTCGACGAGCCGGAACTCGATCGTCGCGGTGGCCGTCAGGATGCGCTTGATCAGGTTCGGGTCCTGGACGCCGGGCAGTTGCACCACGATACGATCCGGGCCTTGCCGCTGTACGAGCGGTTCGGCGACCCCGAGTTCGTCCACGCGATTGCGCAGCGTCGTAACGTTCTGCTCGATCGCAAGATTGCGGCGCGCCTCGATCTGTTGCTCGGTCATACGCACGAGCAATGACCTGCCGTCAGTGCCCTCTGCTATGAGTACGTCGGTATCGGCTTCGCGAATAATGTCCCGCGCCGCGGCGACGTCGGCCGCATCTTGCAGGCGCACCGTGATGACCGGTCCGTCCAGGTCGACGCGACGCCGGATCTGCGCATCGCGCAGGCGATCTTCGAAATCGGCCTGGTAGGCCTTCATCCGTGTCTCAATGGCCGTATTCATGTCGACCTCGAGCAATACGTAGACACCGCCGCGCAGATCAAGGCCCAGGCTCATCGGCTGAAGTCCGAGATTTCGCACCCAGTCGGGCAGCTTCGGCGCCAGCGTGAAGGCGATGGCGGCCTCTCGCTCGTAGCGCTGGCGCAGGCGTGCCTCGGCATCGCGCTGTTCTTCGATCGAATTGAAGCGCAGCACGATTCGGCCATCGCGCAGATACGCAGCCTCGGGCTCGACTCCCTCGTTCTGCATCGTCAGCAATACCTGTTGCAGGCGCTCGTCCGTGAAGTCGGCGCCATTGCTGGCCGACAACTGCACCGCCGGCACGCTGCCATAAATATTCGGCAACGCCAGCAGCATGCCCGCCAGCAGAAGCACGAGCACGAGCGCATTAAGCCAACCAGGATATCTGTTCATCGCGAAAAGACGGTGCCGCTCAGGCAGCGTCGAAAGTATCTTTGGGAACGACCTGCGATACGCTGGCCTTTTGCATTTTGATCTCGGTATTGTCCGCGACCTTGACGGCCACGTAATGATCACTGACCGCGGTGATCTTGCCGAGTATGCCGCCGGCAGTCAGAACTTCATCGCCGACCTTGAGGGCAGCGATCAATGCGGCGTGCGCTTTTTGCTTTTTCTGCTGCGGGCGGATCAACAGGAAATAGAAGGCTGCGAAAATGACGATCATCGGCAACAGGAAACCGAAAGGGTCGGCCGCTGAAGCTCCCTGTGCATGCGCGTTTTGAATTAAGAATTCCATGGGTCTCAGACTTTTTGAAAAGGGCTGTCGGGGCGGGCCCGAAAAACAGCGCGGTATTATGACATAGAGCAATCGAAATAAGGGCAGCTTCTCGAATCGCAAGTGCTCAGGTTGATGTCAGGTAGGCAGCACGCACTCCTTGCACAGCCGCCGCCAGGGTCCCGGCCACGATGGCATCGCGTAAATCAGTCATAAGTGATTGATAATAATTTAAATTATGAATGGTCGCGAGCCGTGGGCCGAGGATTTCGCCACATTTTACGAGGTGTCGGAGGTAAGCGAGGCTGTAGTTCCGGCAGGTGTAGCAGCCACAATCCGGATCCGGCGCGGTGTTGTCGTCGGCATAGCGCGCATGGCGGAACTTGATTACTCCCCTGGACGTGAACAATTGTCCATTGCGCGCGTGCCGCGTTGGGATCACGCAGTCAAACATGTCGATGCCACGTAACACGGCGTCCGCGATATCGACGGGCGTGCCCACGCCCATCAGGTAACGCGGCTTGTCGACCGGCATTCTCGCTAACAGGTCGTCCAGCACCTGGATGCGCTCATGCTCGGGTTCGCCGACGGCAAGCCCGCCGACCGCGTAACCGTCGAAACCGATTGCCGCCAGGCCGTCGAGCGACTCGTTGCGCAACGGCGCGTAAACGCCGCCTTGCACAATGCCGAAGATCGCCTCGCCGCGCGTCGGATCCTCGGCACGCAGTGCATCGAAATGCGTACGGCTGCGCGCCGCCCAGCGTAAAGACAATTGCATCGATTCACGGGCCACGGATTCGGTCGCGGGGTACGGCGTACACTCATCAAATATCATCGTGATATCGGCGTTCAGGTCGTGCTGGACCTGTATCGATTTCTCAGGCGTCAGGAACACTTCGTCGCCATTCACCGGCGACTGAAAGCGCACACCCTCCTCCGATAACTTGCGCATGGCGGCCAGCGAAAACACCTGGAAACCGCCCGAGTCGGTGAGGATCGGGCCGGGCCAGTGCATGAACTCATGCAAACCACCATGTTTACGCACGACCGCGGTGCCGGGCCGCAGCAGCAAGTGAAACGTATTGCCGAGAATAATCTCCGCGCCACTTTGGGCAACTTCCTCCGGCGTGACGCTCTTTACCGTGCCGTAAGTGCCGACCGGCATGAACGCCGGCGTCTGCACGGTGCCACGCCGAAACATGAGCTGGCCGCGTCGCGCCGCACCATCGCTGGCCTGGACTTCAAATCTCATGCTGTTTCATCCGGCGTCAGGAACATGACGTCACCATAGCTGAAGAAGCGGTAGCGCTGCTGAACTGCATGTCGATAGGCAGCAAGCACACGCCCGGTGCCT
>CAZHLE010000144.1:0-6224 GCA_964533065.1 uncultured Woeseiaceae bacterium | reverse complement strand
GCCTGGGGGCGTACGGGCGGCCCGATCGACGACGCGATCTTCCCGCAACGGATGCTCGTCGACTACGCGCGGGTCTATCGATCAGGACAATGATCGGTCAGGGAGAGCACCGAGCTTCGGCTTGCAGGGCCAAATAATCACTGCCGCCAGAGACGCGTATTTCGAGCAGCGGTTTCGAAGTTCGATCGAAACGGGTTGATGTCGATGCCACCGCGGCGCTGGTAACGGGCATACACAGAAAGCTCCGTCGGTCGACATCGCCGCAGGATGTCCATGAACATGCGCTCGACACAAGCCTCGTGAAAATCATTGTGCTCGCGATAGGACACGATGTACTTGAGCAAACTCGCGTGATCGATCTGTGGTCCCCTGTAGGTGATCAGGACACTGCCGATATCGGGCTGGCTGGTGACAGGGCATAAGCTGCGCAACAGGTGCGAGTGCAGTTGCTCGCTGACGATCGCGCCGTCGGCAGTCAGCAAACCCGCATCGACCTCAAACACATCGCAATTCGTTGCACTGCTGTCGATACAATCGCCTGCCGCAGTACTCAGCGGCAAAGCCTCGGCGGAGGCAAACAGGCGTACCTCGACCGGGGCGCCGGCACCTGCACTGAGGTCTCGCGCAATCAGCTCGCGAACCTCGTCCACGGATTCGAATCGGCTCATCGAAAACGAATTCAGATACAGCTTCAGTGATTTTGATTCGACCAGGCAGGGCGAATCAAACGGTACGCGAAACTCGGCCACGGCGACCTGCGGCACGCCGGACTTGCTCAGCCAGGTCAGCTCCCAGGCATTCCAGATGTCCGTGCCGGAAAACGGAAAAGCATCTGTTAAATCAAGTACTTGTCGGCTCTCCGCGCGCGAAATCGCGAACAACAGCTCCGGGTCGTACTGGCTGTTGTAGGCGGTGCCTTTGCCTAATGGTGAATCGTGGCCCATGAGCAGAGTTTACGGTGTTACTCAGGTACAATACCGGCCTTTTTAGCGGCAGGAAACTCTCGCCAGGCCTATGTGTCCAGCAGATAAACACAGCAATACCCAGCGCGGTTACATCATCCCGATTGGCGGTGCCGAAGAAAAGCTCAACAATCCTGAGATCCTGGATCGATTTATCGAAATTTGCGGCGGCAAAACCGCGCGCATCAGCATCATCCCGACCGCCTCCGAAATGGATGATACGGGGCGTAATTACGAAAAACTGTTTCGAAAAATTGGCATCAAGCACGCGAAGGTGCTGCCGCTTGAAACGCGCAAGGATTGCAACGATAGCGAACATCTTGATTATCTGTCGCAGTCCGAGGGCGTATTCCTGACCGGTGGCAACCAGTTGCGACTGTCGACCACCCTCGGTGGAACTGCGGTCGCGCAAATGATTCGTCGTCGCAACGTGGCCGGCATGCATGTGGCGGGCACCTCAGCGGGCGCGGCGTTCATGCCCGAGCATATGATTGCGGGCGGCTATGAAGGCAGCACGCCAACCCCCGACCTGGTCACGATGGCGCCGGGTCTGGGCCTGACCAACAAGGTGATTATCGATCAGCACTTTCGGCAGCGCGACCGTCTCGGGCGGCTGCTGACGGCACTGGCCTATAACCCATTCGCCGTGGGCATCGGTCTCGACGAGGATACGGCGGCCTTTATTGGTCCGAATGATCAACTGGATGTGGTCGGCAGCGGCGGCATTACGGTGATTGATCCTACGGATCTGAGCTATTCTTCCATGGATCGGGCGCAACGCGGCGAGCCGGTCAGCCTGATCGGGGTCAGGTTGCACATCCTGGTAGCAGGCGGGCGCTTTAATATCGTGTCGCGGGAGGCGGCGCCCGAATAACAGAAAAAGGCAGGATCACCATAATGAAAATTGTAAGCACCAATGTTTACGTTGGTCCCAACGTTTATGCGCACTTTAAGGTCGTGCGCCACGTGCTCGATCTTGGCGAACTCGACGACTGGCCGACCGGCAAGCTGGGTGAAGACTTCATTGCGCCGTTGCTGGAAAGTCTGCCTGGCCTGCATGAACACGGTTGCTCGCACCAGGAGCCGGGCGGATTCGTGCGGCGGCTGCGAGAGGACGGTGGTACCTGGCTGGGTCACGTCATGGAGCATGTGGCCATCGAGTTGCAGAGCATCGCGGGGTCACCGGTCACCTTCGGCCGCACCCGGTCCATTGACGGACAGCCCGGGCACTACAACATGGTGTTTCAATACAAGGACGAGGCAGTCGGCCGCGCAGCCAGTGCGCTTGCCCTGAATCTGTTGCACAGCCTGCTGCCCGCCCAACTCAAGCCGAGCGAAGCGCCAGCCGACGACTGGAACTTTGCGGCCGAGCGCGACGCGTTTATTCGTTATGCTCAGCAGCGCGCATTCGGGCCGAGTACCCAGTCGCTGGTCGACGCCGCCATAGCACGTGACATTCCCTGGATGCGCCTCAACGAGCAAAGCCTGGTGCAGTTCGGGCATGGCCGCTACCAGCATCGTATCCAGGCCACAACCACAGGCCGGACCAGCAATATCGCAGTCGAACTGGCATCCGACAAGGAAGAGACCAACAGCATCCTGCGTGACCTTGGTTTGCCGGTGCCAAGCCAGCGCGCTGTGCGTTCGGCACGCGATGCGGTAAGGGCGGCGGAGCGCATCGGCTATCCGGTCGTGGTCAAGCCGCTGGCCGGCAATCACGGTCGCGGCGTGTCCATCAATCTCAAGACGCAATCAGAAGTTGAGACAGCGTTCGAGAAGGCACAGGAACATGGCCGTACCGTAGTGGTCGAGTCGTACATCGAAGGCATGGATCATCGCCTGCTGGTGGTTAATGGCACACTGGTGGCAGCAGCGAAGCGGATGCCCGGCCATGTCGTTGGCGACGGCAAACACAGCATCGAACAACTCGTCGATATCGTTAACCAGGATCCACGCCGAGGCGTCGGTCACGAAAAGGTATTGACCCGGCTCGAGTTCGATCACCAGGCGGAGCGGCTGCTTGCCAAACTTGGCTACGATCGCAATACGGTGCCCGCGAAAGATGAGATCGTGTACCTGCGTTCGACGGCGAATCTATCTACCGGCGGCACGGCGATTGACGTCACCGACATCATTCATCCGGACAATCGCGAAATGGCAATCCGGGCGATCAATGCGATCGGTCTCGACATTGGCGGCGTCGATTTCCTCTGTAACGACATCACTGAATCCTACCGTGAGGCTGGCGGTGGTATTTGTGAGGTCAATGCCGGTCCCGGATTCCGCATGCATGTCGCGCCAAGTGAGGGCAAGGCACGCGACGTGGCGGGTCCCGTCATCGATATGCTGTTTCCGCCCGGAACGCCGAGCCGTATCCCGATTGCGGCGATCACCGGCACCAACGGCAAGACCACTACCTCTCGCATGCTTGCGCACATCCTGAAGATGGCAGGCCGCACCGTTGGCCAGACCTCGACCGACGGTGTTTATATCGACGGCAAGCTCAGCGTTGCCGGCGACATGACCGGGCCTGTGTCGGCACACATGATTTTGCGCGATCCCTCCGTGGATGCAGCGGTGATGGAGGTCGCGCGTGGCGGCATCGTACGCAGTGGCCTCGGTTTTCAAAAATGCAATGTCGCGTGCTGCATCAATGTCAGCGGGGATCACCTCGGCCTGGGCGGCATCGATACGCTGGAGCAGTTGGCCGAAGTCAAACGCGTGCCCATTGAGATTGCGAAGGATGCGGCCGTCCTGAATGCGGATGATCCTTTGTGCCTGCAGATGGCGGATTACACCGAAGCGGCGCGGCTCTGTTACGTGACCATGAATCCGGCGCACCCGTTGGTAAAAAAGCACATCCAGGCAGGCGGCCAGGCGTTCGTGCTCGAACAAGGCATGAACGGGCACATGATCACGATCTATGACCGTGACGGGCATACGCCACTGCTCTGGACACACCTGATTCCGGCGACGATTGAGGGTCGCGCTATGCACAACGTGCAGAACGCGATGTTTGCCGCGGCACTCGCCTATAACATGACTATTGGACTCGAAGACATTCGCCATGGCTTGAGAACATTTGATTCGACGTTCTTCCAGGCGCCGGGTCGCACCAACATATACGACGAGCATCCGTTCCGCGTGATCCTCGACTACGCTCATAACCCGGCGGCTGTCAGGGCCATGTGCAACCTGGTCGACCGTTTCGATGTGGAAGGCAAGCGCATTGTCGTTCTGGCCGCACCGGGCGACCGGCGTGATGTGGACATTCAGGAAATCGCCAGCATCGCGGCTGGGCACTTCGACCACTACATCTGTCGCTGCGACGACAATCGTCGTGGTCGTGGCGTCGATGAAGTTGCCACAATGCTGAAGGATGGCCTGCTTAAAGCGGGTGTTAGCGCCGATCAGATCGAAGTCATTGCCGACGAGCAGCAAGCGGTCACGCGAGCGCTGGCGCTTGCGGCGCCCGGCGATCTGCTGCTGGTCCTGGGTGACAACATCAAGCGTACCTGGAAGCAGATCATCTATTTCAATGCCGGCGCACGCAAAGACGAAGCGACAAAAAAGGCGCGGGCTGCGGTCGAGCTGCCGCAGATCGAGGGCTTCAGTTTCGACGACGACATTGAAATCATCAGTGATGAGCGAGGAGTTCGGATAGCGCGCGAAGAAGCCGACTGATGAGGCTACTTGAGTCGCGCCGCCTGACCGGCCCGAGCCTGCTTGGCGATCTGCCGGGAGCAGTGCTCGATATTGCCTGCACACCTGCCGAGGCGGAGCGCATTGTTGCGGCGTGGCGCACGCATGTGTCACGCATACTGGCCGATCTTGGCTGGCGGCAAAGCGAATTGAACGTGGTCCGGCTCGAGGGCGGCGTGAGCCTGTTTTTCACTGCCTCTATCGATGCCCTGTATGCCGCCTCGGCCATCAACGACTGGGCTTTTGCGGCTTGCGATGCGGAGCTCAATGGTGCGGACGAGCCTGATTATGCTGCGACCCTGGGCGAGATTCGCAAAGCTGTCGCGAAAGAGTCGAATCCGTCCTTGCTGCAGTTGCAGGCTGCGGCGGCCGCTAACAGATCGCCGTTTCTCTGGGACGATGATTGGGTGTCGGTCGGGCTGGGTCGGCATTCGATCCGCTGGCCCGTGCGGGAAATCCCGGATCTCGCCACGATCGACTGGTCACGGCACGGCGACATCCCTGTGGGGCTGGTTACGGGCACCAATGGCAAGACCACCACGGTGCGCCTGGCCGCCCACATCCTGCGCGGCGCGGGCCGGAACGTCGGGCTGAGTTCGACTGACAGTATTGCCGTGAATGATCACATCATCGAGCGCGGCGACTGGTCGGGCCCGGGCGGCGCACGAACTGTATTGCGTGAGCAAAACGTCGATACGGCGGTACTCGAATGCGCGCGCGGCGGATTGCTGAGACGCGGCCTCGGCGCGGATCTCGCGGACGCCGCGCTGATTACCAATATTGCAGCGGACCATCTCGGCGATTTTGGCTCACAAAGCCTCGCAGAGCTGATCGAAATCAAGTGGATAATCAGTCGTGCGGTCCGCGCCTCCGGGCGGCTGATCCTGAATGCGGACGATGCTTTACTGGTTCTGAAGGCCTCCGCGTTTGAGGGCGAGATAATCTGGTTCTCTCTGCGTGCGGACAATGTCACGGTCACTAAACATCGCGCCGCAGGGGGCAGCGCCTTTCTCCTCGATGGTCACGAGCTGCTGCTCTGTAATGGCGATGAGAGTGAACTGATATGCCGCGATAGCGACATACCGATCACGCTTGATGGCACGGCGCGTCACAACACAGCGAACGCCCTTGCGGCTGCCGCGCTGAGCTCGTGCCTTGGGGCTACGCTCGCCGACCTTCGTGCCGGCCTGACCTCGATGTCACAGGAAGGCAATCCGGGTCGATGCAACCTGCACGACATCGATGGCCGCAAAGTACTGGTCGACTTCGCGCATAACCCGCACGCCATGCATGCGGTGTTGGAAATGGCTCGGGCGCTGCCTGCCAGGCGGCGCGTGCTGTGTTTCGGACAGGCCGGTGACCGTCCGGACGAGCTGATTCGGGAGCTGGCACGAGAAGCGTGGGCGATCGGGCTCGACCGCGTCATCGTCTCCGAGCTTGCGGACTACTACCGAGGTCGCGAACCGGGCGCCGTGTACGCCCTGATTCGCGACGAGTTGCTGCAATGCGGCGCGGACCCGGCACAGATCGAGCACTTCGATGAAGAGCTCGACTCACTGG
>CAZHLE010000143.1:0-6251 GCA_964533065.1 uncultured Woeseiaceae bacterium | reverse complement strand
CATTCGATTCGTGTTTACCAACGCTGACTACAAAATTCGATTGCCCGCCGAGGAATTGCTCGCCGCCGCTCGCGAGATTGCCGTTGCAGATTGACGCTGACTAATGCAGGTTGAACGCCAGCCTCAAGGTCTCGTACCGCCTACAAGTCATCTGAACGCGCGTTGCGTCGTTCGGCAAGCGAGACTTAGATGTCTTCCATCGTGGGAAGCCATTCAGGGACGATCATCGGTTGACAATGAGCGTGATCAGTCTGTCGCTCACGTCTATTAGTCTGCGTCGATTTCTCTGGAGTATTTCGGAATAGCTGAGACGTATTTCTCAGAAAATCAAAGCCGATACCACGGCTTTACTTTCCAAACCCTTGCCGCGATGCGCACGGCGCCTCACGAGGACATCAATCTATGCCGGTTACTGGCATGCGGTGTCCTGCAATCCTGGGTCGATCGTCGTCAACCTGGGTGGCGACATCAAAAACGTAGTACGCATCTCGATGCCTTTCTTACTGACGGCGCACAAAACCAGTACAATCTTCCCGCATACTCGAGCCGCAGCAATGCAAAGTCGCGTCGCACACTGGATAACTGTCATGACTGAACGCAACAACACAAGAGCGCTTACCGGCATCATCCTCAGTATCGTCGTGGGCGCGGCAATTACATGGGCCGGCAGCGATGGCGGCGATAAGATCCACGCCGTACCTGTCTTCGCGTTGTGCGGATTCCTTGCGTTCGCGATTAACTGGCTCGCGTATATTCCGTCGGCAATCGCAAAGACGGAACACTATTACGACCTTGTCGGTGGCATCACCTATATCACCGTTACCACTGTCGCAGTTCTGTTCTCGAGCGAGCTCGACCTGCGCTCCACGATCGTTGCGGGCATGGTTCTGGTCTGGTCATCGAGGCTCGCGATATTCCTGTTCCGTCGTATATCCAAAGCGGGCAAGGACAGCCGTTTCGACACCATCAAGACCAGTCCGGTTTCGTTCCTTATGGCATGGACCGTCCAGGGCCTGTGGGTGCTGCTGACTGTTGCTGCGGCACTGGCGGTGATTACCGGTGGCAATCGCGAGCCACTCGGAATTATTGGCTATCTCGGCGTGGCGATCTGGCTGGCGGGCTTCCTGATCGAAGTGGTGTCAGACAGGCAGAAGTCGAATTTCAAAGCCAACCCGGCCAACCAGGGCAAGTTCATCAATGTCGGACTGTGGGCCTGGTCGCGCCACCCAAACTACTTTGGCGAGATCGTTCTCTGGACGGGCATGGTGATCATCGCCGTTCCAGTGCTCGAGGGTTGGCAGTGGGCGACGCTCATCTCGCCGGTATTCGTGTTCTTCCTGCTGACGAAAGTCAGCGGCGTACCGTTGCTCGAGCAGGCTGCCGATAAGCGATGGGGCGGCCAGGACGACTACGTGACGTACAAGCAGGTGACGCCGGTGCTCGTTATGAGGCCGCCGGTGACCCGCGGCGATGGGTCGCTTCAGAGCCCCGGTAGCTGATGTGCCCATGCCCCCGGATTTCCAGTCCCTCGCGACGTTTCTTTCTCGCTCCTCGTCGCTCGCCGTCCTGAGCGGCGCAGGAGTGAGCACGGCATCCGGGATTCCAGACTACCGGGACCGGAACGGCAACTGGAAGCATTCCCAGCCGATGGACTTCAGCGAGTTTGTCGCGAGCGACACGGCACGGCGGCGTTACTGGGCGCGCAGCTACGTCGGCTGGCAGCGATTCGCGCTGGCGAAGCCCAACCCGGCCCATCGGGCGTTGGCAGATCTCGAATCCAAAGGGCGTGTGGACACGCTGATCACGCAAAACGTCGACGGCCTGCACGCGAAAGCCGGCAGTCGGCGGGTCATCGAGCTGCACGGAAACCTCGGCATGGTTCGGTGCCTGCACTGCGATGCCGTGCACCGTCGCGAAGACTTCCAGCGTGCGCTTGAGTATGCGAATCCAGGATGGCAGGCGCGGGCCAGCGTTTTTCGAGCAGACGGCGATGCGGAACTTGCGGTCGCAGCTGACGCCGGTTTCGCGGTACCGGAATGCCCCGACTGCGGCGGCATTCTGAAACCTGATGTGGTGATGTTCGGCGAGTCTGTGCCCAGGGAGCGGGTGCAGGATGTCATCGATGCCATCGACCGGGCCGACGCCTTGCTGGTCGTGGGCTCGTCGTTGATGGTATTTTCCGGGTATCGTTTCGCCCGCCATGCAAGCGTCAAGGGAAAACCGATCGCCATCGTGAATCAGGGCTGCACTCGTGCCGACGACATTGCGTCATTGACGGTTGATGACGACTGCGCGCAGGTCCTGCCGGTAGTGATCGATGCTGCTGAACCCGCAGCGCAGCGTCCCACCAAACATCATTCGGTTGACTGGAATCTCCGGCAATGACCGCTGGCGCGCTACGGACCTCGTCGAGGAGTCAACGTTTATCGAAGCACACCTCCGGCACCGAGAAGAAGCGCAGCGCTTCGAGTTCCTCATCGAGCTTCATCTCCGGTACGTCCGGGCCGGCGGCCAGGTTGGCTGCGAGATGCTTCGCCTCGAGCATGTACTCCGCGTAGCGGGAGGCCCGCTCACTGGCATCGAGCGCAGTTGGTATCGGCACGCAGCAGTCCAGGGCGGCTTCCAGCGAGAACGGTTCCAGGATCACTTCGTCCTTTTTGTGCGCCCATGCCCCGGTCGCCATGTCGAAGTCGTACAGGGTCAGGAAGTGATGCCCCCGCTCGGCCACGAACTCGATCGCCTCGGTGATGAACTCGACCTCGATGTCATCCATCGCGTAGTGCAGGCTGACCCGGCACCAGCCGGGCTTGATGCCGGAGTAACCCCGGCGGATCCATTTTCGATATTGCTCGGACGTGTCGTTGTCGATGCCCAGCAGCCGATGGCCGTAGGGGCCGGCGCAGGAACACCCGGCCCGGGACTGGATGCCAAACAGGTCATTGAGCAGCGTGGTCACGAACTTCGGGTGCAGGTACCTGCCCCGATGGTCCCGCAAATTGAAGGAAACGATTCCGATGCGCCGTGCCGGGTCGGGATTGCCGAGGATTTCGATCTGCGGTTGATGCAGCCAGCGCCCGAACAGGTGGTTGAGCAGCTCATGTTCACGTTGCTCGATGGCCGCGACACCAATGGCGTCTTTGATCTGAAAGGACAGCCCGGCCTTGAGAATCTGCAGTACGCCCGGGGTACCTGCCTTCTCGCGTTCCTCGATGTCGCGAATGAAGTCCTGCGACGTCGGCCCGACATAGTCTACGGTGCCGCCGGCCCCGACCGTGGGTGGCAACTCTTCGTGATAAAGCTTCTCGTTGAACACGAGGATGCCCGAAGACCCCGGGCCACCGAGAAACTTGTGCGCCGAGATGAACACCGCATCCAGCGAGGCGTCGCCTTCGTATGTGTCAGGCGCCGGGTTCATGTCGATTGCGACGTACGGCGCGCTGGCGGCAAAATCGAAACAGGCGATGGCGTTGTATCGATGCAGCAGCGCGGCGATCCGGTGCACCGGCGAGATCATGCCGGTGACGTTGGAGGCGGCTGAGAACGAACCAATACGCATGCGCCCCTGGTATTGCGGATCCTGCAGCAAAGCTTCGAGCGCCGCGAGGTCGATGCCGCCGTCGGCATCCAGCGGAGCTTCGACCACCGTGGCGAGCCCCTGCCGCCAGGAAACCTCGTTGGAGTGGTGCTCGTACGGCCCGACAAATACCACGGGCTGTTTCTGGTTGACGAACGCTTCGAATTCGGAACGCCGGACTTCACCCAGCGATTGATCGAGCAAATGGCACAGTGCCTGGCGGGTAGCGGGTGGCAGCATCACGCCGATGATCTGCTGGAACTTGTCGATGGCGCCGGTGGCGCCGGAGCCGACGGGTACAATGCGTCCCTGGGGCCCGGCATTCACCGAGCGTTTAATCGATTGCTCGGACTCTTCGAGCAAGTGTGTCATCGACCGCCCCGAGATGTCGTCTTCGGTGTGCGAATTGGCATACATACGCTGCAGCTGCTGCAGGTAGCGCTCGACGAACGCCAGACAGCGACCCGAGGCGGTGTAGTCAGCGTACACCATCAGCCGTTTGCCAAACGGTGTGACGATCGGCGCATCGCAACCGACCACCTGCTGGCGAAGATAGTCGAAGTTCAGCGAGAATTTCCTGGTCATGTTCTGTCCGTCGTGTCTGCGATCCATTCCATGTTGCGGCTATTGTAACCGGGGGCCATCAACTTGTCCGGACAAGGAAACCGTATGATAGCTTCGCTGTTTATAGTGGCAGGAACCCTGATGACTCCCTTAGACCCGCCGACCAGTTCGACCGGTTCGACAGTCGACGCACAACGCTTGCTTGCCGATTTCACTACCGCCGCGGCCAGCCCTGAATGGTACGTTGTTAACGACAACGTCATGGGAGGTCGAAGCGCGGGCAACTTCAAAATAGAGCAGGGCGAATTGCACTTCGCCGGCAGCACCAACACGCGCGGTGGCGGGTTCAGCTCGATTCGCACGAGGCGCGTGCAGCTTGACCTGTCACAATTCGACGGCATCCGCCTTAAGGTACGAGGTGATGGCCGTCGCTATACCTGGCGACTCTCGACCGACGTGCACTGGCGAGGCAAAGAGATCAGCTTCTTTGCGGACTTCGAGACCGAGAGCGGTACCTGGACTACGGTCGATATCCCCTTTTCCCGATTCATTCCTCGATTCAGGGGAACAACGCTCAATGGCCCCGAGCTCGACCTGGGACAGATCACGGACATGGGCCTGATGATCTATGACAAGCTGGACGGCCCGTTCGAGTTGCACCTGGCCAGCGTGCACGCATATTCCGCGCAGGCACTTCGCTAAGAGCGATCTGCCTGGAAGGTGCCGCGTGTTGATCGCTGGTGCACAGAAACAAAAAGTTACATTCAGGAACAGATTCGAGACCCTTCGCGGGTCTCGGGCAAATACTCTTATCGGCCAACACTATATCAATCAAGTTAGGAGCAAGAGCCATGATCCATGTAACGACCAGGTCCTTCCTCGCCGTTTCGGCGGCGCTGGTAGCACTTTCGAGCGCCGCTATCGCGGGGCATCACAGCAAGGATGAAGCAAAGTCGGCCGACATCGTCGATACCGCCGTCTCCGCAGGGCAGTTCAACACGCTGGCGGCAGCGCTGGAAGCGGCCGGGCTTGTCGAGACGCTCAAGGGTGACGGTCCATTCACGGTTTTCGCGCCGACCGATGATGCTTTCGCCAAGTTGCCTGCAGGGACCCTTGATAGCCTGTTGCAGCCCGAAAACAAGGATCAGCTTGTCAGCATACTGACCTACCACGTGGTACCGGGCAAAGTAATGGCATCGGACGTCGTCAAGCTCAGCAGCGCCACAACCGTTAACGGTGCGGACGTTGCTATATCCGTTAGCGATGGCAGTGTGCGCATTGATAACGCGACGGTCGTCAAGACCGACATCAGTGCCAGCAACGGCATCATTCACGTCATCGACACTGTGATCCTGCCCAACTAGACTAGGCTTACTTGAAACGCCGCACCCATTTGCTGGAGTACAACATGCAAAAAATCCTCGCAATATCTTTACTTATGGCGGCTGTCGTTACAGTTGCTGGAGAGAAAACCCTGCTCGACGAGAATTTCCGCCTACTCGCATCCGATGACGTCGTGAATCTTCAGGACAGTTACGCAGGCAAGGTGATACTGGTTGTGAATACGGCATCCAAGTGCGGCAATACGCCGCAGTACGAGGGGCTCGAAACGTTGTACCAGGAACATCAGGACGCGGGCCTCGTGGTCCTCGGATTCCCGTCCAACGATTTTTTTGGACAGGAACCCGGCACGGAAGAAGAGATCCAGGAGTTCTGTCGCCTGACCTACAGCATCAAGTTTCCAATGTTCGAAAAAGTGACGGTGAAAGAGGGTGAAGCACACCCGTTCTTCGCCGCGCTTGCCGATGCCTCGGGCACCTATCCGACATGGAATTTTCACAAGTTCCTGATCGGTCGGCACGGCAACTTCGTTGCCGAGTTCAGTCCGCGGACGCAGCCGAATGATGAAGACTTGCTGGCCGCGATCAAATCCGAACTGAAGAACTGAATTCCCTGCCGCATCCTATGGCTCTCTGCCCGTCCCTGCACCCGGAAGCGAACATTGGCGTTATTGGTGCCACTGGCGGCATTGGCCGGGCGTTCGTGGAGCTTCTGCTTGAGGATACCGGTATCCGAAAGGTGCATGCGTTTTGCAGGACGCCGCCCGAATGGG
>CAZHLE010000142.1:0-6308 GCA_964533065.1 uncultured Woeseiaceae bacterium | reverse complement strand
CTCGTAGACGTCCATCAGGTCTTCCCGTTCGCGGAAACAGTACAGGAACACGGTCATCGCACCGATATCGAGACCGTGCGCACCGAGCCACATCAGGTGATTGAGAACCCGCGTAATTTCGTCGAACATCACCCGAATGTATTGCGCACGAATCGGCGGCTGGATACGCAGCAGTTTTTCGATCGCAAGCACGTAACTGTGCTCGTTGCAGGTCATGGAGACGTAGTCGAGCCTATCCATGTAACCAATGCTCTGGTTGAACGGTTTCGACTCCGCGAGTTTCTCGGTGCCGCGATGCAGCAGTCCAACGTGTGGATCCGCTTTCTGGATAGTCTCGCCATCGAGTTCCAGCACGAGTCGCAAAACACCATGCGCGGCAGGATGCTGCGGGCCGAAATTCATCGAATAGTTGTGAATCTCACTCATTGCCGGTGTCGCGCAATTGCTCGTTATAGCGATTGTCATCGCGAATGACGCGCGGCACGAGCGTCCTCGGCTCTATGGACACGGGTTGGTAGGCAACCCGCCCCTTGACCGGGTCATAGCTCACCTCAACGTTACCCGACAAAGGGAAATCCTTGCGAAACGGATGGCCGATAAAGCCATAGTCCGTGAGGATGCGGCGCAGATCAGGATGCCCCTCGAAAAGAATACCGAACATATCGAACGCCTCGCGTTCGAACCAGTTCGCAGATTTCCAGATATCCACAACGGAACGAACTCGCGGCGGATTGTCGGTACCGGTAAAAACGCGTAGGCGCAAACGCGTGTTGTGGCGCAGCGACAGCAAGTGATAGACGACCGCAAAACGACGACCGTCAAATTCATCCGCCTCATCAAGTATTACCGGGCGTCGCAGCACACCGCGGCTGAACCCGCTGCCGGTCGCAGACGACGTGGTCCATTCGGACTCGCCGTAGGCCAGGTAATCAACACCGCAGACATCCATGAGCATTTCGAAGCCGAAATCCGGTTCGTCACGCAATGCCGTCGCCACCGCAACGAGATCGTCTTTCGCCACTTCAATGGTCAATTCACCACAATTTGATGCAATGCGAGTCACCTGATTGCCGAAGCGCTCGTTAATCCGAGCGTCCAATGTCTCGTACTGGTCAGTCATTTCCGATTCTTATCTGGCTATGGTGCTCGTACGATGGATTTTGTTCTGCAGTTGAATCAGCCCGTAAATCAGCGCCTCTGCGGTGGGCGGACAGCCAGGAACGTAGATGTCGACGGGTACGATTCGATCGCAACCGCGCACGACGGAGTATGAGTAGTGATAGTAACCACCGCCATTGGCACATGACCCCATTGACACAACCCAACGCGGTTCCGGCATCTGGTCGTAAACCTTGCGCAAGGCAGGCGCCATCTTGTTGGTCAGCGTACCGGCTACGATCATGCAATCGGATTGCCGCGGGCTGGGTCGGAAAATGATGCCAAAGCGATCCAGGTCGTAACGGGACGCCCCGGCCTGCATCATCTCCACCGCACAACAGGCAAGGCCGAAGGTCATGGGCCAAAGCGAACCAGTGCGTGCCCAGTTCATCACGGCATCAACACTGGTTACAACGAAACCCTTTTTTTGCAGGCTCTCACCGGCGCTTGCCGCACCAGTGTCTGCCGTAGCTTCAGCGCCCGCGGCTAATCCCATTCAAGCGCCCCTTTCTTCCACTCATAAATGAACCCAACGACGAGAATCGCCAGAAACAAGGCCATCGCGAGGATGCCGGAGCGACCGACAACATCCAGTGACACGGCCCAGGGGAACAGGAACGCGATTTCGAGATCAAAAATGATGAACAGGATCGCGACCAGGTAGTAGCGCACATCGAATTTGGTCCGCGAATCATCAAACGGCTCAAAACCACATTCATAAGGCGACAGCTTTTCGTCATCCTTGCCGCCACGGCCGATCAGAAAGCCCAGCGCAAGCAGTACGATGCCGATGCCGGAAGCAACGCCAAGAAAAACCAGGATCGGAAAGTAGTCTTGTAACATCTCAGCCTGTAACCAAGCCCAGTCAGCGGCCGGCCTCGTCATTAAAATTGCCCTGCAAAACAGCGCAATAGTGTAAAAGATATTGGTGCTCTGGGCGAGACTCGAACTCGCACGGCTTGCGCCACTGCCCCCTCAAGACAGCGTGTCTACCAATTCCACCACCAGAGCAATATATTGCGGCCCAACCAAGGGTTCGCTATTCGTCTTCCAATTCGGGCAATTCGCCTGCATCTTCGACACCTGCTTCCGGCTCGAGCGCCGGCAACTGATCTTCGGCAAGATCAGGTATCGACTCGACCGGGTCGACCGGCGGCAATACGTTTTCAATCAATCGTTCTTCCGGGCCGGTCGCACGCTGACTGCTCAGGTAGGCCAGCGTCAGGCTGCTGACGAAAAACGCCGTCGCCAGGATTGCTGTCGCCCGGGAAAAGAAACTGCCCGAACCACGCGCTCCGAATACTGTGCCCGACGCACCAGCGCCGAATCCGGCACCCGCGTCCGCGCCCTTGCCCCGCTGCAACAACACCAGCGCAATGATTCCCAGGGCGATAATCGTGTGTGTAATCAGCACCGCTTTTTGAATTGTGTCCATCTAAACCTCAAAGACTGGCCGCCGCATTGGCAATGGCCAGAAACTCACCTGCCTTTAGTGATGCGCCTCCGATCAGGCCGCCATCGATATCCGGCATCGAAAATAAACCTGCGGCATTGTCGCCTTTCACGCTGCCGCCGTACAGAATAAGAATTGCGTTCGCTACGTCGGCATCGTGCGCCGCCAAAACCGAGCGAATATGCCGGTGCACGTCCTGCGCCTGTTCCGGTGTGGCGGTCAGGCCAGTGCCAATTGCCCAGACAGGCTCGTAGGCCACAACCGCAGTGCGAAATCCGGCAATACCGACACGCTCCAGTACTGCATTCAGCTGCTGATCCACGACCCGCTCAGTCTGGCCAGCCTGGCGCTCGACCAGGGTTTCGCCGACACAGAGGATCGGCCGCAAACCGCCCTCCAGTGCCGCGGCGAACTTGGCCGCAACATCGGCGCTGGACTCGCCAAACAGGCTACGTCGTTCCGAGTGGCCAACCAGCACGTGGGTACAGCCGATATCGCGGAGCATGCCTGCGGATACTTCGCCCGTAAACGCCCCGGCCGCATGTTCCGAAACTGATTGCGCCCCAAGTTGTACCTTGCTGTCGCCGATCTGTTGCGCAACAGCCGCCAGGTACGGAAATGGCGGGCAAACCAACAGCTTGACCCGCTCGGACACTGGCGCGGCAGCGAGAATGCCGGCCAACAGCTCCGAATTTCGAGCTGTATCGCCGTTCATCTTCCAATTCCCGGCCACCAGAATGTCGCGCATGGGCATAAGCACCGAACCCCGAAATGGCGCGCAGGATACCGGGGCTAACCCGGCAAATCAACGTGAATAATGGCTTGCGTCAGCGAGCCGCGGCGGCAACGACAGCGGCCAGGCGTTCTGCCAGGGCGACCACCTGTGCGTGATCTTCGCCCTCAACCATAACCCGGATTACGGGCTCCGTACCCGAGGCCCGCAGCACCACCCTGCCCGTATCCGCGAGCTCGGCCTCAGCGGCCAGGACCGCCTCCTGGATAATCGTGGAGGTGGTCGGGTCGAACTGTTTTTCAGTGCGCACATTCAGCATCGTTTGTGGATACTTGGACATGCCGGCCGCCAGTTCCGAAAGCGTCTTGCCGGTTTCCTTCATTACGGCCAATACCTGCAGGGCGCAGATCAGGCCATCGCCGGTCGTGGTCTGGTTGAGCACAATCATATGCCCCGACGTTTCGCCGCCGATAATGCCGCCCGTCTCGCGCAAAGTTTCAAGCACGTATCGGTCACCAACGGCAGCACGGCGAAACTCGATGTCGACACTGCGGAGCGCATGTTCGAGTCCCAGGTTGCTCATGACGGTGCCGACGACCGGCCCGGTAAGCTTGCCGCGCCGATGCAGCGCCATTGCGAGGATATACAGCATCTGGTCGCCATCGACCAAATTGCCGAATTCATCGACCATGACCACGCGGTCACCGTCGCCATCCAGTGCGACACCAACGCTGGCACGAACGGCGGGCACAGTAAGCTGCAACAATTCGGTGTGAGTGGAACCACAGCCATCGTTTATGTTGCGGCCATTCGGCGAACAGCCGATCGGAATCACTTCGGCGCCAAGCGCGCTCAGCGTGCGCGGACCGACTTTGTAGCCGGCGCCATTGGCGCCGTCGAAAACGATCTTGATGCCACTCAACGTCAGGCCCGAGGGAAAAGTCGACGCGGCGAATTCCTGGTAGCGAACTCGCGCCGTATCGATGCGCTTTGCCGTGCCCAGCGAACCCGACTCACGCGTTATTGCGGGTTTGGCGAGGTGCGCTTCGATTCTTCGCTCGATATCGTCGTGAAGCTTGGCGCCGTTCCTGTCGAAAAACTTGATGCCGTTGTCTTCGTACGGATTGTGCGATGCGCTGATGACGACGCCGAGGTCCGCGTTGAATTGCTGCGTCAGCTGCGCGATCCCCGGTGTCGGCAGCGGACCGAGCAACAAGACATCGATACCGGCGGCAACGAAGCCGGCTTCGAGCGCCGATTCGAACATATAGCCGGAGAGCCGCGTGTCTTTGCCGATCAGCACGGTGCCGCCGTCGGGAATAAGAACCTGCGCCGCAGCGCTCGCGAGACGCATGGCAAAATCGGCCGTCATCGGCTCAGTACCAACCCTACCCCGAACGCCATCGGTACCGAAATATTTCCTGCTCATTGCTCTTTGCCTGCCTCAGCCAAACATTGCGCGACACGTATCGCATCGACGGTCTCTTTGACGTCATGCGCCCGGATAATCTGAGCTCCCTGCAGCACTGCGAAAACTGCCGCGGCGATACCCGCGGCAAGGCGTTCGTTAACATCGCGGCCAGAGATTGCGCCCAACATCGACTTTCGCGACACCCCGACCAGGACCGGGCAGCCAATGCGCTGCAATTGTCGCAGATTCGCCAGCAACTCAACATTCTGCCCGGCAGTCTTGCCAAAACCAAAGCCGGGATCCACCAGCAACAGCTCACGTTGCAGGCCGGCCGCAATGCATTCTGCCACGCGCGCCTGCAGAAACTGTGTGACCTCGCCCACAACATCAACATATCGCGGTTCGCGCTGCATGCTGCGCGGATCGCCCTGCATATGCATCAGGCAAACCGGCACCTGCAATTCGACCGCGGTCGCCATTGCGCCATCGGCCCGCAAAGCGCAGACGTCGTTTATCAACACCGCTCCGGCAGAGACTGCGGCGCGCATGACACCCGGTTTACTGCTATCTATGGAGATCGGAATATCGGATTCGGCGCTGATCGCCTCGATGATGGGAATCACTCGCTCAAGCTCAAGCTGCTCGTTCACGGCTGCGGCGCCGGGACGGGTGGATTCACCACCAACGTCAAGAAGCGAAGCGCCATCGCCAATCATCCTGCGCGCGTGCTGCAGCGCGCAATCCTTATTCGTGAATCGGCCGCCGTCGGAGAACGAATCGGGCGTGATATTCAGCACGCCCATGACACACGGGAATTTCAGGCCGAGCATGCCGCGCGTCGGGCTAGTGCTCGCTTGCCGGACCACCGATCGGCCCGGCTGATTCACTTCTGGGCGACTTCGGTCCCGAACCGTCGACCGGCGCCGGCGTATCATCCCAACCCTCCGGCGGGCTGGGCTGTTTGCCGTCCATGATTTGGACAATCTGGGCGTGATTAATCGTTTCGTACTTGATCAACGACTTCGCCAGGACATCCAGTTCCTTGCGGTGTTTTTCCAGTATGTCCTTGGCGCGCTGATAGTTGCGATCAATGATTACGCGAACCTCGCTGTCAATCGCGTTCGCTGTCTCGTCAGACACCTGCTTGTGCTGAGTAACGGAACGGCCAAGGAAGACCTCGCCGTCTTCTTCCGTATAAGTTAACGGGCCCAGGCGATCGGACAATCCCCACTTGGTGACCATATTGCGTGCAATTTCCGTGGCCCGTTCGATATCGTTCGAGGCGCCCGTGGTGACGGCTTCGGGGCCGAAAACCATCTCCTCGGCCAGGCGCCCGCCGAACAGGGTCGAAATGCGACTTTCGAGCAATTGTTTCGATGTGCTGTAGCGATCCTCCTCGGGCAAATACATGGTCACGCCCAGTGCACGTCCGCGCGGAATAATGGTGACCTTGTAGACCGGATCATGCGCCGGCACGCGGAACCCGACGATCGTATGGCCGGCTTCGTGATAGGCAGTATTCAGCTTTTCCTGCTCGCTCATGACCATGGAGC
>CAZHLE010000141.1:0-6309 GCA_964533065.1 uncultured Woeseiaceae bacterium | reverse complement strand
CGACCGACAGGCTGTTGCGAGCGACCCTGATAGGCTATGGGCTGCCTCTGGGCGGCGCACTGCTGGCCGCCGCAATGGCTTATTGGCTCGAATTTGGTGATAAAGCGGCGGTGTTGACCACGGTCGCCGGCATTGGCGCCGGCTGGATTGCGGGCCGCTGGCTGCTGAGTCGTGGCGACTGCCTGCGACAATTCGTGCCATCGGTTGGCAAGCGGCTGCTGTCGCCCGGAAGCGGTGTCTGAATGCGGGTATTGCAGGTCTTCAGCCGGCGTGGCTGTCATTTGTGCGAATTATTGCTGGAGGAATTAGTACCGCTCGTCGAGGGCCGGCTGAGCATTGAGGTTTGCGATATCGACAGCCGCGAAGATTGGCGAGATGCGTACCATACGCGCGTTCCGGTCGTTAATTATGACGGCACAGAGATCTGCCAGTATCATCTCGATCGCGCAGCGCTCACACGGATCTTGAGCAACACCACGCCATGAAAAACATCCGAAACTTTTCCATTATTGCCCACATTGACCACGGCAAATCGACCCTCGCTGATCGCTTCATTCAGCTTTGCGGTGGCCTCGACCTGCGCGAAATGTCGGCGCAGGTTCTCGACTCCATGGAGATCGAGCGGGAACGCGGCATCACGATCAAGGCGCAGAGCGTGTCGCTGAACTACGTGGCAAAGAACGGCGAGACCTATCAGTTGAATTTCATCGACACGCCGGGGCATGTTGATTTTTCCTACGAAGTTTCCCGCTCTTTGGCGGCCTGTGATGGTGCGCTGCTCGTGGTTGATGCGGCCCAGGGTGTGGAGGCGCAGAGTGTTGCAAACTGCAATACGGCAATCGACCAGGGGCTCGAGGTCATGCCGGTGCTAAACAAGATCGATCTGCCTGCGGCAGACCCGGAGCGCGTCAGGGCGGAGATCGAGGACATTATCGGAATCGACGCGAGTGATGCAGTTATGGTCAGCGCGAAATCCGGCGAAGGCGTGCCAGAACTTCTGGAAGCCATCGTCGCGAGAATTCCACCGCCCCGTGGCAATCCGAACGCACCGTTGCAGGCGCTCATCATCGACTCCTGGTTCGACAATTACGTTGGGGTCGTGTCGCTGGTTCGCGTCGTCAATGGTCGCCTGCCGAAGCGGGCGAAATTCACGGTCATGTCGACCGGCGTCTCGTACCAGGCGGATCGTGTCGGGAGTTTTACGCCAAAAATGGTTGATCGCGAAGTGCTTGATACCGGCACGGTCGGGTACGTAATTGCGGGTATCAAGGATATCTATGGCGCGCCGGTTGGCGACACGCTCACCCTCACGAATGAGCCGTGCGCCAAACCTTTGCCCGGATTCAAGCATGTTCAGCCACGCGTGTTTGCGGGCATGTTTCCGATTCAGTCGGATGACTACGAAAACTTTCGCGAGGCGCTGCAGAAACTGCGCCTCAACGATGCCGCGTTGCATTTTGAGCCGGAAACTTCGGTTGCTCTGGGATTCGGGTTTCGCTGCGGATTCCTCGGCATGCTGCATATGGAGATCGTGCAGGAGCGCCTGGAGCGTGAATACGACATAGAGTTGATCACCACGGCCCCCACGGTAATTTTTGAGATTGTCGACAATAGCGGTAAGGTTAGTTACGTCGACAACCCGTCGAGGCTGCCGCCCGTAAATGAGATTGCAGAGCTACGCGAGCCGATCATCACCGCAAACATTCTCGTGCCGGAGAAATATGTTGGACCGGTTATCACCTTGTGCACAGAAAAGCGTGGTGTGCAAAAGCACATCCGCTACCTCGGCAGCCAGGTATCGGTCGAGTACGAGATGCCAATGGCGGAAGTCGTTTTGGATTTCTTTGATCGACTCAAATCAGTTAGTCGCGGGTACGCGTCATTCGACTATCAGTTCGCCCATTTTCAGCCGGCTAACCTGGTGCGGCTCGATGTATTGATTAACAAGGAAAGGGTGGATGCACTATCAATAATCGTGCATCGAGAAAAGGCGATGCGGCGCGGCCGGGACCTGGTCGAAAAGATGCATGAACTCATCCCGCGGCAAATGTTCGAAGTAGCTATTCAGGCTGCAATCGGCAGCCAGATTATTGCGCGCAGCACGGTGAAAGCGCTGCGGAAAAATGTGACGGCGAAATGCTATGGTGGCGACGTCTCGCGAAAGCGGAAACTTCTGGAAAAACAAAAGGCCGGCAAGCGCCGGATGAAACAGGTAGGATCGGTCGAAATTCCGCAGGAGGCGTTTCTGGCGGTCTTGAGAGTTGACAACTGAGGCATTTGTTTTGAGCATTAATCTGGCACTCATCCTGACGGTTCTGACATTGGTCAGCGGCCTGATTGTGGCCCTGGACAAACTGGTCTGGCGAACGACGACACAGAAGAAAGCTTCCATCGCGCTGTTGACGATGGTCGAGTATGCGCGTTCGTTTTTTCCCGTGTTGCTGTTTGTACTGGTAATTCGGTCTTTTGTGTTCGAGCCTTTTCGCATTCCATCTGGATCGATGATGCCAACCCTGTTGCAGGGTGATTTCATTTTCGTGAAGAAGTACAGCTACGGCCTGCGCCTGCCGGTGACAGAATCCAGGATCATCGAGACCGGTTCGCCAGAGCGCGGCGATGTTGTGGTCTTCCGGCTGCCGTCGGATACGAGTATCAATTACATCAAGCGAGTAGTCGGCTTGCCCGGTGATGTGGTGACCTACCGCCGCCATGTGCTGACCATCAATGGTGAAGTGATTCCGCTGGAGGTGCACCCGCATGCGACACCATCGGATCCGAGATTTGTCGAGCAACTGGGGGATCGCGAGCATGAAATCCTGATCCTCGACGAAAATCGGGCAAGCCCCCCGGACGCGTTTGAGATCCCGGAAGGCCATTACTTCATGATGGGTGATAATCGCGATAATAGTACCGACAGCCGTTATATCGGGCCGATCCCGGAGTCACACCTCGTAGGCGAGGCGGTACGCATCTGGATGCATATGGATGGCCTGAGCTGGCCGCGCTGGGAACGAATTGGTGACAAGATTCAATAATGTGGTGCAAGTCACTGACAGGCCGTCTAAAATTGCATTAAATCCGGCCAAACGAGTAGGGAGACTGCCGTAAAAGCAGTGCAGAAGTATGCGAGGAATTAGTCGCCTGAAAATGGGCTTGCAGCAAAATTTGCCGCGGCAGCAGCAGGGTATGACCATGCTGGGCCTGGTATTCCTGATCTGTTTCATCGGCGTGTTTGCATTCGGAGTCATCCGGCTTACCCCGCTTTACCTGAATTATATGAAGGTCATCGGAGTGGTCGATGGCGTAGTCGCGGAATTCGATGGGCAGAGTGCGAACGCAATGGCCATTCGTCGTTCGATCGGACGCCGCTTCGATGTCGAGAGCGTGAGCGAGATCGTGGCGAAAGAAGTCAAGGTAACGCCTGTCGATGGCGGCTTGCAGGTCTCCGCGGTCTACAATCACTCGACGCCTTTCATTGGCAATATCTCATTCACGGTGCATTTCGACAAAACCGAAGTTGTGCGCCGCTGAGTTCTGTGACGTCCGATGCATCAACGTGGCTCGCTCAAAAGCTAGGCTACAAGTTCAATGATGACCGCCTGCTGCAACAGGCTCTAACCCATCGCAGCAGCTCGGGCGTAAATAATGAGCGTCTCGAGTTTCTCGGCGATGCTGTCCTGGACCTCGTGGTTTCCGAATTCATATTTAGTGCAAGGCAGGCGGCTGCAGAGGGTGACCTGAGCCGTTTGCGCGCGTCGCTGGTCAACAAGTCCTCGCTCGCAGCACTCGCGATTGAGCTCGGGCTGGGCGACCACCTGGTTCTGGGTGAGGGCGAGCGAAAAACGGGCGGTCACAGACGAGAGTCCATCCTCGCGGATGCGCTCGAGGCCTTGTTCGGAGCGATTTATCTTGATGCCGGATTCGCCACGGCGGAAGCGGTGATCAGGCGAGCTCTGGGTACACGTCTGGCAATGCTGCCAGAGGGCGATGAACTCAGGGATCCGAAGACACTCCTGCAGGAATGGTCGCAGGCGAGGGCGTCCGGATTGCCGGACTATGAGTTGATCAGGACCACCGGTAAGGCGCATCGTCAGCTGTTCGAAGTGCGTTGCTCAATCCAGGACGGCCGGCTGCAGTCCACCGGTTTTGGCACCTCGCGACGTAATGCGGAACAGGAAGCGGCCGAGAAAATGCTTGCCGTGCTGAGCGCGGACGACGCAGGTTGATGGCGACACGATGCGGATTCGTGGCGGTGATCGGCCGCCCCAATGTCGGCAAATCGACACTGATCAACGCTGTGATGGGCCGGAAGGTCAGCATCGTGACCAGCAAGCCGCAGACGACACGCCACCGCATCCTGGGAGTGCACAGCGACAAAGACACGCAAATCGTATTCGTCGATACACCTGGCATTCATCGCAAAGCGGATCGGGCCATGAATCGACTGATGAATCGGACTGCGGCGAGCGCAATGGCGGATGCTGATCTCGTGTTGTTCGTCTGCGATGCGATGCGCTGGACGGACGAGGACGATGACGTATTACGTCGCCTCAAGACCGTCAAAGCGCCGATCATCGCCTTGTTGAACAAGGTTGATCGCGTGCACCCGAAGGAGCGATTGTTGGCGAAGCTCGCCGAACTCGCTCTGCGCTGCGAATTTGCAGAGATTTTCCCGTTATCAGCATTGAAAAAAAGCAATCTGAATGAGTTGATGGCGGCAATCCCGGTTTTCCTGCCGGAATCGCCGTTTCTGTATCCGCTGGAAATGCATACCGATCGTGGCGTTGAATTTCAGATCGCCGAGGTCATTCGTGAAAAACTCATGCTGATGCTGCACCAGGAAGTACCGTATGGTTTGACCGTGCAGGTCGAGCGCTACGAACCGACCGATGAGCAAGTTATTATCGATGCAGTCATCTGGGTGGAGCGCGAGAGCCAGAAAGGTATCGTCGTCGGCAAGGGTGGGCAGGTGCTAAAGACGGTCGGGCAGTCAGCGCGCCTTGAGCTGTGCGAGCAATTGCAGCACCGCGTGCACCTCGAGCTATGGGTCAAAGTGAAGGAAAACTGGTCGGACAGCGAGCAGGATCTTATGCGGCTTGGCTACGAGTAGCACCGCATGCGAATTCAGCAACAGGCGGCATTTATTCTGCATCACCGGCCGTTTCGCGATACCAGCCAGATTCTTGACATACTGAGCCGCGAGCACGGTAAGTTGTCGCTGGTGGCGCGCGGCAGTCGTGGCCCGAAGTCCCGTTTGCGAGGCATTCTGCGTCCATTCATGCCCTTGTCGATGTCCTGGGTGCAGCGCACCGAGCTGGGTACACTGACCGGCGCCGAATTGCACGGCTCACCATTGCGCCTGACCGGTGACGCGTTGTTGTCCGGCTATTACATCAACGAATTGCTGCTGCATTTCCTGCACCGGCACGACCCGCAACCGGACATTTTTGATCACTATGTACATGCGATCGAGGCGTTAGCCACCGCTGAAGAAATCGCCCCCTGTCTGCGGCGATTCGAAATTGAATTATTGCGTCAGCTTGGATATGCGCTCAGCCTCGAGCATGAGGCGCAGTCGCAGGAGTCGCTGCTTCCCGAAACCTGGTACGAGTATCGAATCGAGCAGGGGCCGGTGCCCGTAGCACGCAGCGAAGGATCTCTGGTATTCGACGGCGCGACTTTGATGGCGGTCGCCGAGCAACGTTTTTCAGATCCGGACGTATTACGCGCTGCGAACAGACTGTTGCGCGAGGTGATTGGATTTCATCTCGCCGGCAAGGAATTGAAAAGTCGCAAGGTGCTGATCGAATTACATCGACAAAGAACGCCCGCAAGCTAGAATACGTCGCTATGACCAGCAAGCCATTGTATCTCGGCGTAAACATCGATCATGTTGCGACGCTACGCCAGGTGCGTGGCACGGCGTACCCGCGCCCCGCCGAAGCGGTCCCGATCGTAGAGCAGGCCGGTGCCGACAGTATCACCGTGCATCTGCGTGAAGATCGTCGACATATACAGGACAGCGACCTCGACGCTATTCAGGCTGTGATGCGGACGCATATGAACCTTGAGTGTGCCGTGTCCGACGAAATGCTCGGCATTGCGATTGCAGTACAGCCCAGCGACGTTTGCCTGGTGCCCGAAAAACGTGCCGAGCTGACTACCGAGGGTGGCCTTGAGGTCGCCGGGCAACTGGGCAAGGTGCGCGATGCCTGCCAACGCCTTGCGGCGGCTGGGATTCGCGTTTCGCTGTTCATCGATCCCGACCTGGTACAGATTGATGCAGCAGTACAGGCGGGCGCGCCGGTC
>CAZHLE010000140.1:0-6318 GCA_964533065.1 uncultured Woeseiaceae bacterium | reverse complement strand
GCCATGCAGGCGATGAATCCGCTGCTCCAGATCAGTTGCTCGCGATCGAAATGCATAACTGCCTGTTGCAGCGCGGTCAGATCCGCTGCGCTGACAGTCGGTGCAATAAGGTCCTGGGGTACTGAAGCCACGCCGGTCTCCTGAAAATTCTGAGACTCAAGCTAATGGCAAAAGCACCAAAGCAGAACGACCGAGTTCTTATCGCACAATAACCCTTGGCTATACCGGTATTCCCTTAGCTGGCCAAGCGCTGCAAAATTTTCCAGCCACTGGTCGAGACTTTCTTAAAGGCCTGCCCGGTCGCAATCGCATGCGGATCGGCCGCATTGCCCTCGACACCGCGTCTGAGTACACCGGCCAGTATCGCGGCCAGGCGAAACATGGCAAAGGCGACATAGAAATCCATCTTGGGGACCGAACCCAGTCCTGCGCTGCGCGCATACGTCTCGAGCAACGCCTGCTCGGACGGAATACCCAGGGCTCGCAGGTCGGCGCCTTCGAGGCCGCTGGTGGTGCCGATGCTCTCGAGGCGATACGGCATCAGGAAATATGCGAGGTCGGCGAGCGGGTGGCCTATGGTCGAAAGCTCCCAGTCCAGCACGGCGATGACCCGCGAATCGTCGCTCGCGAAGATCACATTGCCGGGACGGAAATCACCGTGCACGATTGCGGCCTGGTCGTCATCGGGGTTGAGTTTTGGCAGCCACTCGATCAGCTGGTCCATCGCGGCAAAATCATCGAGCTTCGAGGCGTCATACTGTGCTGACCAGCGCGCAACCTGGCGCGCGACATAAGCGGACGGGCGACCAAAATCGCTGAGCCCAATGGCGGCGTAGTCGAGTGCATGCAAACTACCCAGGACCCCGACCATCGATTCGTACATGACCGCGCGTTTTGCGGCTACGCAACCGGGTAACCGCGGGTCCGCGATGACACGTCCCGCTACATAGTCCATCACGTAGAACATCTGGCCGATGACCGTTTCGTCGGTACACAGCAGGTAGGTCGCCGGAACCGGTACGGCACTGCCCGCCAGAGCCGAGATTACCCGGTATTCCCGATCGACCGCGTGTGCCGAGGGCAGCAGCTCGCCGGGCGGCTTTTTCCGCAGCACATAGCGGCCGTTTTGCGATTCGACCAGGTAAGTGGGATTCGACTGGCCGCCGCGAAATTGCTGCACCGTGCAGCTGTCGCCAAAGCCCGGCAACCGGGCGCCGAGATATTGCGCAAGTGCTGTCGTATCAATCCGGTGTGCGGCCAGCGGCGCGTCGAGGTCGCGTCCGTCCTGAGCCGCGGTCATGCGCGGTACTTTTTCAGTTCGAGGCGCGCGATCTGGTCGCGGTGCACCTCGTCCGGTCCATCGGCAAGCCGGAGCGTACGCGCCTGCGCGTAAGCGTAGGCAAGGCCGAAATCATCCGAGACGCCGCCACCACCGTGCATTTGTATTGCCCAGTCGATAACCTTGCAGGCCATGTTCGGCGCTGCGACCTTGATCATGCCGATTTCCTTGCGTGCCTCGCGATTGCCGAGCTTGTCCATTTTGTCCGCGGCCGCCAGCACCAGCAGGCGCGCCTGGTCGATCAGGATCCGTGATTCGGCAATACGCTCGTGCGTGACGCCTTGCTCGGACAAGGCCATGCCGAAGGCGTGTCGTTGTTGCGCCCGCCGGCACATCTTTTCAAGCGCGACTTCGGCGAGGCCGATCAGTCGCATGCAGTGATGAATGCGACCGGGGCCGAGCCGGCCCTGCGCGATCTCGAAACCGCGGCCTTCGCCGAGTAGCATGTTGTCCTTCGGTACGCGCACGTTTTCGAACACGATCTCGCCATGACCGTGTGGTGCATCGCTGTAGCCAAATACGGGCAGCGAGCGCCGTATCGTGATGCCCGGAGCATCGCTCGGTACCAGGATCATGGATTGCTGGCGATACACGTCGTCGCTATCGGGGTTGGATTTGCCCATGAAGACGAACAGTTTGCAGCGCGGATCGCCGCTGCCCGATGACCACCACTTGTGGCCGTTGAGGACGTAGTCGCCGCTGTCACGAACGATGGTCGCACTGATGTTGCGCGCATCGGACGAGGCGACGCCGGGTTCGGTCATCGCAAAGCAGGAGCGAATCTCGCCGGCCAGCAACGGCATCAGCCACTGCTGCTTTTGTGCATCGCTGCCGTAGCGTTGCAGCGTTTCCATGTTGCCCGTGTCCGGCGCCGAGCAATTGAACACTTCAGCCGACCAGGGCACGCGACCCATGATTTCACAAAGAGGCGCGTATTCGAGATTTCTCAAGCCAGCGCCGAATTCCGAGTCCGGCAAAAACAGGTTCCATAACCCTGCTTGCTGCGCTTTGGGCTTGAGCGCTTCGATAAGCGGTACCGGTGTCCAGCGCTCGCCCATCGCGGCGACCTGTTGCCGGTAGCTCGTCTCGTTCGGCCAGACATGTTCGTCCATAAAAGCTGCAAGGCGCTGCACCAGACCGATGGTTTTTGCGTTGTGCTCGAAATTCATGTGCGACTCTCTATTTGGAGTTTGGATAAACCCAGGGATGCGACGCCGACAATCCGCCATCCACAGCGATCGCCTGACCATTGATGTACGACGCTGCGTCACTGAGCAGGAAGCAGGCCATGCTGGCAATTTCTTCGGCCGCACCCGCCCTGGCCGAGGGATTGACCTGGCCGATCAAAGACGCCTTGCCCTTCGCGCGCACCCGTTCGAAGACGTGCGCGGTCATACCGGTTTCGATCAATCCCGGGCAGATCGCATTGACGCGCACGCCGCTCGCATACAACTCGCAGGCGACGGTCTGCACCATGCTGATCACGGCGGCCTTGCTGGCACTGTAGTCGATGCCACCCGCATTCGCGCGCAGGCCTGCAACGCTCGCGGTACACACGATGGCGCCGTGACCCTGTGCGGCCATGCGCGCGGCGGCGTGCTGGATGCAGAGAAAGGTGCCGACCGTGTTGACGCTGAGAGTCCGTTGCCAGTCCTTTGCGCTCAAATGCTGCAACGGTTTATTTGCGCCGAGTATGCCGGCGTTGGCATACAGGCCGTCGATGCCGCCGAACTCCTCGATGCAGCGGGTAATGAACGCCCTGACCTCGCTATCTACGCTGATGTCAGCCTGCACCGCGATGGCGTTGCCGCCACTGGCGATGATCTCGGCCACCGTTGCCTGCACCGATTCCGCGTTGTCGACCGCAACGATCAGAGCGCCTTGCCGCGCCGCGAGCAAGCTGCTGGCGCGCCCGATGCCGCTTGCAGCACCGGTAATCACAATTCTCTTGCCGGCCAGTTCAGTCATCGTGAGGGCAGTTGCAGTTTCCGGGGTTGCAGATCGAAGCGCTCGATCCAGCGACTGAAGGTATTGTTACTGAGCGTCATCAGCGGCTGAATGGCGTCGCTGATTCTATCCCGGATGTGTCGCGGATCCAGCTGGCCGTCGGCGAACACGGCCTGGTTTTGTGGCACCCTGAGCCAGCGCTCGATCAGCTGGCGGTCGACCTCAAGATGAAACTGGAATCCGTA
Organism: uncultured Woeseiaceae bacterium; assembly: GCA_964533065.1. Taxonomy (GTDB): domain Bacteria; phylum Pseudomonadota; class Gammaproteobacteria; order Steroidobacterales; family Woeseiaceae; genus UBA1847. The sequence goes on along the minus strand of CAZHLE010000140.1, from coordinate 2,787 downwards.
GGCGTGCTCGCCATAACGAAACGCCTGCGTCGCACAGCGCTCGGATCGCGCCAGGTGAACGACGCCGGGCGGCAGTTCAATGACATCGTCATGCCACTGAAATACCTGGCTCTGCTGACCAAAAGTCGACAATACCTGGTCCCTGATTCCGGCATCCGTAAGCTCTACATCGTGCCAGCCGATTTCGCGCCCGGCACCCGCCAGTATCGTGCCGCCGAGCGCCTTGGCGAGCAGTTGCGCGCCGAGACAAATGCCCATGATCGAGATATCGCGCTGCAGCGCTTCCTGTATCAATTCAGATTCAGTCGCGAGGTGCGGGTGGGCCGCGACGTCGTCGGCATTCATCGGCCCACCGAGAATAATCAGCGCCACGTATCCCTCCAGCGACGGCCGCTCATGAGGATTACGGCCGAAATTGACGTAGCGCAGCCGGAACCCGGCCTGCTTCAAAAGCGGGTCGAGTGTCCCCAGCGGTTCATAGGGTACGTGCTGGAAAACCAGGATCTTGGGTCGGGCCATATTGCCGGGAGTGCCTAGTTAACGGATTGCCAGTGCGCGTCAGTCGCGACCATGGTGAGCACATCATACTGTGCGACGATGGTGTCGTCCTGATTCGTGACCTCCGTGTCCCAGCGGACCTCGCCATAGCCACTGTCGCCACGCAACGTCTTCTGTTTGCAGGTCAGGCGCACCCGCAGTGAATCGTTGACATTCACAGGCGTCAGGAAGCGAAGATTGTCGACACCGTAGTTCGCGAGTACCGGGCCGAAGTCGGGGTCGACGAACAGGCCGGCGGCGAATGACACAATCAGGTAGCCATGCGCGACGCGACCTTCGAAGAATGGATTCTTCGCGGCCTGTTCTTCGTTCATGTGTGCATAGAACTTGTCGCCCGTGAACTCGGCAAAGTGATTGATGTCGTCGAGCGTGACCTGTCGCGGCCCGCTTTTGAAAGTGTCGCCGAGCTCGAGTTGCTCAAAAGTCTTGCGAAACGGGTGCATGCCCGGGTCTTTCTGATCGGCACCCTTTATCCAGCGATGCCCGATGACGGACAGCGTCTCGGGCGAACCCTGGATCGCCGTGCGCTGCATGTAATGCAGGATGCCGCGCACACCGCCCATTTCCTCGCCACCGCCGGCACGACCGGGACCGCCATGCACGAGGTGCGCGAGTGGCGAACCGTGCCCGGTGGATTCAGCCGCGCAGTGGCGATTAACAACCAGCATGCGACCATGATAGGAGGCGGTGCCAAGTACGAGTTCGCGCGCGACTTGGTTGTCATTCGTGAAAATCGATCCTGCCAGGCTGCCCTCACCGAGGCGCGCGAGTTCGATCGCTTCATCGAGGGAGTCGTAGGGCAACACCGTGCTGACCGGGCCGAACGCTTCAACCGCATGCACGATTTTCGAGATCAAGGGCTTTTCGCAATGCAACAGGGTTGGCATGAAGAACGCGCCCTTTCTGGCATCGGCATCGACGAGCTGGAATTCGTCATCGCCGCCGAAAACGATGCGGGCGTCTTTCGCCAGTGTATTGACGCGATCACGAACTTCATCGCGCTGGCCCGTGCTCGCGAGCGCGCCCATGTCGACGTTCTTGCTGGCCGGGTTGCCGATGCGAATCCTGCCGAGCGCCGTGGATAAAGCGCGCACCACATCGGCGGCGATCGTGCTTGGCGCGATGATCCGCCGGATGGCCGTGCACTTTTGCCCGGCCTTGACCGTCATCTCACGTATAACTTCTTGAATGTAAAGGTCAAATTCCGGTGTTCCGGGCAGCGCGTCGGGCCCCAGGATGGACATGTTGAGCGAGTCGGTTTCGGCCGTGAAGGCGACCGATTCGCTGACCACGCGCGGGTGCTGCTGCAGCATTTCAGCGGTGGTCTTGGAGCCCGTGAATGCGATCGTGTCCTGGCAGTCGAGGTGATCGAACAGCGTGCCGACGCTGCCGCAAATCAGTTGCACGCTGCCGGGCGGCAGGATGCTGGATTTGATCATGCGCCGGACCATGCGCTCGGTCAGGTAGGCGGTGCTGGATGCAGGCTTGATGATGGCCGGCACACCGGCAAGCAGGGTCGGCGCCAGCTTCTCGAGCATGCCCCAGCAGGGAAAGTTGAATGCGTTGATATGAATTGCGACACCGTGTTTCGGTGTACAGATATGCTGGCCGACGAACGTGCCGTTCTTTGACAATAGCTCCACATCACCGTCAAGATAGACATGGTCGTTTGGCATTTCGCGCCGCGCCTTGCTCGAGAAAACAAACAGCGTCGATATACCACCGTCGATATCGGGCCAGCTGTCCCTGCGCGTCGCACCGGTTTCGGTCGAGAGTTCGTAGAATTCCTGTTTGTGTTCGTTGAGGTAAACGGCCAACGCCTTGAGCATGTCGCCACGCTGGTGGAAGGTCATTTTTCTTAAGTTTGCACCGCCGACCGATTTGGCATAAGCCCGCGCATGTTTGAAGTCGAGGCCTGCACTCGTGATTGCGGCCAGCGGTCTGCCGGTCACGGCCGATAACAGCGGGGTGCCGTCGCCATCGCCTTCGACCCATCGGTCCGCGAGCAGATTTCCGAGTTTCTTCATATGAAACACAATCAAATTCAAATTGAAAAAATCAGTGTCACAATATACGGTCAGTCAGTCCCAGCGCAAGCGAACCTGCCGTGACCATTGAAGCTGCCAGCCGAAAACTCGTTGCCGAATTCAGCGCGCGCAGAACCCTGCGCACGGGTTCGTTAATCACGACCGTGTTTGGCGATGCCATTGCGCCGCGCGTCGAGATAGG
>CAZHLE010000139.1:0-6321 GCA_964533065.1 uncultured Woeseiaceae bacterium | reverse complement strand
GCACCGGGATGTCGATGGGTCAGAGCACCGAAGAGATTGCGCGAGAATGGGTCGTACAACGCGAACACCAGGACCAGCTCGCGCTGGCGAGTCACGTAAAAGCAGCACACGCCTATGATTCCGGCTGGTACGAAGACCTCGTTACGCCGTTCATGGACTGCGAGGAAGATAACAATATCCGCCGTGACTCCACCTTCGAAAAATTACAGGCTCTGAAGCCCGTGTTCGCAAAGGATGAAGACGCAACATTGACAGCAGGCAACAGCACGCCGTTAACCGACGGGGCCGCTGCTGTGTTGCTCGCCTCGGAAGACTGGGCGAGGCTGAAAAACGTGCCGATTTCGGCCTACTTGACGTTTGTTAAAGTTGCCAGTGTCAATTTCATCAACGACGAAGGGCTGCTGATGGCTCCCGCCTATGCGGTGTCGGACATGCTCAAGGATGCAAATCTGCGATTACAGGATTTCGATTTCTATGAAATTCACGAGGCATTCGCGGCGCAGACAATCGCCACGCTCAAAGCATGGCAGTCGGAGAAATTCTGCCGTGAAAAGCTCGGCCGTACCCATGCTCTCGGCCCCATCGACCTGAGCCGGCTGAACGTCAAGGGTGGCAGCCTCGCGATCGGACATCCGTTCGCCGCCACCGGCGCGCGCGTCGTCGCTAATATGGCAAAACTGCTCAGCGAGAAGGGATCCGGCCGTGGCCTGATCTCGGTATGCACGGCAGGCGGTATGGGCGTTACGGCAATCATGGAAGCGGCACCGGAATAGTATCGGTGCCGGAGCCCATCAGGGCTCTGATTCCTTGATGTTTTTGCGCCGCATCGCTTTGAGCGCGGCATCAATTCGCGATTTCGCCTGGGCAGTAACGCCCCCGCGCTGGTACTCATCCACGACAAATCTTTCGACATTACTGACTATGTCGTCGAGGTTGCCGACGTCAGGCATCTCGGTACGATTTACGCCGGCGGGAGCGTTTCGCAGCGCACCGAACAGGTCGATCCAGCGTTCGCTTTGTTTGCCTATGACCAGCAGCCGGTAGAACTGCGGGCCGGGCACCCCGTTGCTGCCGTTTGCCAGGCTGACGATGGCGGCGACTATCGATATCGGCAGGAGCACGAGGTCGCGAAAACCGTCGACGATGAGTTTCACCTGGAGCACCGCCAGGTCTCGAATTAAAGACCAGTTCGAGACCGCAGGCTGTGGTTGTTCCGAGCGAGTTTGCATTTTTGTTCGCACCCATAAATTTCAATCAAGACAATGGATTATAGCGCCTGCAACTGGCGCCCCGGGGGCCTTTCGTTTACTGTAGCGCCGACTGATATCGGTAGGCTCGAGCTACATGCCAAATTTCAAAATCATGCCCGAGTACGAGCACGGGTCGTCCGAGATTGCAGGCGTCCTGCTCGTGAATCTGGGCACGCCAGACAGCCCCACGACGCCCGCCGTGCGCCGTTATCTACGCCAGTTTCTCTGGGATCCGCGCGTCGTTGAATATCCACGCGCACTCTGGTGGATCATTCTCAACGGTATCATCCTGTTGCTGCGACCGACGCGGTCGGCGCACGCGTATCAGCAGGTCTGGACTGAGCGCGGATCGCCGCTGTTGATTCACTCGCAAGACCTTGCGGATGCCATCCAGGTCAATTTGTCGCACCGCGTCTCCGGGCCAGTGCGCGTGCAGCTCGCCATGACCTATGGTAATCCCGCCGTCGAAGCCGGCCTCGATGCCCTGTACACGGCTGGAGCTCGCCGGATCATCGTCCTGCCCTTGTATCCGCAGTACTCGGGCACAACGACGGCCGCTGTTTTCGATGCTGTGGCCAAAGTGCTCGGAAAGCGCCGCTGGCTCCCCGAATTGCGCTTCATCAATCAGTACCACGACTCGGCGGAGTTCATTGCCGCGCACGCCGAGAATATTCGTCAGCAGTGGCAACAGCACGGTCGCGGTGAGCATCTTCTTTTTTCGTTTCACGGCGTCCCCAAGAGCACACTGCTGAACGGTGACCCGTATCATTGCCAGTGCCTGAAAACCGCTCGTCTGATTGCGAGCGAACTTGTGCTCGACGAGACCCGCTGGTCGGTCGCCTTTCAGTCCCGCGTTGGCCGGGAAGAGTGGCTGCAACCTTACACAGAGGAAGTCCTGGGCAAGTTTGGCGCGGCCAACATGTCACGCGTCGACGTCGTCTGCCCTGGCTTTGCTGTCGATTGCCTGGAGACGCTCGAAGAAATCGCGATGCGCTATTCGGAACTCTTTGTCAGTGCCGGCGGTGGGGCGTTGCACTACATTCCGGCATTGAATGCGAGTCAGCAGCATGCCGCGGTGCTTGCTGGCCTGATCGAGAAAAATGCCCGTGGCTGGATCGAGTTCGGGCCATGAGCAATCTCGGTCGATACCTTGAATTCAGTGTACGCACACCGGATATCCTCGATTCCCTGGGCTTTTACAAGAACCTCGGTTTTGCGGAACTCGAAATCGGCGACGTCTACTCACACAAATACGCCGTCGTTACGGACGGTGCGTTGTGCATCGGCCTGCACGATCGCGAGTTTGATTCTCCGGCGATCAGTTACGTGCAACAGGACCTGGCAAAGCACGCGCGTTCCATGTCCGACCATGGCTTCGAGTTCAGTTTTCTGCAACTGGATGAGGATGCGTTCAACGAGCTTGGGCTGGTAGACCGCGACGGGCACAACATACGAATGCTCGAGGCACGAACTTTCATGGCCGGTGATGAATTCAGCAACGATTCGAGGTGCGGCAACTGGTTTGAGCTTTCCTTGCCTGCGCGCGACGTCGTGAACTCCGCCCTGTTCTGGGCGACGGTTGCGCCGGTGGTGCTGCGAGTTCGCGAGGGGCCGACAACCCACATGCGCTTCGATGCGGGCGGCTTTCCGCTGGGGCTCTCCGAAAGCATTGCACTTAGCGGGCCCTCGCTGTGTTTTCGTTGCGTGGATCGCGACGCGCTGTTCGAGGCCATCGAGAAACATGCGCTCGAACACAGGAAGTTTCCAGGCTACGAAGGCGCATTCGTTGCAATAACGGCACCGGAAGGAACGACCCTGTTCGCATTCGAGGAGGACTTCCTCGGCGAAAGTTACGAAGTCGCCGAAGCCTAGTGACAGTTACCTTTTGCGCACCAAATTGGTGCAATGCACCAATTTGGTGCGCAAAAGGTAACTGTCACCGATCATTAATCGAGAGCTAGATCCGATATTCGCTCCGCCTGGCGGCGCAAGGCCGTACCGATGTCGGCCTCATCGTACAGCGCATTGATCTCACCCAGCTTTGGGCGTTTACGACGTAGTGCTGTTTCCGGGTTATCGAATGGCGCATCGCATGCGATGCCCGTCAGTTTTCGTGCCAACTCGGCATCATCCTTGTAAGTGGCAAGTTTTTCGCCGAGCGTTTTCGCGCCACGCACGTTAATCTTATGCACCTTGTCAAGATTCGCGTAAATCCCATCAAGGCTGCCAAAATTTTCAAGCAAGACAGTTGCTGTTTTCTTGCCGACGCCGGGAACGCCTTTGATATTGTCAACCGCATCTCCCGCCAGCGCGAGAAAGTCGGCGATCTGTTCCGGGCGAACTCCAAAGACACCGCGCACTTCGTCATAGCGGATCTTGCCCTTGCCAGCAAAGTCCCAGAACACATCGTCTTTCGAAACCAGTTGTGCAAGGTCTTTGTCGCGCGTGACGATCGTCGATGGACGGTTGACTCTGCGACCGTACTCTACCAGCGTACCGATCAGGTCGTCTGCCTCGTAGTGCGGACTACCGTGATCCATGATACCCAGTGCCCGCGTAAATCGGCGGCACTGGCCGAACTGGCGCTTCAGGTCCTCCGGTGCTGGGTCGCGATTGGCTTTGTAGGCAGGATAAATATCTGTTCGAAAAGACGACGACAGACTTTCATCAAACAGCACCGCTATGTATTCGGGATTGACCTGCTCCATAAAATCGCCAAGAAATCGGCAAAAACCGTACAACGCGTTGACCGGGTTACCTTCCTTGTCGACCATATCATCGGGCATCGAATAGTAAGCCCGAAAAACATAGACGCTGGCGTCGACTAAATACTGCATGCCTGACAGGGGTCAGAGCCCTTTTTGGACCATATCTGGCCGCATCCATATATGGTCCAAAAAGGGCTCTGACCCCTGTCATTACTCATGGAAGTGGACGTCAATGATCTCTTCGCCATCGGCGAGGTGGCCGGTCAGGCGCGCATGCAACGGGCTGGATCTTGGGATGTGTGCGAGCAGGTATTGCATCTGGTCGGCGAGTACGCGACGACCTTTGAGGTATATATATTCGGCATAGGTTGGTGTGAACGGCACCGCGATCAGTTGCATGCCCGCCTGCTCCGGCTTGCGCCCACCCTTGAAGTTGTTACAACGACGGCACGCCGTTGCAACGTTGTTCCATCTGTCCTGGCCACCGCGTGAAATTGGCGTAATGTGATCGCGCGTCAGGTCGCGGGTCGGGTAACGCATCGCACAGTACAGGCAAATATTGCCGTCCCGTTTGAACAGCGTGCGATTGTTCAGCGGCGGGACGTAGCGATCACGATTTCGTACCAGGCTCTGGCTGGTACCACGGGTCGCAATAATCGAATTCACGGCGATCCGGCTGCGCTCGCCGTCGAAACTGCTGTACCCACCGAACATCGTGTACAGGTGTGTACCACAATCATAGGCAACCTGGTCAGCATGGTACAGCCGGACCGCTTCCCTATAGTCGATCCATTCGAGTGGCATTCCGGCCACATCGGTACGCAGCACCTGCTGTGCGATATCGGTGACGATTCCTGCGAGCATCCTGCTAACCCCATCGCGCGGCGCGCGATCCAAGGGCACCGAGTTTAAAGGGCTTTAAGTACGGCGTCGAGAGTGTCCTTGGCATCGCCGAACAACATGCGCGTGTTCTCTTTATAGAAAAGCGGATTCTGCACTCCGGCATAACCGGTGGCCATGCTGCGTTTCAAAACAATGGTTGTTTCGCCCTTCCAGCACTCGAGAACGGGCATCCCTGCGATCGGGCTGTTCGGCTCTTCCAATGCCGACGGATTGACAATGTCATTCGCACCGATGACGACCGAGACGTCGACATCGGGAAAATCATCATTAATCTCGTCCATCTCGAACACGATGTCGTACGGCACCTTGGCTTCGGCCAGTAAGACGTTCATATGCCCCGGCATGCGCCCGGCCACCGGGTGGATGCCGAAACGAACGTTGATCTTTTTCGCACGTAACGCCTTTGTAATCTCGAAAACCGTATGCTGCGCCTGCGCCACGGCCATGCCGTAGCCCGGAATAATCATGACTTCCTTGGCCGCCAACAGCAGCGCTGCAGTTTCCTGCGCCTCGATCGGCACAATCTCGCCTTGCTGTTCGGACTCGCCCGACAAGGTCGCGCCACCGCCCGTACCGAATCCGCCCGCAATGACCGCAAGGAACTTGCGGTTCATTGCGCGGCACATGATGTAACTCAGGATTGCACCGCTGGAGCCGACCAGAGCACCGGTCACGATCAGGAGATCGTTCCCGAGCATGAAGCCGGTCGCCGACGCGGCCCAGCCCGAGTAGCTGTTCAACATCGACACCACGACCGGCATGTCCGCCCCGCCGATGGCCATCACCATGTGCACGCCAAAAGCAAAAGCCAGCAAGGTCATGACGAACAGCAGGAACACGCCCCAGCCGATCGACTCGGTGCCGACGAAGGCGACGGCGATCCAGATGCAGATCACAGCGATCGCGAGATTCATCCAGTGCCGCCCTGGCAGCAGCACGGGCTTGCCGTTGATCTTGCCGCGCAGCTTGCCGAATGCGATGACCGAGCCGGTGAACGTCACCGCGCCGATCAGGATGCCGAGATAGATTTCGACCTCGTGGATCGAGCGCTCCGCGCCGTGAAAATGGTCGACACCACCGAGATAAGTCGCGAAACCGATCAGTACCGCGGCCAGGCCGACGAAGCTATGCAGGATGGCGACGAGTTCCGGCATTTCGGTCATCTGCACGCGCCGTGCCGCGACGACGCCGAGCGTGCCGCCGATCAGCATCACGATGATCAGCACCACGTAATCGGTGACCTGATTCGAGAAGATGGTCGAGACAATCGCAATGATCATGCCAGCAATGCCATACGCATTGCCGCGTCGCGCAGTCTCGGGGTTGCTCAAACCGCCGAGGCTCAAGATAAACAGTACGGCGGCGATGATGTAGCTGGCAGTAACGATACCGGATGCCATGATGGTGCCCTTACTTGCGGAACATGCGCAGCATGCGCTGAGTGACGAGGAAGCCGCCGG
>CAZHLE010000138.1:0-6394 GCA_964533065.1 uncultured Woeseiaceae bacterium | reverse complement strand
TGATGCGATGCTCACGGGTTACTGGCTCAGCAAGTCGGGCGTCGTGGCGGAATGGCCCGGTTCAATCGCGGCCTGTCTCGACCAGGCTCCTGCCGGTTTTGTCGCGATGCCGGCGGCGGGTAGATACGAGCTCGACATTCTTCTTGAAGAGCTACGCGCGGCCCTGCACTCGGGCCGCATCAGCGAAGTCATTCTATTGACCCAGGATGGTTATACGCTCGAGCTACGTCGGTCGGATCGCTGGCGAATCTGGCGTCGTCACACCGCCATGTTTGGGCCGATGCCATGAAACCCGTGCAACGGGGACGTCCGATTGTCCTGCGTACAGCCCCGGACGCCAAAGCGATCGCTTCGCTCGGTGCGCTGGATTCGGTGTTTGCGCGCCTGTACGCGACGCGCGGTGTGGCCAGTGCGAATGAACTCGACTACGGGCTCGCGAGCCTCGCGCCGGTTGGAGCGCTGGAACACATTGCCGACGCCGTCGACCTGCTGCTGCTATACCGCGAGCAGCGCATCGTCATCATTGGTGACTTCGATGTGGATGGCGCGACCAGCACGGCGCTGTTGCTGCGTTGCTTCAGGGCATTCGGGTTCAGGAACGTCAATTATCTGGTGCCGAATCGCTTTGAGTACGGTTACGGCCTGACCGCCGAAATCGTTGCTGTCGCGGCGGCCAGCCAGCCGCAACTGATCGTGACGGTCGACAATGGCATTTCGAGCATCAATGGTGTGAACGAAGCGAAACGTCGCGGCATCGCTGTGCTCGTGACCGATCATCATTTGCCAGGAAGGGAATTGCCGGCCGCCGATGTGATCCTGAATCCGAATCTGCCCGGCAGCCGCTTTCCAAGCCGCAACCTCGCCGGTGTCGGTGTCGCTTTCTACCTGGTCGCTGCGCTCGGGCGCCGGCTCGAAGCCGAGGGACTTTCAGGAGCGGCAAGAATACCGGCTCAGTTCCTGGATCTCGTTGCACTGGGTACGGTTGCCGATGTCGTAACGCTGGATCACAACAACCGCATTCTGGTGCAGCAGGGGTTGGACCGGATTCGCGCCGGACATACTGTTGCCGGAATTCGCGCATTGCTCGAGCAATCGGGTCGGCAGCTGTCGCGCACGGTCAGCGGCGACCTCGGTTTTGTGGTCGGGCCACGCATTAACGCTGCAGGTCGCCTCGAAGACATGTCGATCGGCATCGAATGCCTGCTGACCGACGACCCTGCCGCTGCAACGCAGCACGCGAGACTGCTCGATGACATCAACAAGGAGCGGCGCGACATCGAGGCGACCATGCGCGACCAGGCATTCGCCTATGTGGATAGCCTCGAGCAGCGGCATTGGCCGTCCTGTATTTGCCTGTTCGACGAGTCCTGGCACCAGGGCGTGGTCGGCCTGATCGCATCGCGCGTGCGTGAGCGCTGTCATCGGCCGGTGATCGCATTCGCGCGCGAGACCGGCGGATTTCTCAAGGGCTCGGCGCGCTCGGTGCAGGGCGTGCATGCGCGTGACCTGCTCGCCGCCGTATCCACAGTCCATCCGCAGCTGATCCCGAAATTCGGTGGCCATGCCATGGCGGCGGGCCTGACGATCGCCGAACCGGACTATGCGCAGTTTGCCGCTGCGGCCGAAGAGCAACTCAAGCGCCTGTATCCTGACGCCGACTTCAATGGTGCCATCGTCAGTGATGGTGTACTGACGGATGAGTATTTCAATCTCGCTTTCGCGCGCTCACTTCGCGATGCCGGGCCCTGGGGCTCAGGTTTCGCGGAGCCACTGTGGAGCGGCGATTTCGTGGTAGTCGAGCAACGCACGGTTGGCGAGAATCATTTGAAACTGCGCGTGCAACCGGCCGCGGGCGGTGCTGTTGTAGATGCGATCGCATTCAACCAGGCGGGCGATGCCTGGCGCGGTGTCGTGCAGCTGGCTTATCGACTCGATGTAAACGAATTTCGTGGCCGGGAAACGGCGCAGTTGATCGTCGAGCAAATTAGCGCTTTGCACGATGGGGCTGCGTGCTAATATCGCGCGTCGTTCGCCCGGCAAGCCTTGAAATCGTCATGGAAATCAATTCAATCAGACACTCGATACTCGACCTGACCGAACGCGTCGCCGCGTTGAGGGGGTATCTTTGACTATGACGGCAAAGCGGAACGGCTGACCGAAGTACAGCGCGAGCTCGAACAACCCGACATCTGGAATGACCCTGATCGTGCGCAGGCCCTCGGCAAGGAACGCGTCACGCTGGAAAATGTTGTTCACACCCTGAATGAACTGACCAGTGGTCTCGACGATGCCGGGCAATTGTTCGAAATGGCGCTCGAGGAATGTGATACGGCGTCGGTGGACGAAGTTAGCACGGACCTGGATCGATTCGAACAGACTGTTGCGGGCCTCGAATTTCGCCGCATGTTTTCTGGTGAGTTGGACTCGAACAACGCCTATCTTGATATTCAATCCGGTGCCGGCGGGACCGAGGCGCAGGACTGGGCGGAAATGATTCTGCGCATGTACCTGCGCTGGGCTGAGGCGCATGATTTCAAGGCCGAGGTCATCGAGGCCTCCGAAGGCGAAGTTGCGGGCATCAAGAGTGCTACGATTCATATCATCGGCGAATATGCCTACGGCTGGCTCCGCACCGAGACCGGCGTGCACCGCCTGGTGCGAAAGTCGCCGTTCGATTCCGGCAATCGTCGTCATACCTCGTTCGCGTCTGTTTTCGTGTCGCCGGAAATTGATGACGAGGTCGAGATTGAAATCGACCCATCCGACCTTCGCATTGACGTCTATCGCGCCAGTGGCGCGGGCGGGCAACACGTCAACCGCACCGAGTCCGCAGTACGCATCACGCACCTGCCAACGAACACGGTCGTGCAATGCCAGAACGATCGCTCGCAGCACAAGAACAAGGCGCAGGCAATGAGCCAGCTAAAGGCGAAACTCTACGAGCTCGAGATGCAGGAACGTCGTGCCAAGGCATCGCTGGTCGAAGAGGGCAAGGCCGATGTCGGCTGGGGAAGCCAGATCCGGAACTATGTTCTTGACCAGAGTCGCATCAAGGATTTGCGTACCGGCGTCGAAACCGGTAACACTCAGGCTGTACTGGATGGCGGGCTTGATAGTTTTATCGAGGCCAGCCTCAAGCAAGGACTGTAATCGCGTGACCGAAAAGCCTCAGGATGAAAGCAAGCTGATTGCCGAACGCCGCCGCAAGCTCGACGCCTTGCGCGCGGAGGGCAATGCCTACCCGAACGATTTTCGACGCAATGCCAAGGCGGACGAATTGCTGACGACGTTCGCGGAGCACACGGACGAGACGCTGCGCGAGGAGCACGTCCAGGTCGCCGTGGCTGGGCGCATGATGGCAAAGCGCGTCATGGGCAAAGCCAGTTTCATCAAGTTGCAGGACCGCTCCGGGCAGATCCAGGTGCGTCTGGAGCGCGATCATTTGCCCGAGGGTGTCTACGCGAGTTTCAAGAAGTGGGACGTCGGCGATATTGTCGGTGCCAAAGGGGCACTGTTTCGCACCCAGACCGGTGAGCTGACCGTGCTCGCCGACGAAGTGCGGCTGCTGACGAAGTCTTTGCGCCCGCTGCCGGAGAAGTTCCACGGTCTGGCGGACCAGGAAACACGGTACCGGCAGCGCTATGTCGATCTGATCGTCAATGAAGAGAGCCGCAAGGTATTCAGGACCCGCTCCGCGATCGTCGCCTACATTCGCGCCTTTCTTGATGCGCAGGACTATCTCGAAGTCGAGACGCCGATGATGCAGGTCACCAAGGGCGGTGCGGTTGCACGGCCATTTACGACCCATCACAACGCGCTCGATATGTCCCTGTTCCTGAGAATCGCGCCGGAACTGAATCTCAAGCGCCTCGTGGTAGGCGGCTTCGAGCGCGTGTACGAAATCAATCGCAATTTTCGCAACGAGGGCGTCTCAACGCAGCACAATCCTGAGTTCACCATGCTCGAACTCTATCGGGCCTATGCTGATTATGAAGACCTCATTGTAATGCTCGAAGCAATTTTGCATGGCATGGCCGAATCCATCCTCGGTACCACGCTTGTGCGCTACCAGGGCGAGGAGTTCGACTTTGGCCATCGCTTTGCACGCATGACGGTGGAAGATGTGGTACGAAAGTACAATCCCGACCTCGACCCCGCAAAAATTCGTGATCGCGACTACCTCGCGGGCGTCTGCAAAAAGCTCGGCGTGACGGTCGAGGAGCATGATGGTGCCGGCAAGCTGCAAATCGAGATTTTCGACAAGACCGGCGAGCACCAGTTACGTCAGCCGACCTTTATTACCCGGTATCCGACCGAAGTTTCGCCGCTGTCGCGCCGTAACGACGCGGATCCCTTCGTGACCGATCGCTTCGAGTTTTTCATCGGTGGCCGCGAGATCGCAAATGGCTTTTCCGAGCTCAATGATCCGGAGGACCAGGCGCAGCGTTTCCAGGAACAGGTGGCAAACGCCGAGGCCGGCGATGATGAAGCCATGGCTTTCGACCACGACTACATCCGCGCGCTCGAATACGGCCTGCCGCCGACAGCGGGCATCGGGGTCGGCATCGATCGGCTCGTCATGCTGCTGACCGATTCGCCATCAATCCGCGACGTGCTGCTGTTTCCGCACATGCGCCCGGAAGTCCTCGACTAGCCCGTGGCAGGTCGCCATGCGGGCGATTTCTTGCGATCAGGAACTAATCGAATACGGTAGCTCGGCCAGGTACAGCTGAATACCGCCGATGGTCAGGGATTGATCGGCCGCATCCACGGGAACGACGGCGAGCAGTTCGGTGCCGATTGCGTTGACGACCTCGCCGATATCGCGCTCACCATCGGACACCTTGTCGCCCGGAGCGACCGGCGCGCTGCTCTCGAATCGCAGGCAGCGGCGTTTGCTGGCACCGCGATAATGCGTCCGCGCGACGATCTCCTGGCCCGGGTAGCAACCCTTGTCGAGACTGACAATGCCAAGCAGGTCGAGATTCAGCATGTGCGGCGTAAACTTTTCCGATTGCGCCAGAGCAATTTCAACAATACCGGCGCGTAATTTCGCCACTTGCTCCTCGGCACCACGGGCAGCCGCAGCCCGGGATGTGAATTCCACTCTGGATCGAAAGCGATAGAGCGTCAGTCGCTGCTGTACCAGTGGGGCGAGGTCGGCCGGCAGCGTCAGTTCGAAACCGGAGTCCCTGGCAATAATCGATGGCAGGCAGATCACGCGGCCCTTCGGATTGCACCAGGCGCAGAGAATTGCTGTTTCCCGGGTTACGAGCTTCACGTCGGTCGCTAACTGCACCTGCAGGAACGCAAATACATCGCTGCCTTTGACCGAAATTGTTGTGCAAGGGATTTCTGACATACTGATTCGGCCTCTGGCATACTTTCGGCATGGATAAGGAGCATACCGAAAAAGACGCTGCTGAAGAGCAATCGATTCCCGTGGCACCGAAAGAAATTGGTGGCCGGGAAGGGCCGGACCCGACCCGTTACGGCGACTGGGAAAAGGCCGGTCGTTGTATTGATTTCTAGATATTAAAAACGATAATTAACAATAATTTATGAGACGAACTGAAAGACCTTTGTCACCCCATATTTCGATCTATCGCTGGCCGATAACGATGACCCTTTCAATCCTGCACCGGATTACCGGCGTAGCGATGTCTTTCGGTCTGGTGGTGTTTGCCTGGTGGCTTGGCAGCCTGTCGCTGGGCACTGCTCAGTACGAAAGTTTCGTCAGCCTGATGTCATCACTGCCGGGTTGCCTGTTGCTGATCGGCTGGAGCTTCGCGTTCTTTTTGCATCTGGCGAATGGTGTCCGCCACCTGGTCTGGGATTTTGGCCACGGATTCGAAAAGCGCCAGGCGGACGCATCGGCCTGGTTTGTACTGCTGCTGGCGATCGCCTTGACTGCAGCGTTTTGGTGGTTGCTGTGAGTTCTGCGACCGGGCATTTCATCGCGCAGCGCGTTTCTGCCGTCATGCTTGCGGCACTGGGTGTATGGTTCGCGTGCTCGCTGATCGGATTGGATGGCTTCGGGCACGGCATAGCGCGCGGATTCGCCGCCCAGCCTTTGAACGCAGGCCTCCTCGCGCTACTGTCGGTGACGATGGCCTACCACTCGTATCTCGGGGTGGAGGTCGTGATTGACGACTATGTGCAAGCGCCGCGGCTCAATGCCATGGCGCAACTGCTGTCGCGCGTGGCGCACCTGGTGCTCGCGCTGGTTGCGCTGCATGCGATTTATCAGCTGGGGTTTGGCAGTTGAGCGATTACGACTTCATTGATCACAGCTACGACGTCGTCGTCATTGGTGCCGGCGGCGCCGGTTTACGCGCGACTTTCGGCCTGGCTGAGGCCGGCTTTGAAACAGCCTGTATCACCAAGGTATTCC
>CAZHLE010000137.1:1048-6403 GCA_964533065.1 uncultured Woeseiaceae bacterium | reverse complement strand
GCATAGATCAGGTCGCGAGTATTGCTGCTGTTGATGAACGTCTCGGCGAGCGTTATCCGATTCAAAACATCGTAACCGAACGTTTCCTTCCGGGTTGTTGCCTGTGCCGCGGTCGGATGGGCGATGCGACTTTCCAAGGTGCCGTTGCTGCGCCAGGCGTAGTCGTTGTTCTGGATGACGGTACTGCCCTTGCTCGTGTTGACATCGGTGAGGCGACCGGTTTCCGGGTCGAAGGTGCGCTGCGTGCCGACACCGTTGGCGTAACTTTCGTCCACGCTGCGCCCGAACGCATCAAGGTTATTGATTGTCTGCACCGCGGTTGCTCCGTCCTGAAGCTGCGAGACATAGCCACGTGCATTATAGGCTCGTGTGAGAATAAACCCGCCTGGAAATGTTGTCGTGGACGGCCGACCGTACCCATCGTATGTATGCGTGGTCGTGTAGTTGGTGCCGCTGGACCCTCCGATCGGCGTGATGCTGGTGACCACACTGCTCAGTCGGCTTTCACTGTTATAGAAGTAGGTCTCAGAAAACCCAGTCTTGCTTCGGGACTTCAGTTTTCCGGCGCCATTGGTGGCTGTGTCCCACGTCCAGTTGCTGGTGCCATCGACGCTCACGAGGCTCGACAGGCGTCCCAGAACGTCATACGTGAGCGTGGACTGTTGGCCCTTGCCATCCGTCTGCGTGCGCACCTCGTTCAGGCCCGTGTAGGTGGTCGTGATCGTCCCGGCATCCGGATCAACCATACTTTTCGGGTTGCCGGCAGCGTCGTACGTGATCGTGGTGGTGATCGTGGTGGTGCCGTCGCTCACTGCCGATGACAGCATGTTGCCGTTGGCATCGTAGGTGTAAGTGGTGTTTGGATCGAGGCTGGTGCCGTAGCCGTCCGTCGTCTTGGTGAGTTGCCCAAGGATGTTGTATTCATTGCGTTTGACTTGCGTACCGGCGCTTGTCCCATCCGCCTTCTTCACGTTGTCCGTCACGGTGGCGATGATCGTGTCACCGCTGACGCTGAAGACCGCCCCGGTACTGCTACCATCGGGTCTTGATTCATTGGTTATTCGATTGCGCAGATCGTAGCTTGGAATGATGTCCTTCGACGTGCCGCTGAGGTACGGCAAACTAGCTTTCTCGATGCGTCCTTGAGTGTCGTACTTGACGTCTTGCTTGCTGTAGGCCGTTCCGTCAAACGACTCCGTTTCCGTTCGAATCACTCGCCCCAGGTTGTCGAAGTAAGACTTGCGCGTCGGCGCGATTGTCGTACCCGATTTCGTCGTCGTAACTACGATTTTGTAAGATGGCGCAATGCCGTAGACGGCGCTCGGGCAGCCTGTCGTGCAGTCTGAATATGTGGTTGCCGTCACCACGTCGTCGGCATTCGTCCGACTCGTCACGCGGCCCAGCGTATCGCGTAGCCACGTGGTATTACGAGCATTCGGGTCACCTTGGGTCTGTACCGTCCCGAAGCGGGAATCGTACAGGCTGTTGGTCGTCGTATGATTCTTGGGATTCGCGATCTGATACGGGTAGCGGTCATCGACGAAGCCCGTGATGGTGGTTGTTCGACTGCTCACATTGTCACCGCTGACTGTGGTACTGGTTAAGCGCCCACTGGCATCGTATAAAAACGAGGTATCGAGTGTCAGATAGGGATCGGTCGGGTACCGCGTGATGACTTGTGGCCTGAGCGATGTTGTTTGATACGTCAACGTAACGTCCTGAACGATGCCGGCGCCGCTCTCCACACCAGGCCAACTTTCGTTGGTGACCGCCGATGGAAACCCAATCAGCCATTGACCGCCTGTGGTTCGGTTTGCCAGCGAGACCGTTAGCTTGCTTGTCTTTAGCAGATCGCCAACCGTATAGCCTGGAATATCGCCCCAGATACTCCCGGGTGTTCCAGCGCTGACACTGTTCCCCGTCAGGGTCGTTGTTACAACCTGGCTGACGAATCCACCGGTAAAGGTGAGCGTGTTTGTTGTGCTCGACCCGCCAAGCTCCGTTGTTCCTTCATATGCGAAATCGATGCTGTTGCTGACGTAGGGATACATAGAGCTATTGGTGCCGAGGCTGATGTGTAATCTGCGTTGACAATCCACCCGACGATGCGTGCTGCTGACCAGTTTGCGTTATCGGCGTGCGGGCTCAACGTATACGAGTACAACTGTGATTCGGCGTCATGCAATTTCGAAGCCGACCGATTGCAGGGTGACTGGGCACGACACCGTTACAGGTACCGCCGGCAGGCCCTCTGCGCAAGCGGCCACCGAAATGAGTGCTACGGTAACTCCAACGAGCAACGTTTTCATAAACTTCTCCTTTTGCTCCCGGAGGCTGGCCGCCTCGGTTGCCCCCGTGACAACCGATGCTAGTCCTCACTGGCGCTCGACGGTTTCGAATTCCAGTAGCAGGTCCTTGGCGTCGACCTGGCTGCCGACCGGGGCATGCACCTGCTTCACAACAGCGTCGCGCTCCGCATGGATACCGGTTTCCATCTTCATCGCCTCCATTGTCAGCAACAAGTCGCCGCTCTTGACGGGTTGGCCGGCGACGACAGTGACACTCGCAATGATCCCGGGCATCGGCGCGCCGACATGGGCCGGGTTATTCGCCTGCGCTTTTGGCCGACGCGACACAGTCGCGGCTGCCTTGCGATTAGCGACGCGAATCGGGCGGGGCTGGCCATTCAGCTCAAAAAATACTTTGGCCTCGCCGACCTCGTCCGTTTCACTGACAGCCTGCAGGCGGATTTCAAGCGTCTTGCCCGGGTCGATTTCGACGGATATTTCTTCACCCGGCGTCATGCCGTAAAAAAATGTCTTCGTCGGCAGGGTTCGCACTGGGCCGTAACGTTTGTGGCGGCCCATGTAATCAAGAAACACCTTCGGATACATAAGGTAACCGTTAAAGTCCTCGTCATCGACGTCGTAACCTTCGAGTTGGCTGCGCAGGTCTCTGCGAACTTCCTCGAAGTCAATGGCGTCCATGTGCGCACCGGGACGCGTCGTTATCGGCTTCTCGCCCTTCAAAATCTTGGCCTGAATTCCGGGTGGAAAGCCCCCGGGTGGCTGGCCGAGGTTGCCGCGCATCATATCGACGACAGAGTCCGGGAAGGCCACATCGATTTTCGGATCTTCTACTTGGCTTCGAGTCAGCCCCTGGCTCACCATCATCAGGGCCATATCGCCAACAACCTTTGATGATGGTGTGACTTTCACGATGTCGCCAAACATCAGGTTGACGTCGGCGTAAGTCTGCGCGACCTCGTGCCAGCGTTCCTCAAGTCCCATTGAACGTGCCTGTGCTTTCAGGTTTGTAAACTGACCACCGGGCATCTCATGCAAATAGACCTCTGACGCTGGCGCCGCCAGGCCGCTTTCAAATGCACGGTAGTGAGAGCGCACGCCCTCCCAGTAATTCGACACTTCCCTCACAGCAGCAATGTCGATCCCCGTGTCGCGATCGGTGTGGCGGAGAGCCTCGACGATCGAACCCAGGCATGGCTGCGAGGTATTGCCGGCGAAAGCGTCCATTGCGGCATCTGCTGCGTCGACCCCGGCCGCAGCCGCGGCGAGAATCGTCGCGCCCGCGATGCCGGAGGTGTCGTGGGTATGAAAATGAATCGGCAGATTAATCTCTTCTTTGAGTGCCTTGATCAGCACGGTTGCGGCTGCTGGTTTCAGCAAGCCCGCCATATCCTTGATGCCGAGCACATGCGCTCCCGCCGCCTGCAGCTGTTTTGCCATTTTGACGTAGTACTTGAGATCGTACTTGGCGCGATTCGGGTCCAGAATATCACCCGTGTAACAGATGGCGCCCTCGCAAATCCGGTCATTCTCCAGTACCGCGTCCATTGCCACGCGCATGTTCTCAACCCAGTTCAGGCTGTCGAACACGCGAAAAAGGTCCACTCCGCTGGTCGCAGCCTGGCGCACGAATTCCTGGACGACGTTATCGGGGTAGTTGGTATAGCCAACGGCATTCGATGCACGCAGCAGCATTTGTGTCAGGATGTTCGGGATTCGTTCACGCAGGTCACGCAGCCGCTGCCAGGGACACTCCTGCAGAAACCGGTATGCCACATCGAAGGTTGCACCGCCCCAGCACTCCAACGAGAACAACTGCGGAATGTTGTGAGCATAAGCATCAGCAATGTTGATCATGTCAAACGAACGCATGCGGGTCGCCAATAAGGATTGGTGAGCGTCGCGCATGGTCGTGTCAGTGATTAGCAGCTGCCGCTGTTCCAGCATCCAGTCCGCAACTGCCTTGGGTCCTTTGTCCTGCAACAGGTTACGACTGCCGTAAGCCGGTGTGCCGATACGATTCGACGGTACCAAGGCAGCCTTGATGTCATCTCCGGGTCGCGGTCGACCTGCGGTTTCCGGGTGACCGTTAACAGTAATGTCAGCAATGTACGTGAGTATCTTGGTCGCGCGGTCGCGACGCCGGCTGAACTCGAGGAGCTCCGGCGTATCGTCGATAAACCTGGTGCTATAGGTATGGTTGAGAAACGTCGGGTGCCGCAGCAGATTTTCCACAAACGCGATGTTGGTCGAAACACCGCGTATGCGAAATTCGCGCAACGCCCTGTCCATTCTCGCGATGGCAGCCTTCTCCGTTGGCGCCCAGGCGGTAACCTTCTCCAAAAGGGAATCGTAGAAGCGGGTAATCACCGCACCGCTGTACGCCGTTCCGCCATCGAGACGGATGCCCATACCCGTTGCAGCCCGGTAGGCCAGGATCCGGCCGTAATCCGGAATGAAATTATTCTGCGGGTCTTCGGTCGTGATTCGACACTGTAGTGCATGACCGTTCAGCCGAACGTCGCTTTGCGCACCTGCACCGGTTGCTTCGGCCAGCGTTGCGCCTTCGGCAATTTGAATCTGTGCACTGACAATATCGATGCCGGTTATTTGCTCCGTGACCGTATGCTCGACCTGAATACGAGGATTGACTTCAATGAAGAAAAACTCGTCGGAGTCCATGTCCATCAGAAACTCAACGGTGCCTGCGCCTTCATAGCTGACGTGCCTGCAGATTTTCAGTGCAAGGCCGCACAGATGTTCCCGCTGCGCCTGGCTCAGGTACGGGGCCGGAGCCCGCTCGACAACCTTCTGGTTACGACGCTGCACCGAGCAGTCGCGTTCCCACAGGTGATAAATGTCGCCATGCTTGTCGCCGAGAATCTGGACCTCAACGTGCCGCGCCCTTTGCATCAGTTTTTCGAGATAGCCCTCGCCATTGCCGAATGCTGCTTCGGCTTCGCGACGGCCTTCCAGTACTTTGGCGGCCAATTCACTTTCTGACAGGATCGCACGCATGCCGCGGCCGCCACCTCCCCAGCTGGCCTTG
>CAZHLE010000137.1:0-1038 GCA_964533065.1 uncultured Woeseiaceae bacterium | reverse complement strand
TTGAGCATCAGCGGATAGCCGACCTCGGCCGCCATGGCGCGCACCCTGGCCATGTCGTCGGGCAATATGTCGCTGGCCGGAATGACAGGAACACCCGCTTCGATGGCGACTTGCCGCGCGGATGCCTTGTCGCCCAGTTCGCGCATGGTTTGCGCTTTCGGTCCAATAAACGCGATCCCCGCAGCATCGCAGGCATCGACGAAGGCCGGGTTTTCCGACAGCAGTCCGTATCCGGGGTGGATCGCATCGGCACCGGAGAGCACTGCGATGCGAATGATTTCTTCGATACTCAGGTAGGCAGCGACCGGGCCGAGGTCCTTGCCAATACGATAGGCCTGGTCCGCTTTGAAGCGGTGCAGGCCCAGCTTGTCTTCCTCGGCAAAGACGGCAACCGTCTTTTTGCCGAGCTCGTTTGCCGCACGCATGATGCGAATGGCAATTTCGCCGCGATTGGCAACGAGGATTTTCTGGAAACCCGGCATCAGGACTCCATCTCCCGCTTTTTTTCAGGGCACACAAGAGCGCTTTTCAACACATTCTCCTGAGGACTATGAGGTGTTTTCGCCGGTCCTCAAATGCTGTCGGGTCGGCGGCCCATAGCTTGTCGATAATTTTTTGTGTTTACGAAAAAAATGATTATAACCGACTCTCGCTGTCCGGCCGCTCTTGCGGCCAATTTCATCCATTATGAGGCGAGCTACGACGCCGAAATCGAAGGCGTGGCCGTCAACATCTTCTGGCAGAATCCGCATGTCATCGTCCAGAAAAATTAATTCGAAGCAAAGCCGACAGGAGAACTAACCGTGCACACCAGAACGAAAAGTCTCAGAAACAAGCTACTGATCACTCTCGTGGCGGCTGCCTTAAGCCAGTCCGCGAGCGCACAAGAGGCAGCGGCGCCACCCGCCCCGCCGGCACCGCCTCCACCCGTATCGTTTGGCTTTTTCGTGACGAGTGTCGGCCTGGGCGACGGTGCCAATCTCGGCGGTCTCGAAGGCGCGGATGCGCACTGCCAGGCGCTCGCCAAAGAGGTTGGTG
>CAZHLE010000136.1:0-6424 GCA_964533065.1 uncultured Woeseiaceae bacterium | reverse complement strand
CGTTCAGACCGCCGAGTGCGGTGGTAATCATCGGCCCGACCGCCGGTATCGCATCGAGTCCCGCATGGGACACACTCAGAGCAACAGCTGCGATCAGGAACCTGGAACGATCGTCCGCTGCAATGAACCAGGCGCCGGCAATACCCAGCAGAGCTACCAGCAATCCGCTGTACGGAATGGCGAGGAATGCCGCAATCACGGCAACCAAAACACCAACAAGCTTAACGATCTTATCTACACCCATCGGAAATCCCCTTATTTACGTTTTTGTTGTGTCAAGAAACGCTTTGTTATTTTTTTCGTAACACGCCGTGTCACTAACGCCGCCAGTCTAGCAGGATTCCGTATAAATCTGTTTTATATTTTTAATTCAATAACTAACAAACGATTATTAATCTACTTTCGAATATTTTTTGAAGCCAAAACCCGGTTTACACTTTGCGACCGACCTAGAATCTTGCCAGCGCCGAACCCCAGGTAAATCCGCCTCCGAAGGCCTCAAACAAGACCAGCTGGCCGCGCTGGATGCGCCCATCGCGGACCGCAATGTCGAGCGCCAGCGGAATGGACGCCGCCGAAGTGTTCGCGTGCTGATCGACGGTAACGACAACCCGCTCCATCGGCAGGTCGAGTTTTTTTGCCGCCGCCGCAATGATGCGCAGATTCGCCTGGTGGGGCACCAGCCAATCGAGCTCGCCTTTTTCGATGCCGTTGCTATTCAGGGTCTCGGTGGCGATGGATCCCAGCGTGCTGACCGCTTTGCGGAACACGGCGTTGCCGTTCATGACCATGTACTCGGTGCCGAACGGCACCTCGAGCAGGTTCTCGAATTCGCCGTCGGCATGGATATGCGTCGACAGGATCCCCGGCTGGTCCGTCGCCTTAAGGACCACAGCGCCGGCGCCATCACCAAACAGCACAGCGGTACTTCGGTCCTGCCAGTTCGTAATCCGCGACAGGGTCTCGCAGCCAATGACCAAAGCGGTGCTGGCGCCCCCGGTCCGGATCATCCGATTGGCGATATCGAGCGCGTAGATAAACCCGGAACAAACGGCTTGCACGTCAAATGCAGGGCAGCCGTGAATTCCAAGCCGGCGCTGGATCGCACAGGCGTTACTGGGAAAGGTCTTGTCGGGCGTGGTGGTCGCGACGATGACGAGGTCGACCTCGGTGGCGGCAATTCCGGCCATCTCGAGCGCGTTGCGGGCTGCGATAAGCCCCATGTCCGAGGAATACTCGCCCTCTGCCGCGATATGCCGCTGGCAGATCCCGGTACGCTCACGAATCCATTCATCGGACGTATCCAGGGTCTTTTCCAGATCCAGGTTAGTCACGATTTTCTGCGGCAGGTAACTTCCCGTACCGGCTATACGCGCGTTTGTCATTGTGAAAATTCGCTCAGGAGTTGCGGCGCAGGAAATCGGCTACTTCGCGCAGGGTTGGATAGTCAAACAAATCGCTGATATCGAGCTTGCCGGGAAAACGCTCATCGATCGCGAGAACCATTTCGGTCAGGGTCAGCGAGCTTACTCCGATCTCGAAAAGGTTGTCATCGCCGCCGATGCTGCGTTCTTTGGCAAACGCGGCGCAAATACTGATCAATTCGGCCACCAGCGAATCCGACTCCCCAGCCGCATCGGGTGCAGTCGGCGAAAGGGTCTTCAGAATAGCGTCGAATTCGCCGTCAAGATAAGCGTTCAGCAAGGCAACTCGTTGCACTTTGCCGCTGGTCGTTTTGGGAATGCGTGGTACCGGAATGACATGATCGACGGCCAGGCCGGTGTGCGCACCGATTACATCGCTGACTTCGGTCGCAATTGCCCGAAATGCGTCCGCTTCCTGCCGGTACAGCACAAATACCAGCAGTTCCTCAGTCTGGCTGGCGCTGGTACTCGCACCGGCAACCACTACCTTGCCCAGGTCCAGGCCATCAACCTGCGCGGCAATTTCCTCAATGTCATGCGGATAATAATTCTGACCGTTGACGATAATGATGTCTTTGGAGCGACCCGTAATGACGAGCTGCTCGTCGACCATGACACCGCAATCGCCGGTACGTAGCCATCCATCCGCAGTGAACAGGCTCGCGGTAGCCACAGGGTCACCATAGATGAGCTGGGTAACGCTGGCACCGCGCAACTGGATATTACCAATACAACCCGCGGCGATCGCCTTATCCGAGTCATCGACAAGACGCAACTCGACATCGCGAATTGGCCGGCCTACTTTGACAAAACTGACCGCGTCGGGGTCACCGAGCCTGGCCTCGGTATACGGCTCCCCAATGCGCAAGCTGTGCCGGTTCGCAAAAATGCGCGAATACTCGTCGCCGGGATTGCCAATTGTGACACCGACGGTCGCTTCGGCCAGCCCATAAACCGGGAACATGGCCGAGCGCCGCAAGCCATGTGGCGCCAATGCAGCCAGGAACTGCTCGCAGAGATCGTACGATATCGGCTCGGCGCCATTGAGGATGAGCTTCACGCAAGACAGGTCGAGGTCCGGTATGCCCTTGCGCTCAAACAGCTTCAGAAAATGCTTGTAGCCAAAATTCGGCGAACACAACTGGCTCGCCCGAAGCTCGTTGACTTTGCCCATCCACAACAGCGGCCGACGTACGAACAGGCTGGTGTCCATGACCGCGTGATTCATGCCGGCCGCCATGACACTGAGGTGATAGCCAATCAGGCCCATGTCATGCGTCAGCGGCATCCAGCTCAGACTGATGTCATCCTGCATCCAGTGCGTCGCCTCGATGATCGCGCGCACGTTGGCGCAAAGATTACTGTGGGTCAGACACACGCCCTTCGGGTCGCTGGTCGAACCCGACGAATACTGGATAAACGCGAGGTCGCCAGGTGCCGGTTTATGCAACTCGCCGCCGGCACCCAAAGCCACATCGGTGAGCAATGCGCTCCTGGTCTCGAGAATTGCTGTTACCGGTGACAGGTCCTGTTGTCTGGCGAACTCCAGCAGCCGCTTCAGCAGGTCCGCCTCGGTAAACAGGGTAGCCCGTTGCAACTGCTGCAAAATCCGGAACAGCTTGAAACGATGCTCATCCGAGATACCGACCGCGACCGGCACCGGAACGATGCCGCCCAGGATGGCGGCCCAATACGCCACCACGAAGCTCTCATTGGAATTGCAAAACACGACGAGCTCATCGCCGGCGTGCATGCCGCGCGATTGCAGCGCGCCGAGTAGTGCCAGCGCACGCTCCCAAAGCTCTGAGAAACTGAGTGTTGATTCATCGTGCTCGCCATCGATGAATCGAATGTGACGCTGTTTGCCGCGAGCATCGGCAAGCAGCTCGATCAGGTTTTCGTAATGTGGCATCGTTTATTCGCGATAACTGGGCCGCAGTATGATATCCCGGGCCGACCGAAGATTAATACCCAGTTCCAGTCCGGGATCCGCCTCGTCGACAAGGCTCATGCGAAATCGCGGGCACAACAGGCCCAGGTGTATTTTCATTTCCAGGAAAGAGAAGTACTCACCCAGGCATCGCCGTGGCCCGAGCGAAAACGGGAAAAATGGCTGCTCTTTTTTGGGTTTGTCGGCCAACGCGAAACGATCCGGATCGAAGTGGTCCGGGTTCGGCCAATAGTGCTCAGTGCGGTGCAACAGATAGGGAGACAGGTAGATGTCGGTACCCGGGGGCACGTCGAACTCGGCGAGCTGGTCATCCTCGCGTGCGCGGCGTGTAAACAGCCAGACGGGCGGATAAAGGCGCAGCGTTTCCTCGAGGACCTGTTGCGTATAGTGCATCGCCGCGGCCCGCTCATCGGTGATTGCCGCAGCGCTGGGGAAATGCTGTTTCGACTCATCGATCAGCCTTGCCTCGACCTCCGGATGCGAAGCGAGCAGGTACCAGGCCCAGTTAAGCGTATTCGCCGAGGTCTCGAAACCGGCAACGACCAGGGTAATCAGCTCATCCAGCAACTCCGTGTCGCTGAAGCCCTGCCCGCTCTTGTCCAGCGCCGAGAGGTACATCGACATGAAATCGTAATGCTGCTCCGTGGTACGCGCACGACGATCCGCTATCAACTGCAACAGCAGCTGCCGCACCTCGCGAACTTTCATGACAACTGTCAGGTCGCGTGTCGCGTCGCGACTCAAAAATGCAAACGGATTGTTGCCTTCGAATTCAATCCAGGCGATCGAATCCTTGCCGAAAGTGCTGATCAGGATCAGATCGAGCGCGAAGCGACTGGTTTCCTCAGTGATATTGATCGTACCACCCTGATCAACAACGGTCGCCCAGCGCTTTGTGACCGCCAAGGCACAGGCGACCATGACATCGGTGAGATCGTGTACTTTCTGCCGGCTGAAGGCCGGCTGGATCATTGTCCTTGAGCGGCGCCACACATCGCCGTCACTGACAATAAGGCCATTGCCAAGCAACATCTTGACGCGTTCGAAGCCCGGCCCCTTGTCGTAACGTGCGTGCCGTTTGACCAGAATGCGCCGGACCTCATCCGGGTCATTGATAAAATAAGCGAGTCGGCCATTGGGCCGCTGCAGACTGACGATGTCCCCATAGTCGTCGCGCAGCGTCCGCAATGTTGTCAGGGTCTCAGGATCGATGCCGAGCGCGACGGCGCCAGTCGGCCCCGGTGGCCGTTTGAAATCAAGCGATGAAGCTGTCATGAACTGCGGTAGGATTGGCATCCTGGTATCAAAATTCAGGCGCAATACTACCTTGCCGCGCCAGCTGGCGGACAAATATTTTGAGTGAAAACAAGCCAATAGACTTTTCGTCCGTCGAATCGCGACGAAGTTCCAAGTCGGACCGGCGCATGACGCGCCTGCGGCGGCTGTATTACTTCCTCGGCACGCCGATCCTGCGCGCACTGCTGCGCCTCGGTACGGCCAGCTACCGTGTCGAAGCGGTCATCGGAGAAGAGAACATCGAACCGTTCCTTGATGGCAAGTCGGTCTGCGCACCGGCATACTGGCATCAGCATCACGTACTGTGCTCGCATCTCGTCAAGGGCTGGATCAAACGCGGATTCAAAGGCTGTTTCCTGGTATCGGGCTCCGTCGATGGCGAAGTGCCCGAAAAGATCGCTCGCGCCTGGGGAGCCGAGGTCATTCGCGGCTCGGCGAACGAGAGTGGCGCCCTCGCCCTGCGCGATATGCAGGCCATGATGAAACGCGGTTATTCGATCGTTACCACGGCCGATGGCCCGCGCGGCCCAGTGTACGAAATAAAGCCCGGCGTGGTCGTGATGGCACGCATCGGCGGCGTGCCGATTTTGCCAATTGCCTGTGCGGCGTCGCGAGTCTGGGAGTTACCCCGCTGGGACAAATTCATGATTCCGTTGCCGTTTTGCCGCGTGGTACTGGCTGTCGGCAAGCCTTACACGATTCCTCCCGATGTACCCTTGGATGCAATCGAGCCGCATCGCCTCGCCGTTCAGGAAGCAGTCATGTCTCTGATGAAAGAATGCGAAGACCGTTTGCGGCACCACTGAGAATTGCATTGCAAAAAGCGCTTTTGATTCGCCTGTTACTGGCTTGCAGTTTCCTCGCCTTGTCCCTGCCTAGCCTGGGCGAAACATTGCTGACACCACACAAAGCCGAGTACAAAGTCAGTGTCAGCGTTTTCACCGGTCAGCTGAATACGGAGTTACGCACGACTCCGGATGGCTATGTCGCGACGCACGCCATCAAGACGACCGGCATGTCGCGGCTGCTGGCAACCGGCAGTATCACGGAGTCCTCCACGTTTGCACCCCAGGGCGATGGCATTCGCCCGCAAATTTTCCGCTCCAACGACACGCTGACGCGCGACAAGAATCGCGCCGAGATTCAGTTCGACTGGCGCACGGGCGAGGCGACCGGCATGGTCAATGGCGAGGCATTTGCGTCGAAAATGGATGCTGTCGCGCATGATCGCGTTTCCATCCAGTACGAATTGATGTCTGACCTCATGAACGGAACCACGGGCGATGAGTATGTATTGTTTGATGTGGATGAGCTCAAGACCATCACGGTGCAGAATATTGGCAGTCGCACCGTTTCTGTGCCGGCGGGCAAATTCGAGGCGATCGGAGTGCGGCACCAGGCACCCGGTTCAAAAAGGGTAACGACCATGTGGTGCGTCAAAGAGCTCGATTACCTGCCCGTAATTGTCGAGCAGCATCGCGAAGGCAAACTCCGAATGCGAGCCGAACTACGAAGTTACTCGCCGCTATCGATTTGAGCTTTAGGCGCTCGAGCTCAAATTCGCTCGAAGCGTTGCTCAAGCGACAATTGTTTGTCGCCACGATCCCAGATCACCATGTTACGTTGCAGCACACTACCCTTTTGCTGCAAGCGCCATGTCTCGACCAGTTTGGCGCCATCCTTGTCCAGCGTTTCGATGACATAGGCAGCATCTTCCCAACCTGAGACCCGGGATGCTGAAATTGCGCCGACC
>CAZHLE010000135.1:2694-6431 GCA_964533065.1 uncultured Woeseiaceae bacterium | reverse complement strand
ACCCGAAGCCAAAGTGCGCATCGGTCATGGCCAGATGCCGGAGCGCGAGCTCGAGCAGGTCATGCTGGATTTCTATCATCGTCGTTTCAACGTCTTGTTATGTACGACGATCGTTGAAAGCGGCCTCGATGTGCCAACGGCGAACACTATCATTATCAATCGCGCCGACAAGTTCGGCCTGGCGCAATTGCACCAGCTGCGCGGTCGCGTCGGGCGATCACATCATCGCGCCTATGCATACCTCATGGTGCCACCACGCGCGGTGATGACAGCGGACGCCATCAAGCGACTTGAAGCAATTGACTCGCTCGAGGATCTGGGATCCGGCTTTACGCTGGCCACACATGATTTGGAAATCCGAGGCGCCGGTGAATTGCTGGGCGACACGCAGAGTGGCCAGATCCAGGAGATCGGTTTTTCCCTGTACACCGAATTGCTGGGCCGGGCCGTCGACTCGCTGCGCGCCGGCCGCGAGCCCGACCTCGAAAACCCGTTCAGTACGGGCGTCGATATCAATCTGCACATGGCCGCATTACTCCCGGATGACTACGTACCGGACGTACACCTGCGGCTGATCCTGTACAAGCGCGTCGCCTCAAGCAAATCAGCCGGGGAACTGCGTGACTTGCAGGTGGAGTTGATTGATCGTTTTGGCCTGTTGCCGGAACCCGCCAAAAACCTGCTGCGAATTGCCGCGATCAAGCGGCTTGCAACGGAACTGGGTATTGAGAAAATCGATGCCGCGGACAAGGGCGGATACCTGGTGTTCGGCGCGAACAGTCGCATCGATCCTGTTGCGCTGGTGCAATTAGTGCAGAATGGCAGCCAGGCATACAAACTGCAGGGCTCGCACCGCCTGCAATTTCGCGGCAGTTTCGGCGCGCACGCAGAGCGCTTTGCAGCGGTTGAGCAACTATTGGCGAGGCTGGCAGTCAAATCCACGCCGGCGACAACGGGGACATAAATGCTTGAGACAGCGCGTAAATCGATATTCCTGTTGCTCGCGACACTGTTACCGGTGACAGCGACCGCGCAGGACGAGCTCTTCGATGAGGAACAGTCCACCATCCCGTTTTTTACGGTTGAAGTCATCGTTTTCCGCTACGTTGACGATCGCTCGAAAGGCAGCGAGATCTTCCCACCGGATCCGATCGAGCCGGCTGCAGTCGAACCCGGGCTCATCGCCGAGCTCACGGTCGTGCCACTTCGGCGCCGCAACCCGGACGAGGTTGATCTCACGCCGGTGTTGCTGCAGCAAGATCAACTCGGCATGCAAAATGTACGTGAGAGGCTGGAACGACTCGATGCGTATGAGCCAATGCTGCATGTCGGCTGGACTCAGGCCGGCTTGCCACCAGGCGACACGGTCGCGATGCCTGTTACAGCATTCGGTCCGCCACCGGCAGAACTCGAGGGCAGTTTTACACTCTATCTCGGGCGCTTTTTACACCTGGTTGTCGACCTGGCACTGACAGAGCCGGTCGTCGCCGCCGAATACGCAGACGAATCCGGCGCCGTGCAAGAGTTCGAATACACACTAGCGCCATTGGACCGCCCGGTTCGTTTCCGAATCGAGGAGGACAGGATCCTTAAGAGCGGTGAAATTCGGTATTTCGATCACCCGAAGTTTGGCGTGATTGCAAAAGTCCTGCGCGTCGAATCAGCGCTCGAGCAGGCCATGCAGGAAATTTCGCGCTGACAGGTCGGCGCCCGCATTCGACGAAAGGCCTATTTTGAAAGTCACGGTCACGAACCTGGAGACACTGGAACGCGGGTGATGTAAGCCGAGCTCGCGAACGCCGGCGGAAATCCGGCTCGCAAATTCACGCACATTGCCTTCGTCCGACGCGTGTGACAGCACGATCAGTTCGCCGCCATCCATCCTGCCAACGACGTCGCTGGCCCGGCGCAGGCATCGTCGCACGGCCTGCGCGACTCGGCGCAGGCAGGAGTCGGCGGCATGCCGACCAAATACATCGACATAGGCATTGAATTCGTCGAGCGTAAACGCAACTACGGACAGCGCGCTTTTCTGCCGCGCAGCAACCGCCCAGTCGTGTTCGAAAACTTCAAGGAATGCCTGCTCATTGAGCAGTCCGGTTACCGGATCCGCGCGTGCCAGATCGCGAATTCGCCGCTTGGCTTTCAGCAGCTCGTGATGCATCTCGGAACCCGCTACCGCACCGCCCGTGCCGGCACCGCGCCAGAATGCGACATAGAATTCCGCCACAGCGTCGATTCCCCTCGTCAGCGCGCGCAACGCCAGAAGATACTCGCGGCCGCCGAGTAAAACCGGAAAACTGGTCTCCTGCTGCGAGCGCAGAGACTCCGCGATCTCCACGGCAAGATCGCGGCCGACCAGTTGCTCGATCACATCTGCGAACGGTTTGCCCCGGACCTCAGTGCCACCGATCGACTCGAAGGCGGTATTGCTAAATACCACTGGCCACTCCGGATGATCCATGCGCACAATCAGCAGCGGTTCGGCGGACGCCTGTACCACCATCTCCAGCGCTTCGCGACTCAGTGAACTCACCCGTCGAGCTCCAGTGGCGGTCGTTGACCCAAGCGCGTCACCGCGGCACTCGCCTGTTGCCACTCGTCGCTGGCGAGCAAGGTTTCGCGCAACAACTGCCCGGTGCCGTGCAGGCGCGCGAATCGCACCAGGGACAAGGGGTTCGAGTAACTGTTCAGCGCCGCCACCGCCTGTTGCGCCGCTGTGCGATCATTGCAGACCAGCACCATGTCGCAGCCCGAACGTAACGCCCGCCGTGCACGTGCCGGCATATCCCCGTAGGCTGCGGTGGCACGCATGCTCAGGTCATCGCAGAATACCGCACCGCCAAAACCGATACGGGAACGCAATTCGCGCTCAATCCAGTACGAGGAGAATCCGGCCGGCATTTCGTCCATTTCGCGATAGACGATGTGCGCCAGCATCACGCCGGCGATCAGGCCACTATTATTCAGGCGTTCGTAAGGACGCATGTCATCCAGCAGGATGCCATAGTCCCGGCGGTCCACCGGCAGTTTCAGGTGCGAATCAGCAATCACACCGCCGTGCCCGGGAAAATGCTTGGCGACGGCTGCCATGCCCGCGGCGCGCAAGCCACGACAAAAAGCCGCCGCGAGGTCGCTGACGGTATCCGGATTAGCGTGCAGGGAGCGATCACCAATGATTTCGCTGACGCCCCAGTCGAGATCGACACAGGGCGCGAAACAGAGGTCGATATTCACGGCGCGTAGCTCGGCGCCAATCAGCCAGCCCGCCTGCCGCGCCAGGCCGAGGCCCTGCTCCGCATCCTGGCTGAATACCTGGCCAAGCCGGCGCATCGGCGGGATAGGCGAAAAGCCCTGCCGAAAACGTTGCACGCGTCCGCCCTCATGATCGACAGCGATCAGTAATGGGGGTTTGCGCAGCACCCGAATCTCGGCGACAAGATCGGCGATCTGTTCGGGCGACTCGTAATTGCGGGTGAACAGAATGACGCCGCCGACGGCCGGCTCACGTAGCAAATCACGGTCAGCCGGGCTGAGGGCGAGCCCTTCGATATCAAGCATTACCGGACCGAGCGACATAGATAAATTCTAGTAAAATCGTATAACAATATGTTTTTGTTAAAAATTACTTTTCTTCATCGTTTATTGAACAGCGCGATCGACTCGACATGTGAAGTATGCGGAAACATATCGATAATGCCGGCTGCGTCCAGCCGGAATCCCTGTTCCCGAACCAG
>CAZHLE010000135.1:0-2684 GCA_964533065.1 uncultured Woeseiaceae bacterium | reverse complement strand
CAGCGTGCCGGCATCCCGTGCCAGCGTCCCCGGATGACAGGATACATACACAATACGCCGTGCACCGATACTATGCATGTGCTGCACGACCTCGGCCGCACCGTTTCGCGCCGGATCGAGCAGTACAGCATCCCAGCCTTCGCGAAGCCAGCTTTCCCTGCCGTCGATCTGGCTCAGGTCGGCCATGCGAAAACTCGCGTTCGGCAGCTTGTTCAGGGCCGCATTGTGGCCCGCGGCACGAACCAGTTGCGCGTCGCCTTCCACACCGAGTACCGCAGCGCAACGTCGCGCCAATGGCAGGGAGAAATTGCCGATGCCGCAGTAAAGGTCCAACACCCGATCGTCCGGTGCTGGCGCCAGCAAGTCGATCGCCTGGTTGACCATTTTTTCATTGATCTCGCTGTTGACCTGTACAAAGCCAATCGGATCAAACTCGATGCGCACATTCGCCTTGCGCAAGGTGTAATAAAGCGGGTCTGCGGCCGGTTCCGGGTCCAGCAGGGTCACCGAGTCGAGGCCGCGCGGCTGCAGGTAGATGCGCACACCCTGTTGCACGCCAAACTCGCGCAGCAGGGTCCGGTCCGCTTCGCCTGGCAGGTCAAGCACGCGGAGCACCAGCGCTACAGCATTTTCCGCGACCGCAACTTCGATCTGCGGCAGGCGAGCAGATATCGTCAGCCTGCCGATCATCTCGCTCAGGGCATCGAGCATGCCGTCGACCGGCTTTGCCAGCACTTCGCAGCGATGCATGTCGGTGATGTAGGGCGCGTGACGCTCTCGAAAGCCAACCAGCACCCTGCCCTTGCCGGGCACCTGCTTGACGGCGAGTCGTGCACGCCGCCGGTAATTCCAGCTCGGCGCAACGAGCGGCTCCAACCACCTTGCAGGAACCACATTGCCGATACGTTGCAGGTTGTCCTGTAGCGTCTGGAACTTGATCGCTCGCTGCTGTTGGTCCGAAATGTGTTGCAGCGAGCAACCACCACAATGGCCGAAAGCCGCGCAGCGTGGCGCGATACGATCGGCTGAGGCTTCGTGAACCTCGAGCAATTCGGCTTCATCGAAATTTCGCTTCGTCTTGCGGCGTATGAAGCTGACTTGCTCGCCTTGCAGGGCGCCGCCGACGAACACTTTCTTACCGGCGACGTCGGCAATACCGCGGCCATCGTGCGTGACAGCAGTGATCCGCGCCGTTTCCGGCTCATGGCGGCGACGGCGAGCCATGCGCAGTCCTCAGCCCGCCGTCCAGGCTGCGAGAAACTCGTTCAGGTGCGGCTCATTCATGGCAGTCAGCGTGCTACGCACGAGATCCAACTCGCGTTGTAAGCCGACCGTGTCGATATTGCCCCGCATGTGCTCGAACCGCAGGTAGATCAACCAGGTGTTGATAACGTCCGTTTCGCAGTAGTTCCGAATCTGGCGAATGCCGCCGTTGCGATAACAATCCCAGACCTTGTCGCCGCTCATACCGAGTTTGCCTGGATAGCCAAGCAGGCTGGCAGCCTGGTCCAGGCTTGCACGCGAGCGCATCTGGAAACCGGACAACACGTCCATGAGGTCGACGTGGCGCCAGTGAAATCGGCTCAGGTAGTTGTTGTAACGGAACTCCCGATCCGAATCGCCGATTTCCCAGTAGCGCGACGCCTGAATCTTGTGCTTGAGGGCGCGATAGTGCAGCACCGGAAGGTCGAAACCACCGCCATTCCAGGACACGAGATCGGGTGAATAGCGGTCAATTCCATCGTAGAACCGGCGCACCAGCTCCGCTTCATCCGAATCAACATCACCCAGACTCCAGACGCGAAACGAATCCGCAGTGCGCAGAGCAACCGATATCGCGACTATACGGTGCTGGTGGGCAGGCAGGAAGTCGCCGCCGGCCTTTTGCTGCTGCTTGAAAAACATCGCCGTAGCGACGTCTTCGTCGGGCAAGTCACCGAGATCCCAGAAGCGGCGGCCGAACTCAACGTCCGGCACGGTTTCGATGTCGAATGAGAAACAATGCATCTGCTAGCCCTGCGCCGTTTCAACCACGGCAAATGCGACCACCAGGCCGGCATCGTCGGTCAAACTGACATGGCCTGCGCCGATGCCGAGCTGTTTGCAAACTGCGCGGCCGCGCTCTGACCAGATAATCAAAGGTCGTCCCCAGTCGTTATTCGTAATGCCAACATCCCGCATCCATATGCCGTGGCGGAAACCTGTACCCATGGCCTTGACGGCGGCCTCCTTGCCGGCAAAACGCATGGCGAGGAATCGCACCGGCCACTTGCTGTGCCGATACAGCGCAATCTCCTCATCCATCAGGATACGTTGTACAAAGTGTTCGCCGAAGCGATCGTAAGTCGCCTGGATCCGCGCCATCTCGACGATGTCCGTACCAACACCAAAAATCATTGTGCCGTCATTCCTGGCGCGCCGCGGTCATCAGGCATTTCATTTCGTTAACCGCCTGCCTGAGTCCGTCGAATACCGCGCGGGCAACGATGGCATGGCCGATATTGAGCTCCACGATTTCCGGAATACGGGCGATTGCTGCAACGTTGCCATAGTGCAGCCCATGGCCGGCGTTAACCACCAGCCCGCAGCGGTCGCCATGGCTGGCAGCGGCGGCAATGCGTTGTAATTCACGCGACTGGCGGGCTCCGTCGCTGCCCGCATAGCGCCCGGTATGCAGTTCCACG
>CAZHLE010000134.1:0-6456 GCA_964533065.1 uncultured Woeseiaceae bacterium | reverse complement strand
AGGACCGTCGCCTGGACCTGGCGCAACAATCACAAGAACGAATCAACGCTGTTGTTGAGGGTACGCGTTCGCTTGAGGACCAGTATCGGGCCATTAACAAGGAAGTCGACGGCCTGAAGGTATACAACCGCCTGATGGCGGCACAGACAAGTGGTCAAGGGGCCGTGCTTGAGGACATTGCCTTTTCGATGGACCAGGTGGACGTCATCAACCGCCAGATATTCCCATTGATGGAACGCATGATTGATGGCCTGGAGACCTCAATCAGGCTGGATGTGCCATTCCTGATGGATGAGCGGACAAATCGTGTCAATTCGCTGAAGGACATCATGGAGCAGTCGAATGTCAGCGTTGCCGAAAAGTTTCGCAAGGTGATGGAGGCGTACCAGATCGAGAATGACTATGGCAACTCGGTCGACGAGTACCAGCAAATCATCGAACTCGATGACGGCTCCGCACGCACCTACAACGTTTTGCGTGTAGGTCGAATCGGCTTGTATTTTCAGTCGGACGACACCCAGATTACCGGCCGGTGGTCGATGGACGAGAAAAAATGGGTGATTGACAACTCGGCTCGCAACGAAATCCGCAAGGGCCTGCGTATGGCCAAGCAGTTAATCGCTCCGGAGTTGATCCTGATCCCGGTTTCGGCACCTGCGGAGGCCTCTTAAATGAAACGCATACTAGGAATAATCGCTGCCAGCATGCTGGTGCTCACAACGGCTTCGGCATTTGCACAGGATGGCGGTGCAGCCAGCATGTCCGAGTTGCTGCGTCTGATTCAGCAGGGTGAGGCCCGCGAAAACCAGGAGGCGCGGCAGCGCGAAGCGCAGTTCAACCAGCAGCGCAACCAGCAGCAACAGTTGCTGAATAATGCTCGTGCAGAACGCACGCGGCAGGAAAATGAAAGCCAGCGCCTGGAAAAACTGTTTCAGGATAACCAGCAGAGCATCATCGTGGCGCGGGCCGCCCTTGACGAGCGGCTGGGCGCATTGAAAGAATTGTTCGGTGTATTGCAGATGGTATCCGGCGATGCGCAGGGTCGATTCAATACCTCGCTGACGAATATTCAATACCCGGACCGTGGCGAATTCCTTACCGAGCTGGGCAACAAGATGGCCGGGGCGAGCACGCTGGCGTCCATCGAAGACATCGAACGGCTCTGGTTTGAACTGCAACGCGAAGTAACGGAATCCGGGCGCATCGTTCGCCTCAACGATACGGTCACGATGGCCGATGGCACCCAGGAAATGCTGGAATTCGTGCGCGTTGGGCCGTTCAACCTGGCTTTTTCGGATGGCTACCTGAAGTACAATCCCGGCACTAAAAGCATCATCGAGCTGCAACGCCAGCCTGAGCAGGGGCGTTATACAAGTTCAGCCGCTGATCTGGTCGACGCCACCAGTGGCATCGTTACCTTCGGCCTGGACGTAACGCGTGGCAGCATCCTGGAATTGCTGGTCGAGTCACCGACAATTATGGATCGAGTCCACCAGGGCGGCATTGTCGGCTACTGCATTATCAGTCTCGGCCTAATCGGCTTCCTGATCGCGTTGTTGCGCTTTATCAGCCTGTCGGCTGACAGTCGCAAAGTCGCGGCGCAACTCAAGCGCGATACCGCCAGCACCGACAACCCGCTGGGACGAGTTCTGGCGGCCTACGAGAGCAACCGCAATGCCGATACCGAAACCATTGAACTCAAGCTCAGTGAAGCGGCGCTGAAGGAAATGCCGGGCCTGACGAAGGGTCTGCTCTTTATCAAGGTTATTTCCGTGATGGCGCCCCTGATGGGACTGCTCGGCACGGTGACCGGTATGATCAAGACTTTCCAGGTCATCACGCTCTACGGCGCCGGCGATCCGAAGATGATGGCCGGTGGTATTTCGCAGGCATTGGTAACCACGGTGCTGGGTCTGGTTGTGGCAATTCCGATGGTGTTGCTGCATACCGTTGTCAGTGGCCAGAGCCGCAGGATCATCAACATTCTGCAGTCGCAAAGTGCCGGACTGGTCGCTGAGCACTCTGAACGTCGCGCCTAATTGAGGAGCAAAGATGCTGTGGCTAACTGACAGCTTTGAGGCAATCCGGGATTTCATGGAGCTCGGTGGGCCGCTACTGCGTTGGATTGCCGTCACGATCTTCCTGATGTGGGTCCTGATTGCCGAGCGGATCATGTATATCCGCTCGGAGATGAAGACCATGTCCAGGGAGATTCATGCCGCATGGGAATCGCGCAGTGAACGGCGCTCATGGAATGCTCATCAGATTCGCGAAATGATGATTTCCCGATTCGAGATGGCATCGGCCAAGGGCATTGACTTGATCAAGACCCTGGTCGCCCTGTGTCCGCTGCTCGGACTGATGGGCACGGTAACGGGAATGATCCAGGTTTTCGGTGTGATGGCCGCATCGGGTTCCGGAAATGTGCGCGCAATGGCGGCCGGCGTCTCGCAGGCAACCATTCCGACCATGGCAGGCATGGTCGGGGCACTTTCGGGGGTCTTGCTGGTCACATTGCTTAGTCAGCGCGTGGCTCGTGAGGTCGAATTTCTGTCAGATTCGCTCACGATGGACCACTGAGGAGCCTTGCATGCGTAAGCATAATTTCAACCTGGCCGGAGATGAGGAAGAGAGCGCGATCGATTTAACGCCCATGCTGGACGTCGTTTTCATCATGCTGATCTTCTTCATTGTCACCGCGTCCTTCATAAAGGAAGCGGGTATCGACGTGAACCGCCCGGATGCGCCACTCACTGAAACTCCGCCGGAAGAAGCCAATATCCTGGTGGTCGTGGATGCGAACGACAATATTTTCATCGACCGGCGAAATATTGATCCGCGTGCGGTACGCGCGAACATCGAGCGGCTGCATGCCGAAAATCCGGACGGTTCGGTGGTCATTCAACCCAGTAAAAAGTCAACCAATAAAATGCTCGTTGTCATAATGGACGCCTCGCGGCAAGCCGGGGTCTATAATATTTCTATCGCTGACAATCCGAACTAGGCAGGTGTAGACGATGGCGAATAACAGGAGCGCATTTGGCGCAAAAGAGGAAGAAAGCAGCATTGACCTGACGCCGATGCTCGACGTTGTGTTTATCATGCTGATTTTCTTCATTGTTACTGCGTCGTTTGTCAAAGAGGCGGGCATTGACGTGTCGCGTCCGCTGGCGATCACACTGGACAAGATTCCAGATGCAAACATCCTTATAGCAATTAGCGCAGCCGACGAAATATGGATCGACAAGAACAAAATCGAGCCTAGATTCGTCAAGCCTGCCATCGAGAAGTTACGTGCTGAGAATCCGAAAGGTTCGATCGTTATACAGGCCGACGAGCGATCAACCAACGAAATGCTGACTGTCGTTATGGAGGCTGCGAAACAGGCCGGTGTGAAAAACGTTGCGATTTCAACGGATGAGGACTGAACCAATGCGCGGGATAATCGTTTTGGAGTTAGGATCATGATAGGTCGTTACGCATTTTCAATCGTGATCGGCATTGCCGTTACACTTAGCCTGTTGTTTGTCATGCATTTGCTGATTCTGTATGGCGAGGATGCTATATCGAAGGAGCGCACACGGCACAATCTCGAGTTTGTCCGCGTCAAACGCAACGAATCCACGAACGTCGAGGACTTTGTGCCTGACAAGCCACCACCGCCACCTGAGACTCCGCCGGAAACTCCACCTCAGGACATGGATTCCATGGACCCTAATGCGCCTACGATCAACATTTCGGCGCCATCAGTCAATGTGGACTCCAACATTGGCGGCCCCGGGGGCATGAATATTGCGGAAGGCGATTATTTGCCGATCGTACGAGTGGCACCGGTTTACCCGGCCCGCGCGTTGTCGCGCGGCCTTGAGGGCCACGTAGACCTGTCATTCACCGTCACAACAACCGGCACCGTTCGCGACCCTGTCATTATTTTCTCTACCAGCAGCCTGTTTGATCGTGCCGCGACGCAGGCGGTACTCAAGTTCAAGTACAAGCCACGGGTGGTCGATGGTGTGCCGGTGGACGTGCCCGGAGTGAAAACTCGCATTACCTTTAAGATCGAGGGCTAGTGACCCATGCGGGACACATGTTCGAAGAGGATGGTTTTCGATATGCAAACTAAAATTCGATTCGTAGCCAGGATTGGCGCTTTGCTCGCCTGCGGCGTGCTGGCATTTACGGCGGCGTCCGCGCAAGACTCGGACAAGGAGGCCAAAGAGGCGGCCGAGCGCGAATCCAAGGCGCAGCAAACCAAGCAGGCTCAGGCGGTCAGTAAAGAGGTTTACGACCAGATTACGAAAGCGCAAGAGCTGGTTGACGCCAAGGACTATGCGGGCGCTTTGAGAATTCTCAACGGCCTTTATAACCCCGACAAACTGACAGAATACGAGCAAGCCAACGTTTTGAATTACATCGGTTTCGTCTATTTTAATCTGGACGATGTGCCGAACGCGATGCGGACCTACGAGAAAATGGTCGCTATTCCATCGCTGGAGCCGCAATTGCTCAAGGCAACGACCTATACGCTGGCTCAGCTGTACACGATGGAAGAGCAATATTCCAAAGCTCTTACGACGCTTGACAAGTGGTTCGTCATGGAAACGAATCCGGCCTCGGATCCATTCATACTCAAGGCGCAGAATCTGTATCAGTTAGCGCGCTATAAAGAAATGATTCAGCCGATCGAAAGCGCTATGCAGGTAGCCGTTGCGCGCGACATGCCGATCAAGGAAGACTGGTACGTGTTGCTGAATTTTGCCTATTTCCAGGATGAAAACTATCGCAAGGTTCGGGATATACAGAAAACCCTTTTGGTGTCCTGGCCGAAGAAGAACTACTGGTTCTCACTGGCTGGGGCATACACCGAGCTTGGCGAGGATGATAACCTGATGAATGCGTATGCCTCGGCGCATATGCAGAACATGCTCGAAAAGGAATCCGAGCTGATCACCATGGCGCAGCTGTACATGCAGCGGGAAACACCATACCTCGCTGCTACGATGATGGAAAAGGAAATGGCGGCGGGCCGGATCGCTAAGGATGGCAAGAACTACCGGCTGCTGTCCCAGGCCTGGCAAATGGCACAAGACGATGCCAAGGCGATTCCGGCGCTGAAGGAAGCGGCGCGCCTGTCCAATGATGGCGAGCTGGATGTACGACTCGGCAATGCTTACCTGAACATCGGCGAATACGACGAATGTGTCACGGCTGTGAACAACGGCATGCGCAAGGGCGGCCTGAAGAGTGCGGACAACGCTGAAATTTCGCTCGGAATGTGTCTCTATAATCAGCGCAAGTACCAGGAGGCCATCAACGCGTTTCAGGCAGCGGCCAGAGCGGAACGCTCGCGCAAGGTCGCTGGCCAGTGGATCGCCGTGATTCGCGCCGATATCGAACGTAATGAGGCCATTCGTGAAGCCGAAGCAGCCGCCCAAAAGAAACGAGCGGAAATTGACGAGCGCCTGCAGCGCGGCGGTCGAGCCTGATCGGCAGTACAGACCCGTAATAAACGGACGACTGATGGGGCGTTGACGGGCTGCCGTCAACGCCCTTATAGTTCGCGCCGTTAAAATTCTCGAAGATAGCTGATGCCTAAAATTATCTACATTACCGGTGACGGAAAACGTCACGAAGTAACCGTTGAAAACGGGTACTCCGTCATGGAAGGCGCAATTAACAATGACATTGACGGGATCGTTGCGGAATGTGGTGGCGCATGCGCCTGTGCAACATGCCACAGTTATGTGGACGAGGCATGGCTGGACAAGATACCGCCGATGGACGATATGGAAGACAGCATGCTTGACGCCGCGTACGAACGGAAAAACAACAGCCGCCTGACCTGCCAAATCGAAGTGAACGATGAACTCGACGGACTGGTAATCCACGTTGCGGCGAACGAATACTAACGGGATATCCCGAGGAGCATAAACATGGCGATTGCGGTAGGTAAAAAAATGCCGGCTGGAAGTTTCAGTGTAATGGGTGAGGCGGGTCCGGAGACGCTGTCAACGGATGCCTTGTTTACGGGCAAGAAAGTGGTGCTGGTTTCGGTGCCTGGTGCGTTTACCCCGACATGCTCAAAAGGTCATCTGCCCGGGTACGTCAATCACGCCGATGAGTTGCTGGCCCAAGGTGTGGATACTATTGCCTTTATGGCTGTGAATGACGTGTTCGTCATGCACGCCTGGGGCAAGGACCGCGGTGTCGGTGACAAGGTTGTCATGCTGGCGGATGGCAACGGCGAATATTCACGGGCGCTTGGCCTGGAGCTCGATGCGACCGGCTTTGGCATGGGCCATCGCGGCCAGAGATTCGCCATCGTCGTTGACGACGGCGTCGCCACGCATGTCGCGGTCGAGGCGGCTGGGGAATTCAAGGTCAGTAAAGCAGAAGCTATTTTAGAGCGGCTGTGAGTTCCGGCACGATACTGAAGAGGTCGCCGACCAGGCCGAT
>CAZHLE010000133.1:4080-6478 GCA_964533065.1 uncultured Woeseiaceae bacterium | reverse complement strand
CAGCGCTTCCGAGCTGGCGGCCGGGGCGAGAGCACCGGGCACGTCAACCCGAAGTACGGCAGCGATCCGGGACGGCTGTTCTACACCCATATCTCCGACCAGTACGCGCCATTCAGCACCCGCGTGGTGAATGTCGGCGTGCGCGACTCCACCTATGTGCTCGATGGCCTGCTGTACCACGAATCCGACTTGCGGATCGAAGAGCACTACACCGACACGGCCGGCTTCACCGATCACGTTTTCGCCCTGATGCACCTGCTGGGCTTCCGCTTCGCGCCGCGCATTCGCGACCTCGGTGAAACCAAGTTGTATGTGCCCAATAGCGTCCAGGACTACCCGACACTGCGCCCGATGATCGGCGGCACCCTGAACATCAAGCACGTCCGCGCTCACTGGGACGAGATTCTGCGGCTGGCAGCGTCGATCAAGCAGGGCACCGTCACCGCATCGCTGATGCTGCGCAAGCTTGGCAGCTACCCGCGCCAGAACGGCCTGGCCGTGGCTCTGCGCGAGTTGGGCCGGATCGAGCGCACGCTGTTCATCCTCGACTGGCTGCAAAGCGTCGAACTGCGCCGCCGCGTGCATGCCGGGCTGAACAAGGGCGAGGCGCGCAACTCGCTGGCCAGGGCAGTGTTCTTCAACCGCCTCGGTGAAATCAGGGATCGCAGCTTCGAGCAGCAGCGCTACCGGGCCAGCGGCCTCAACCTGGTGACGGCCGCTATCGTGCTGTGGAACACGGTGTACCTGGAGCGCGCCACCCAGGCGATGGGCGACAGGGGCAAGCCGGTGGACGGCGAACTGCTGCAATACCTGTCGCCGCTGGGCTGGGAGCACATCAACCTGACCGGCGATTACGTTTGGCGACAGAGCCGGAGGCTGGAGGACGGGAAGTTTCGGCCGCTACGGATGCCCGGAAAACCTTAGCGTACGATTTTTTCCGTTTTCTGCGGGTTCCCCTTCGAAGCGCTGTAACTGCCCCGGGCTTTCGAACGCCCAGCGGTCGAGGATCTGCCAACCGCGGAGGTGGAAGGACGGCGAGTGCCGTACGCATTCCAGGGTTGTGTCGGCCAGCACGCCGGCGGCGATCGACAAGGGTGCGGGATTATTGAGCATGAGCAGCACCCTCCCGGCGCAGGCGCGAAATCATCCGCGAGTTCTGCCCGATCACGGACGCTCGGAAACCGCCTCGCTGCCGCAGCTCAGCGATGTGGGCGGTACTGAAGCCCAGTGCCTGCAGGGACACGTCATCACCCCGGGCAAGAGCCTGGTTTGCCGACCGCATCAGCGCGTTGGCCTGTTGTAGGCGTTGAATGTCGGCGTTATACGGGCCGTCTTTGGTAGCATCGAAAGTTGCCATTGTTCACCTCGGTGTAGGTGATTAGTGGAAGTCCCGGTGCTGTGCGTCAACACAGCGCCGGGGCGCTTATGGCCTTGCAGCACACCTGCAACGGCCGATCCTGCTCTCACCGCATCCGCGGTGGTCTGTTCGTCTTGGGTGAAGCCAATCCCGATTGCGGCCCCATACGGCGAGCCTGGGCCAGCCGCTCACGCTCAGCACGCAACGCTTCCTGCAGCTCGGGGTTATTGATGGTGAAGCCGTGCTGTACCGCCAGTCGCACACACTGCGACTTGTATTCGTCGGTACCGGTCACGGTGAAGCTGCCCCACTTT
This sequence comes from uncultured Woeseiaceae bacterium, assembly GCA_964533065.1. Taxonomy (GTDB): domain Bacteria; phylum Pseudomonadota; class Gammaproteobacteria; order Steroidobacterales; family Woeseiaceae; genus UBA1847. The sequence continues at coordinate 4,807 of CAZHLE010000133.1, read as the reverse complement.
TCTCGGCTGAGCTGCATCGCGGCCAGAATGGTCGAGTCGTTGGTGTTGTCGTAAACCGTTACCTTCCGACCACGATCCAGGAACGCGGGGGAGTCCTTGTCGGCCCCGGCCAGCCAGTAGACCACTCCGTTTCCCCGCACCTCGCCCACATAATCGCGAATATCCTGCAGGCGCGGGGCGACGTGTATATCGCCGACAAATCGAGCGGGGACTTCTCCGGAAAGATCATCGCGGTAGCGCCACTGGTCGGCGGCCTGATCGGAGAGTTCGGCGCGCAGCCATTCCTCGTAGGACGGGAATGGGCGGAAACGCTGCCGCAGCTCCTCCCGCTGCATGCGATAGCGCTCCGTCATGCTGGCCTTGGTCGAGGCCTGCTGCGCAGCTATGAGGCTGCGTAGGGCGTTCAACGCCTCCCCACGGCCCTTCCAGTTGCCGGCCAGGAGTTCCGCTCGTTTCTCTCGCTGCTGCAGGGACACGGCATCACGCTCAGCCTGCTGTCGCTCGCGCATACGGATCTGCGCCCGGTTCTTCGCGTCGTAGTGTGCTCGGCGTGCCTGGATGTACTCAGCCCAACGCGGGGAGCGCTCGCCCGTTTTCAACTGAACAGGCTTGGCAGCCGGTGCCGGCGGCTGTTTCTCGTCGGCGACCTGGTACTCACCCAGACGCTTCTGCAGCGCGGCCAGGGAGGCGCTACGGTCAGCGCTCGAAGCCTTTACGGCCACCTCGC
>CAZHLE010000133.1:0-4070 GCA_964533065.1 uncultured Woeseiaceae bacterium | reverse complement strand
GCCTACCAAGAGGACAGCTCCGCTGCCTTTACGCTCATAGCGCATGCCCTGCGCCCCCAGCTGGGCGTGTAGATCTGCCCAGCTGGTAGCCGCTCGGATGATTGGCCCGGCCTGCTCGATGCCGACTCGCTCGGCGCTCTTCTCACCGGTTCGAACCTCCATATCACGGCGGGGCTGTGAGGGTTGTTTCTCGCGACCCGGGGCAGCACGTCGGGAAGCTTCGCCATCCTCTACCTGGTAACGCGCGTTCTGCTCGCACTGCCACCCCTGCAGCGATTCGATCTTAGCGATCGCGCGGTGGCCCGCCTCAATGTCGAAGCCCTTGTTCGGTTTGATCACGCGCAGGGTGTCCGGATGCACGCGATTGACCGCGATATGCAGATGCTGATTATCGGTGTCCTGGTGCAAGGCATAGATGGCCTGGTGCTCGGACAACTCCAGCTCGGCCAGGAAAACATCCACGGCCTGCTCGACCTGTTCCGGTGTCGGATACTCGCCTTCTCGCCAGCTCAATATGTAGTGATTGATCGGGTTTTTGCTCCTGGGTGCGTCCATGGCCAGGGCGATCATTTCGTTCTGCTGGGTCGCATGCCGGCTGCTGAAAAAGCCGCGTGCGCCGGCATATGCAACCTCTTCGCCGGGGTTGGTTTTAGCCGGATCTCGGATGTAGTCGGTCAAGTCGCGAACGTGCTTCGCCTTCGACTTCACCCGGTCGGCTTTAACCTTTTTGAAGATCACTGTTCGAGCCTTTCGAGCTGCCTGGTCAGCTCATGCAGCGCCTGTGCGGTATCGCGACTGTATGCACCCTTCGAGCTGACATGGACATGCTTGAGTAGGCCACCAATGCGGCGAAGCTCGCGCACCATCACCATGTCGGTGTTAGCCACGATGGGGCGCCCGAAGTAGCGCCGGCGAACCAGCTCAGACACACTCAGACCGGCCAGCTCGGCATCCTCGCGCAGCCGCTCCTTTTCGTCCTTCGTCAACCGCACAGCGATCTTCTCGCTAAGCGGTTCCGCACCCTTCACTTCGAACGGCATTCACCAACTCCAACTAGGCGCTCTGCGCCGATCAACGGGTTCCAAGGGTTTCCCTTGGCAGGATGAGTCACCATGTGAGAAGCGAAGCGCCGAACGTGGTGACGTCCCTTGGCTGACCATGAAACCGAAGGCTTTCATGTGTCAGACAAGGGCCATCCTGTTACACTGTAAGCATACGCTTTAATATCGAATTTCGCCAAGCCACGGACAACGCCAGGAAAGCAAAAAGCGAAAGCGTGGAATGCATCGAGGAAAGCAGCGATGACAAAAAAAGGAATCACTCGGGGACAGGTCGAAGAACTGCGGGCGAAGCTAAAAGAGATGCCTTCGATAAACGCCCCCGAGAGCGTAGATAAAACGACGGGTGACCGTCAGGTGATCGCGGATGTGATCGCTCAGCTGAAGGCCGATAATTACTCGTTGGAACAGATTTCCGAGATCCTCAAAGGCAATCGTATGGATCTCGCGCCAACGCTTCTTAGGGGCTATCTGAACCGCTGATAGAGAATCCTTGGTGAATTACCTGGGTGATCTATTGGTGAACGAATCAGGGATCGAGAAGCGACAAAAGTCATCCAGGAAAGGGAAGGACTCGGCTACGCCAAATTGCCACTTCCTAGCCTAATCTGGAGATGCTCCAATCACGCTCCGGCAACAAGCAGGTTGACCATCCTGGACAACCACAAATGACGAAAGGATCAGGGGCATGGATCAGGAAAAACCAACTCGTCGGAGAGCAACCTTGGCCAGCTCACTTCGCGCTGGGGTGGAAGCTGTGGAGTTGCATCTGAAGAAGCTTGAGGAAGCCGGCGATGTGCTTGAAGCGGGGAAAGCCCGAGAGCATGCCGCTATTCTGAGGCGGATGGCCAAGGAGGCAGAAATTGAGGAGCGCCGGCGGAGCATCCGGCTCGTGCCCAGCCCCCATGACGAGGCGGAATCGGAGTGACCAGGTTGAACGACGATGAAGAAGAACGGCTTGTCGAGCTGACACGCGAGGCACTGGCCGACGTGGATACCGGGAGGGTGGTCGATCACCAGCTGGTCGATACCTGGGCTAAAAGCCTCACAACAGACAGCCCTTCACCCCTGCCAAAGCCAGCCAGCTAGGCCAAACAGCTCCGGCCTGTAGGTGGCCACCGCCACCTCGTCCAGGATTAGCTTTATCAGCACTTATCCGCAATCGCGGTGATCTCTAAACGCTGCCCCAGGATCGCCAGGGCGTGTTCCACCTGCTCGATCTTCGAGCGGTGCAGCAGATCCACCAGGCGGTCGACCTGAGGTCGGCTCACGCCAAGTCGACGGGCCATCTCTGCCTTGCCAACGCCCTGAGCACACATGGCGTTCCACAGCGCGACCTTCGCCGCAGTCAGGGCCGGCAAACGCACGACAGGCTGTCCCGGCTGCGCCGGAGACGCCAGGGGAATCGGACGGCGCTGGTCGAGGTACAGGGACAGTGCGGACTCCAAGCCATCGACAGCATCAAGCAGCGCTTCGGCATCGTTGTCCCCGGCGCTGTTAAGCTCGGGTACATCGTCGCAGCTGATCCATACACTGCCAGCCTCGTGGTGCAGGGTCACAGGGTAGTTAAACATGCGTCACCTTATCGCCCAGAATCACTGCATCATCTGGTAACGGCAAATCGAACGTTTCACACGGATCAGCTTCGCTAGGTCTTGTAGCGAGAATCGGCGAGATGCCTCCCCTACCCCGTATTTCTGCAGCATGGGAACCACGCTTCTCGGGAACGGGAGCACTTCCCGCTGCCCTCGGTGGGCCAGGCTGTAAATGCCAAATGGGAACGACCGAAACAGCCTCAACTCACTCGCGGCCGGATACGGGGTTGGCGTCACCAGCACCTGCATGGGCCGATTATGCTGCTTGAACAGCTCGACGCGATTCTTCCCTTCCAGGGCGACGAATAGGGGCAGCGTTCCGATCTGGCAAACTCTGGGTGACTGGGTGCTGTATTTGTTTTCTTCAGTGGCCAAGCCATCTGACCAGGCCATGGTCTGCTCTGGTGGGGTCGGGGTGAAGTACCTGGTCGACGAATAGTCGTTATAGGTTCCAGAGACTACCAAACGCGGGTCGACGGACACCGACTGCATTTCGTCATAGTGGTAATAGGTCGTGGAGAAAGGCAGCACCGCCTTAACAAACTGGGCAGGGCAGACTGCCGACCAACCATGATCAGGTGCGACCAGACCTGCAACCAAGGCCTGGATCTTATCCTTCCATGAACGGGGAGCGAATTTCCGGCCCATTTCGTCAAAGGCATCCTTCTCTGCGACCAAGGCACTCACAGTGTTTTGCATGTCCTCTCCCTACTATCGGTACTACTCAGCCAGTGGTGACTTACTGTCACAAGGTGCTTGATTGAAAGCGCGTTCTTTTCGATTGAAGCGAGTTCTGCTTTCGGCATCGGTCAACGCCTCGTGCATCCCCGCAATAAACTCGTAGGATCCAGCATCGTAGTTAGTGTGAGTTAACGCCACTTCAAAACCCTGCACATGTGCCTCGCCAAAGAACCTGCGAACCGGCAGTTGGCTTGGTGGCCCTTCGGTAATTGTAGGGTTCTCATACTCATCGATACAGATTGCTACGTCCCTGGAATGATGTACTCGGCAACGTAGTGGACGGGCCGCGTAGGCAATGCACCGACCATCCTGCAAAGCAGGGCACGCAACATTCGTTGCCATATGAACCTGACGCGAGAGCGGACGGATCAGATCCGCGGCCTCACTCACCCGTTGTTCAAATGCTTCAAAAGCGGCTTTATCTAAACTTGATCGCAAGTAATCGATCAGGCCGAAGATCTCGATGGGCGAGGCTACAACGCGGATATAGCAGCAGTGTGAGCAGCCTGATTTGCAGGCTATGGTTTGATCGTCCAGGCCAACCGAACTACGCAACACGTCGTCAAGCCGCCGTAACGTTGCGCGCCTGGCGTTCTCTGGGCCGTTGCGCTGGCAGGTAGTAATCGAAGCGCTGTGTTCTGTTTCAGCGATCCCCCGTGCACGTGCCAGCACCTCA
>CAZHLE010000132.1:0-6587 GCA_964533065.1 uncultured Woeseiaceae bacterium | reverse complement strand
GCGTCCGGAGTATACACGCATGTTTTGCCTGCTGTATCTCCTGGGAATTGCATACGAAAGGCTGGTAAATCGATTTAGTAGCTTTTCCGGTTTTCGCATTTTAATTGTCGGTGTGTTGTCCAAGTCTGGCTAGCCGCGATGAAGCTGCTTAGGTTACTTCGCACGGTCCGGTATCTGAAATTCCGGCAAATAGCCTATCGGCTGTTTGTCTTCGTGAAACCGCGCTTCGTTCCTCGCTCGGCCGTGGGCGCGAGACGTGATCGTGTCAGTCAATGGGCGCTCCCGGCTGCCAAGCGCCAGACGATGCAAGGCCCACGCAAGTTTCGAATTCTCAACCAGGATATTCGCGTTGATACAGCGCTGGACTGGAACGACCCAACGCGAGACAAGCTGTTGCTCTACCATCTTCACTACCTGGACGATCTGAGCGCAATTGATGCTGCAAACCGAGTTGAATTGCATTCGGCATTGATCGACCAATGGGTCGATCAGAATCCGCCGCTCGCCGGAAATGGCTGGGAACCGTATCCGCTTTCGCTTCGAATCGTAAATCTCATCAAGTGGGCGCTATCGGGTAACGAGTTATCGGACGCGCAATTGCTTAGTCTCTGGCAACAGGCAGGCGTCATGAGTCAGAGTGTCGAGCATCATCTGCAGGCCAATCACCTGCTGGCGAATGCGAAGGCCTTGTACTTCGCCGGGTGCTTTTTTTCAGGTCCTGCTGCAAATCGGTGGCTGCGCAAGGGGACGAAACTCCTGTCGGCGCAGTTAGCTGAGCAAGTTCTGCCGGACGGGGGCCACATTGAGCGAAGCCCGATGTACCAGGCGGTCATACTCGAGGATCTGCTCGACATCATTGACCTGGGCCGGTGTATGGGCGTCCAACTGCCAGACGGCGCTGAAGGTCTCGTGTTGCCAATGCTTTGCTGGCTGGGCGCCATGACACACCCGGATGGCCAGCCGGCATACTTCAATGACTCGGTTGCAGGCAATGCCGTCAACTATGAGGAACTCAAGAGCTACGCAGGCAGGCTGGGTTTCGACCTCAGGATAAGTCGAGAAAGCGGCCTGACCGGCCTGCCGGACAGTGGCTATTTTCGCTACGCCGACAAGGATCTCTGCGTGATCGTTGATGCCGGCCCGATTGGGCCCGATTTCCAGCCAGGGCATGCACACTGCGATGCCTTGAGTTTTGAACTGTCGGTCGGGTTACGCCGGATTTTTGTGAATACCGGAATTTCAACTTACAACAACAACGCACTCCGGCATGCCGAGCGTGGGACGGCGGCACACAACACCGTGTCCATCGCGGACCTTGAGCAAAGCGAGATCTGGGGCGCGTTTCGTGTAGGCAGGCGAGCCCGGATCGCCGACGTGGAAATTGCTGACAATCGCCTGGCCGCATCACATGACGGTTATCTAAGCGAGGGAATCACGCACCGTCGGCGATTCGATTTTTCCAGCGCGCGACTGTTGATTCGTGACGACTTACTGGCCGAAAAACCGGTCTCTGGCGTCGCACATTACCACTGCTATCCCGGCATTGAGCCTCTCGTCGAGGGCAGTAATATTTCGGTCGCAGATCTTAGATTGTCGATTGAGGGCGCCAGTGGGATAAAGCTGCTCACCTACGAATACTGCGATGGCTTCAACCTCCGCCGAGCGGCAACGGAAATCGCGGTAAACTTTGAAACCACACTCACGTCCTCTATTTCGTATGAAAATCCTCTTTATAACGGATAATTTCCCGCCCGAAGTCAACGCCCCCGCGTCCCGGACCTATGAGCATGCGAAGCGCTGGGTCGCTGATGGAGTGCAAGTGACTGTGATTACCTGTGCGCCGAATTTTCCGCAAGGAAAGGTCCACGATGGGTACCGAAACCGGTGGCGAAGCGTTGAAATCGTCGACGGTATTCGCGTTGTACGGGTAAAGACCTATATCACGGGCAACGAAGGGTTTGTGCGACGAATACTCGACTATGTGTCTTTTATGGTGTCGGCTTTTTTTTTCGGTTTGTTCGAGGCACGTCCGGATGTTGTTGTCGGCACCTCGCCGCAGTTTTTTGCGGCGGTTGCAGCCTGGTTGCTGAGCATTGCGAAGCGGCGGCCATTCGTGTTCGAGCTGCGCGACCTCTGGCCTGCATCCATTGTCACCGTTGGAGCCATGCGACGGGGGACGACGATACGCTTCCTTGAAAAAGTTGAGTTATTTCTGTATCGGCGCGCTGCGTTAATCATTGCCGTGACAAATGCATTCAAAACTGATCTGACGAACCGCGGCATAGACGGCTCGAAAATACAAGTCGTCCGCAACGGTGTTGACCTGTCCAGGTACCAGCCACGGGCACGCTCAGAGGCGATGGCACAACGGTTAGGCGTAAACGATAAGTTTGTCGTTGCCTATCTCGGAACACACGGCCTTGCCCATGCCCTGGACAACGTCTTGCAAGCAGCACAAAAATTGCGCGATCGGCCGGACATTCGCTTCTTGTTGGTCGGCCACGGTGCTCAAAAAACCGAGCTCGTGCGGAAGGCCGCCGAACTTGGACTTCGGAACGTTATTTTTCAGGATGCGATGCCGAAAGACGAGATGCCGGAACTCTGGAGCGTGTGCGATATCGCGCTAGTGCATCTCAAAAATGATCCGGTTTTTGCGACGGTGATACCGTCGAAGATATTTGAGGCATTCGGCATGGGGTTGCCTGTGATGATAGTCCAGCCTGATGGCGAGGCGGCCCAAATCGTGCGCGACGCGCAGGCCGGAGAGTGGGTGGCGCCCGAAAATCCGGTGGCGCTGGCGGACGCCGTGATTTCCTGGTGGCAGTCGCCCGAAAAATTGGCTGATTATCGACGCAATGCGGCCAGTGCTGCGAAGTCGCACTCTCGTGACCGCCTGGCGGGTGAAATGCTCAATGTGCTGCGACAAATTTCTGGTCATTGATCGCGCGGGCCTGCCTCGATTCTGGCAGTGATCTATACTGCCCCTGGAAATGAGCGCAGCCGAACTGGCTGGCCGAAAAATTGAAAAGCGTGTTAGATTGTGTGTCAACGACCCTGCCGAAAATTCGTTGACCACCTAGTTAACAGCCCGATTTGATCCAGATGAGCGAATTGATTATTGTCCCTGCGATGACGATCGCCCTCGCGGTCACCATTGTATTCATGGTTTTGCTGCGGCCAATTGCCAAGGCTGTTCGTCTCCTTGACAGGCCAGGCGGCCGGAAAATTCATGAAGGCGATATTCCCATAACCGGTGGTATTGCAATGTTTGCCGGGCTACTGGCCGGGGCCGTAATCCTAAAAGATAATTCAGCTTTATTTCCGAGCGTATTCGCCGCCTCGTCGCTGCTGGTCGCAGTTGGCGTGGTCGACGACAAATACTCCGTTCCGGCGTCAATTCGTTTCGTTGCGCAGATTGTGGCGACAGTGATCATGGTTTTCGGGGCCGGGCTGCAGCTGGCAGCTATCGGCGATCCATTTGGTACAGGCGTGATATCGATGGGCTCATTCACGCTGATATTTACATGTCTTGTTACACTGACGATGATCAACGCATACAACCTGATCGACGGTGTTGACGGTCTTGCCGGAACGCTCGCACTTATTGCCTTTCTGGCGGTTGCTTTGGTCGGATCCGTTGGCTCACCGGCGTCGTCGTTCGCGCTGGTCGCCAGCGCTGCTGTTCTAGGCTATTTGTTGTTCAATTTGCCCTTGAACTGGAACCGGTCAGTACACTCCTTCATGGGCGATGCGGGCAGCACCTTACTCGGGTTTACCATTGTCTGGATAACCCTGACGGTCAGCCAGGGCCCGGAGCGGATCATTTCTCCTGTGCATTGCCTGTGGTTTGCGGCAATTCCTATTTATGACGCATTGACCTGTTTTGTGCGCCGCATTGCGCAGGGCAAGTCGCCAGTTCAGCCGGCCCGCGATCATTTTCATCACACTTTGAGGCGCGGCTCGATGAGCATGCGCCAGGTACTGGGTACCATTGCGGGGCTGCAGCTAATTTACGCGATTGTCGGGCTGGCAGGCCACTATGCGGGTGTGCCGGACGCCAACATGTTTGCGTTATGGTCGCTGCTCGGATTGACGCAATGGTGGGTTATTCGGCAGTTCGCCAAATACAGACGACTATTTGCCTGGCGGCGGCTTCAAACGGCAGGACAGGATTTGCCCGGTTAGTGCAATCTCCGATTACGAGGTTGCAGCATTCACCTGTATAATTTCGCGTTCCCGCCGCGATCAAATGGATAAAATGGAATAGATTGATGCGATTGACAATCTTCGGCTCCGGCTACGTGGGCCTCGTAACCGGTGCCTGCATGGCCGAGATGGGCAACCAGGTCGTCTGCTACGACATCGATGCGGACAAGATCGCCCGCCTCAACGAGGGTGACATTCCGATCTATGAGCCCGGCCTCGAAGCGTTGATCGAGCGCAACTTTGAGGCTGGCCGACTGACATTTACGACCGATGTCGCGGCGGCGGTCGCGCATGGCTTGTTCCAGTTTGTCGCCGTGGGCACACCGCCCGATGAAGACGGCTCCGCTGACATGCAATATGTACTCGCCGTGGCTCGCGCCATCGGTGACCACATGGACGAGTACCGCATCGTGGTCGACAAGTCGACCGTGCCGGTCGGGACCGCGGATAAGGTCAAGGCCGAAATCGACAAGGCACTCGCGGCGCGCAAAAAGCTGGTCGAGTTCGATGTGGTATCGAACCCCGAGTTCCTGAAAGAGGGTGCCGCGATCAACGACTTCATGAAGCCGGATCGGATTATTGTCGGCACCGACAATCCGCGCACCACCGAGTTGCTGAAGACCCTCTACGAGCCGTTCAACCGCAATCACGACCGCGTCATCACCATGGACATTCGCTCGGCCGAGCTGACCAAGTACGCGGCCAATGCAATGCTGGCGACCAAGATCAGTTTCATGAACGAACTGGCCAATATCGCCGAGCACTTTGGCGCGGATATCGAACAGGTTCGAATCGGTATCGGCTCGGACCCGCGTATCGGTTATCACTTCATTTATCCGGGAGCGGGCTTTGGCGGCTCGTGCTTCCCGAAAGACGTGCGCGCACTGGCGCGTTCGGCAAAGGACCAGGGTTACGACGCGCAATTGCTGAAGTCGGTGGAAGCCGTCAATGAACGGCAAAAACAGCGCGTGTTCGAAAAGATCAGCGCTCACTATGGCGGCAAGCTCAAGGGCAAGACAATTGCACTCTGGGGCCTGTCGTTCAAGCCGCGTACCGACGACATGCGCGAGGCGCCCAGCCGGGTGCTGATGGAGGCGCTGTGGAATGCCGGTGCGACCGTGCGCGCCTATGACCCAGAATCGATGCGGGAGACCGCCCGGCTTTATCCCGATAATAAGAGTCTCACCCTTTGCGACTCGGCGGCAGAAGCGATTAAAGGGGCGGATGCATTGGCGATCATGACCGAGTGGCAGGAATTCCGCAGCCCGGACTTTACCGATATGAAAGCGGCGTTGGCCGATGCCGTGGTCTTCGACGGCCGAAATCTCTACGAACCGGGTACCATGGAACGGTTCGGGCTCGCCTATTACGCCATTGGCCGTGGCCGGACTTAGGAAGCGACAAACTAATGCCAATCAAGATTGACTGTTTCAAAGCCTATGACATCCGTGGTCGTATTCCCGACCAGCTCAATGCCGACGTTGCTTATCGCATCGGCAACGCGACGGCGCAGTTCCTGGGCGCAAAAAAAATGGTCTTGGGCAGGGACATTCGCCTTTCCAGCAAGGATCTGTCCGAGGCCGTGGCGAGGGGCATACGCGATACCGGTGCCGAGGTCATGGACATCCAGCTCGGCGGCACCGAGATGGTGTACTTCGCGACCGACTATCTCGAGGCGGACGGCGGCATCATGGTCACGGCCAGCCATAACCCGGCCGATTACAATGGTCTCAAGATCGTTCGCGAGCAAGCGCGACCCGTCAGCGCGGACAGCGGCCTGCAGGATATCCGCGCACTGGCCGAAAGCGACAAGCGGGAGATGGCCAAAAAAAGAGGGCTGCATGCCCCGGTCAATACTTTTGATCCGTACATCGAGCACCTGCTCAGCTACGTCGATCGCAAGGCGCTGAAGCCCCTGAAGCTCGTCGTGAATCCGGGCAACGGGGGTGCCGGTATTGCGATGGACGGCTTGCGTGAGCACCTGCCGTTCGAATTCATTGATGTGAACTATGAGCCGGATGGGACGTTTCCGAACGGCATCCCCAACCCGATGTTGCTCGAGAACCAGGTCGTGACGCGAGAGGCTGTCATCGAGCATGGGGCCGACATGGGCATCGCCTGGGACGGCGATTTCGATCGCTGTTTTTTGTTCGATGACCAGGGCGGTTTCATCGAGGGTTACTACATCGTCGGCCTGCTCGCGGAAAGCATTCTGAAGCGAAACCCGGGCGCGAAGATCATTCACGACCCGCGCCTCACCTGGAACACGCTCGACATCGTCGCGGCCGCGGGCGGCGAGGCTGTGCAAAGCAAGTCGGGTCATTCTTTTATTAAAGAGACGATGCGTGCAGTGGACGCCGTGTACGGCGGCGAGATGAGCG
>CAZHLE010000131.1:0-6673 GCA_964533065.1 uncultured Woeseiaceae bacterium | reverse complement strand
CACCCGCAGCCACGACCGCCGCGACCGCCTGCTGAGCGTGAGCCACCCCGGCGGCGTGATCCATGAATTCAACTACGGCTACGACCGCAACGGCAACGTCACCGCCATCACCGACCTCGGCCAGGCAGGCCTGCAAACCCGCAGCCTGAGCTACGACACTCGCGACCGGCTGACCGGCGCCAGCGCCAGCCAATACTTCCTCCCCTCATCGCGGCATTGGCCTCAATAAATCCGTCATCTTCAGGTAAGACGATGGAAATGTCGTCCGGCTAGCTTTGTTCGATTGCCGGAGGTTTCCATGCCGCATCCGCGTTGCCTCACCCTACCGCATGCCGACAAGGCCCGGCTGAGATTCATGTTTCTCGCCAAGCACGCACTCGGCGACGGTTCTCCTCATCCCCAGGACGGCAACCACGCCATCTACCACCACGAGATACTCACGACCCTGCGGGCCATCGGCCTGCAGACGGTCGCCGCCGACTCGTTCTCGGTGCTGTACGAACGTCCGAACGTGGACTTCCTGGTCACGCTGTTCAATCGCGCGGGGTTCCGCAACAGCGAGATGATGGCGCCGCTGTTGGCCGAGATGCACGGCCTGCCGTATCTTGGCGGCGCACCGATGATCCGTGGTCTGAGCGACGATAAACACTTCCTCAAGCGCCTGGCGCAATCGCTCGGCGTACAGACGCCGCCCTGGCGCTACTACCCGATGGGCGGACTCGCCAACGATGTCGCACCGGACTTCAACGATGCGCCGCTGATTGTCAAACCCAACGCCAGTTCGGCATCCTGGGGGGTGCTGCGAACGCAAACTTGGCAGCAGGCGCGCGAACACATCGACAATCTGCATCGTCAAGGTCACGACGTCATCGTCGAGCGATGGATAGACGGCGCGGAGATCAACCTCCCGGTCGTCGGCGCAGGGGCGCCCTGGTTTCTACCGGCCGTGGAATTCCGCAGCGACTCGGGCGCCATGCGCAGCTACGAGGAAAAGCGCGGCCTGATACCGACGGCGTTCGAATATGCCATCCACGATGACCCCGACTTCCAGCAGTCGCTGCGCATGATGGGCGAGCCGCTGGTTTTGGAATTGTGGCCGTTCGACCACGGCAGAATCGAATTCCGCATCGAGTACGGCACCGGCCGCATCTGGTTCATCGAAGCCAATCTCAACTGCAACCTCTGGTCGCGTAAAGCGATCCCCACGGCGGCTCGGCATATCGGCGTCTCCCATGAAGAATTGCTCGAAACCATCATCTGCCATAGCCTGATGCGCCAGAACGTGATCGCTCGATCCACCGCCCTGGCGGCCTGACCATGGACGAACCAATCACTTACACCGCCGTCGTCCTTGCCGCGCAGCGACAAGGCGCGGCAGACCCCTTGGCCGAGGTCTCGGGCGGTCGGCACAAATGCCTGATCGACCTGCATGGCCGTCCGATGATCGCATGGGTACTCGACGCCCTGCTGTCCACGCCACGCATCGCTCAAGTACGAGTCTCCATTGAGGACGCTGCCCTCCTCGAAGGAATGAGCGAATTCGACGCTGCGGTGCGCGATGGCCGCATGACCATCGAAATCAGCGCCACCAACCTCTACGCCAGCGTGCTTGCCGGCCTCGGCGGCCCGAATGCCCCTCGCTGCCCGGCCATCGTGACCACCGCTGACAACCCCTTGCTGACTCGGGAAGCTTTGGACCATTTCCTCGACGCGGTCGAACGTGCCGGCGTGGATGCCGCCATCGCCATGACCCGTGCCGACACCATGCGCGCGAAATATCCCGATGGGCAACGCCGGTTCTACCGATTCAAGGACGATCACTATTCGAACTGCAACCTTTATGCCTTGACTTCGCCACGCGCCGCGAAAGCAGCTCGTATCTTCGAAGGCGGCGGCCAATTCGGAAAAAAAGCCATTCGCATGCTGCGTGCCTTCGGCGTGATCAACGTCCTCTTCTATCGGCTGGGTCTGCTGCGTCTGAGCGACTGTGCGATCCGACTTTCCCGGGGCTTCGGCATCCGGGTTGGATTCGTCGACATGCCCTTCGCCGAGTCGCCCATCGACGTCGACAACGAACGCACCCTGCGCATCGCCCGTGAGATCATTGCCAAACGATCGTCAAACGAGGCGTCGAGTCACCGCCCGCAAACCAAACCGAAGCTCGCCTGACCCCCGCTTGGCTGAATCGCCGTCCACGCACAAGCCGTTCACTCCCGATTTCCAGTTTCCCAGCGCTACCATCAATACCCCCGTTGGCGATCCACGGCAGCCAGCGGCGGCTGTCCGCGTTGGATGCGACGGTAACTTTCGAGCATCAGTTCGGCGGCTTCGCGCGGAAGGGTGAAACTCGCGCAGTGCGGGGTCATGAATATCTTCGAGTGTTGCCAGAAGGGATGTCCGCTCGGTAGTGGCTCCTGGGCAAACACGTCGAGGACGGCGCAGCCAAGCCGACCGGCGTCCAATGCCGGGATCAGGTCGGGTTCGACCAGGTGGTCGCCTCGGCCGACATTGATCAGGCAAGCGCCGGGTTTCATGGTCGCGAACAGGCCAGCGTTCAGGATGCCCCGAGTGCTGGCGGTGAGCGGCAGCAAACAGATCAGGTAGTCGGCGACGGCGGCGATGGCGGGCAACTCGGCCTGGCCGTGGTGGCAGGCGACGCTGTGCAGGCGACGAGGACTGCGACTCCAGCCATGGACTGGGTAACCGAGAGCACGGAAGACACGAATGCTGGCCTTTGCCATGACGCCGAGGCCAAGCACACCGATCGTCGGCAAGGCTTCGGGTGCCCACGGGCGCCACTGCTCATTGCGTTGATCGTCGCGGAATTCGAACAGGCCGCGATGCCGAGCAATCACGACACCGGCCAGAAACTCGGCCATGTCGGCAGCCAGCCGTGGGCCGGCGATGCGCCCGACCGGCAGTCCCTCGGGAAGGCTCGGATCGTCGAGGATGGCCTCGACCCCGGCCCCGTAGGAAGTGACCGCGCGCAGGTTCGGCAGACGGGCGAACAGTCCGGGTGGATGTCGCCACAGTACCGCGAAATCGATCTCCTCGGGATCGCCCAGTTCCGGCCAGACCCGCACCTCCAGCTTCGGTGCGAGTCGGTGCAGATGTTCTTCGACAGCGCCGGTATCGCGATTCGGAGCGACGATGAGCAGGGTCATGCGGCGATAGTAAGGCTCAGAACGTCGGATTGCCAACCGATCTGACTCGACATTCACCGCTGTGCGATACAGCGTGATCAGACTGCTGGAACTTATAGGCCTCGCGTCGGCGAATCATGATTCAAGGATCGTTGGGCAAACGGATGCCGGAACGACGCGGTGTATCCGAGGCTGCTGGATGATCTACCGCTGGCACAGGATCGCGACGGCGAATTGGAGGCGCGCTGCCAGTAAGTGCACGCACAACCTCGTATGCCACTATTTCCGACATTTGACGTAGCGCATCATCGCGGCTGTACGCATCATTCACCGAAAGCCTTTTGGTCACGAGCAACTCACCCGTAGCAGGAACGACCGCTCGAACTTCAACATTGAAGTTGGTTTCAATGCTGGTCTTGGTTTGCCCCGTGCTCTTCACTCGGTAAGCATGCATTTGATGATGGGCTTTTAAAACGACCGCCATTACGATCAGGTCAGCGCCACGAATTTGCCGCAGCTTGGCCTTTTCGTTGGCATTTGTAAAGCTGGAACCGACCAGACCCAGTTCCAAGAGCGAGGCCGACAGCGAGCGACGATCAAGCAGGGAAACCCGTCCAGTTTCCATGATTGAAGCTTCGATTTGAGTCGCTAATTCTTCGCTGAGGCGATCGGCGTCGATCATGTCAAAGAAATCGTACCGATAATCGTCGGCATCAACGGGAAGTACGGCAACACGTTTCTTGGTCGTGCTGCTACCAGACGGTTTGTAGACAGGCGCCTCATAACGGGTAATATATGCCCTCACCGTAACCCGGACCCTTCCATCATCAAGGTTTTCAGTATTGGTCACCTCATAACGGGAAATATTCCCTTGTGCCTGCATGCGGGCATCGGCGGTGGTTCCCACCTGCGTTTTGCTACTGGCAGTGCTCGTACCGTCCTTGTTGGTTAGCGAGGCACTGCCCGTCACTTCGAGCTTGCCAGTAGACACGTTCATGGAACTGCGGACGCCGTTGACCTGAGCCACAGCCCGCGCCAATGCATCGGCCAGCGCTGCATTCTCGTCGCTACCGAGCCCGCTAGCTGTGGTCTCTATTTCTTTGCCCATGGCCGCGAATGTAATAAGCGTAAGGACAAAGAAGAAAAGAACAGGAAAAATAAGAAATTTGCGGGCAGCACTTGACCAGTTCATGTTACCACCCCGCACGTCGGCTGGTGGTCTGCTTGATGATTGGATACTCGTCTTCCCAGATCGCCAGACCAGTCTCCAAATCGGTCAAGGTCAATTGGAAGTAATATTCGATCTGTTGATTTCTGCGGTCAATGGAGAGATTTCGCTGGAGTATCTTTCCGGACAGCGAAATATCCGGTGCCACCATGGTGCCGGTACGTTGAACGCGAGATTGATCAAACTCCGCATTGCCGCGCAAATCCTGACGAACATCAAAACTTGCCGAGTCTTCAGCACCCGAGCCGGAGACGGCAGTAGTGACCACAACCTTGCGGCTATTGAGCAGTTCGATACGTATCTTCTTGATGAGTTGATCGGTATCGATGCGCTGCATCGTGTCATTGATGATCCGCGATATCATTAAAACATAGCGACCGCCGGCCGGATTATCAACTGCGCCACTGGAAATCATCGACTGTACTGCGTCGGAAGCGGCCTCTTCGAAATCGCGATAGTCGAGTCCGACCGTGGTTGGAGCGCGATTATTTTTTGGATCGACTCTTTTCGCTTGTCCATATGCCGTTGCAGACATTGAAAGCATGATCAGGATTGCAATTGCCGCAATGATCTTCATTGTCAGTATCTCCCAAGCACTTCAATTTCGATACGGTACGCCTTGGCACGTTCCCCTGGGGCCACAAACTCCATGGTAAAAGGTCGGAGTCCGGGCAGACTTGTCTCTCGCCACGCCGAAACCGTGGTGTCGATAGGACGTCCCTCGCCATCGGCCCAAAGGGCGCGATAGCGAACCGAACGATCATAGTTGGCCGAGGACCGGCCAAATACGACGACTTGCAGGTCACCCGCTTGCAGAAAGTGGTTGCTGACATCCGTTATCTGCACATTTTGACCGTAAACAGTGACATTCGGAAAGCGATTGCTGCTAGCTCCTGGAGTTGCGCAAGCACTGAGCAGCATGACGACCGCCCACAAAAATACCTTTCCTGGATGCGAATTCATGGCAAGTGCTCGATCTTAAAGAGGAACCAGTGTGACACTTGGCTCCAGGTGGGGAAACATTGCCTTGATGTGAATTAACATACTCCCGGCATGCTCGGATAGCGGGACCGATACATCCTTCCCACCGATGGAAACGGCAACCTCAGAACCGCCGTTCTTGCGAATTCTGTTCAGGGTGAAGTCTCCCGGCATCGATCTCCACATACGTATGTCGGCAGTGGTTATCTGATCGAAGAGCACCGCCGAGCCGATGCTCCCAAGAAATCCTGCACGTCGGGTAATCATATCCTGCGCCAACGCCTTGGCTACTGTCGAAACCACTGCGCGTGTTGCTATTCCTGGGAAGCGTTTTTTAAACTCGGTTTGAATCACTCGTTCCATCGAGGCAAACTGTTCGCAATCAAAAATCGAATCGCCGTGTTCTATGCGGCAATTTTTCATCACTGGGTCGAAGCGTGGCGCCAATGCCGGTAGCGCCATGCCGACGTTTATGATGCCCTGACCGTTATAGATTGGGTAGGAAAATTTTCGTTCCTGCAACTCGGGACCCTGGCTTCGTTCTACCAGAATCCAAATGCAATCATTAGTTGGGCAAAGGCTACCTTTCTGCAAATCGGAAAAGTCGAATTGAAGCGTTTCATGTTCGCCGACGATACCGATGAGCCGCTCATAAAGTTCATGGGATTTTTCCTTATCCGCAGGAACATCCGAAGCTCCTAAATACAACGCTTGCAGATAGGTGGCAGGTGGCACTATGAATTCGGCATAAGGCTGCCATTGTGCAATTTCTGGGAAATGAGCATCTATTTTTTCGGACACTTCAGGATTGTTGTAGGCTTGGTCGGATTTTTTTTCCTCAGCCTCTTTCAGAGCCTTTTCTATTTCTTTAGTATATCTCTCGACAGCCATCCGAGTGCGGTCATCCGCACGATTCAACTCTACTCGAGCCAGATCACTCTGGTGTCTAGACCAGAACGTCAGTGCTTTGTAATAATTGATCAGAATCGATTCAGCCGGGGATGGAATGTAGGTCGTCAGGGTTTCGTTTATCAATGAGGCTCCCACTTTCCCCATGAACGAACCGGTCACGTTTTCACTGGCATCGCCGAGCGCAGATTCAGCGGCATCGTAATGTTCGATTGAGCGATCGAAGTCGCCGGCCATTCGCCATGCTTCAGCGGCTTCAAGATGGGACAGAACGTGTTTTGGCTTGTATTCGACCGGCTGGCGATCTTCAGGACCGTTGCCCGGCTTCAAGCCCAACTTGCGCTCGGCCATCAATGCCGCTTCGGTGTAATCGCCGAAGGCCAGGGCATTGTCCATCTCCACATTGTCCTTG
>CAZHLE010000130.1:0-6713 GCA_964533065.1 uncultured Woeseiaceae bacterium | reverse complement strand
CGACGGCCGCAGATTCGGCAGCTGCCTTGAGTCCGGTGCATAGTTCAAGCGTGCGTTCACCCAAGGCCGCATAGAACCCGGGTTCGTCGATCAATTCCAGCGTGGCCAGCCCGGCGGCCATCGCGACCGGATTGCCGGACAGGGTACCCGCCTGGTAAACGGGGCCGACCGGCGCAATGCTCGACATGATATCGGCGCGCCCGCCGAAAGCAGCCACGGGCATGCCACCGCCGACAATTTTGCCAAGCGTTGTCAGGTCGGGTTCGATCCCATAGAGCGCCTGCGCGCCACCCTTGGCGACGCGAAAGCCGGTCATAACTTCGTCGAGAATCAGAATCGCACCGGCCTTGCTGCACTCAGCGCGCAGGGTTTCGAGGAATCCTGCAACCGGCGGCACCATGTTCATATTGCCTGCGATGGGCTCAACGATGACGCAGGCGATGCTCTGGCCAAGCTCGGCGAATACCGCCTCGACCGCACCGATATCGTTGTATGCCAGTGTGATCGTATGCTCGGCAAGCCCTGCAGGGACGCCCGGTGAACTCGGCACGCCGAGAGTCAGCGCGCCCGAGCCCGCCTTGATGAGCAAGGAATCGGAATGACCGTGGTAGCAACCCTCGAACTTGATGATCTTGTCACGGCCGGTATGCCCGCGCGCCAGGCGAATCGCGCTCATGGTCGCCTCGGTACCCGAGCTGACCATGCGCAGGCGCTGCATTGACGGCATCAACTCGCGGATCTTTTCTGCCAGCCGTGTTTCAAGCGTGCACGGGGCGCCGAAACTCAAGCCACGTCGTGCCGTCGCAATCACCGCATCGATGACTGTCGGGTGGCTGTGGCCAAGGATCATCGGTCCCCAGGATCCGACATAGTCGATATAACGCTCGCCGCCTTCGGCCTCGATCCATGCACCTTTGGCGCTGGCGAAAAATACCGGCTCCCCGCCGACCCCGTTAAATGCGCGTACCGGTGAGTTCACGCCACCGGCGATAACTTGCTGTGCTTCGGAAAACAGGCTCATTCAGAAATCCCCACGCGCGTCACGGCGACATCGCGTTCTGCCAATAATTCGATCAGGCTACCATCCCCGACCAGGTGGGCCGCACCAACGACGACGAGGTAGTCCTGGTGATCATGCATCAGGGCCACGATCTTATCGAGCCAGCTGACATTGCGCTGCAGCAAAATTGCATCGTGCACTTCCGGGCGCATCTTCGCCTCGTGTCTCAGTTCGCGTTCGAGGTAGTCAATGTTGCCGCTACGCCAGGCCACAACCAGCTGGTCGACCAGCATTTCGATGCGCAGGCCATCGACCAGCGAATGCACGAACCACTCGCTCTGAGCGTGCATTGGCAGGTCATCCAGAAATCCAAGCTGCTCGCTGATCGTTTCCAGACCGTATATCGGTTTGCCGTCGGTGCGTGCCTTGTCG
Source organism: uncultured Woeseiaceae bacterium (assembly GCA_964533065.1). Classification (GTDB taxonomy): domain Bacteria; phylum Pseudomonadota; class Gammaproteobacteria; order Steroidobacterales; family Woeseiaceae; genus UBA1847. The sequence goes on along the minus strand of CAZHLE010000130.1, from coordinate 5,281 downwards.
CCGAGGTAATTTTCAATGCCAAGCTCGCCGACATAGCCAACTCGCATGGCGAGCAGTTGCTGTACCGTGATTGCAGCCAGCCAGGGCTCGCTATCCTGCAGCAGTTCCAGGGGGATTTCTGTCGCTTCGGCGGCCGCTTCCGCCTGGGCGTGAAGTTCGTCGCCCAGCAGGTCCTTGAGCTGAGTTTCCTTGCCCAGGACCCCGAGCTCGCGCATGGCGGCCATCACCTCGACGAAGTCGAGATCGTCCATGTCGAGTTCCATGACGAGCGCATCGACCTCGTCATAAACAAGATCGATAGCATCGGGAAGCGGGTAGTCAGCCTGCCGCAGCAGGTGAATCGAGCCGAGCAGGTAGACGGTGTTCTGCCGGCCCGCGGCTACCCAGAGCATGGCCGGTTCGTTGGCGTGGGCAACGCCGCCGAAAAAGTGCAGCGCGATGGCCAGGGCAGCCAGCGTTTTAGGCATCGGCGACCCAGATCAGCTCATGGTCATACCGGCCGTCGGCATGCAGCTCGATGCGACGGTAGGCGGGCGGGTGGTCGTCGATCGCAAACTCGTCACTCTGCACGACAAATTGGCTACAGGTTGACGGCGTGCCGATGATACGGATACCGCCACGCTCCGAGTCATGATCCTGATGCACATGTCCAAAGATCATCAGGTGCACCTTGCCGGTGCGCGCCAGTCGTTCCAGCACTTCATCACCGTTGTCCAGTCCGACGCTGTCCAGCCACCTGCTGCCAACGGCGACTGGCGGATGGTGCAGGCAGACCATGACGTGGCTCGCGCCGGAAACGGCGATGGCATCGTCAAGCCGCGCCAGCTCGGAGTCGGTGACAGAACCTCCGGCCTGATCCGTGACACAACTGTCGATGCCGGCAATCAGCCAGTTGCCCTGCTCGACGGTGTCGCAGTAATAAAATGGCGGATCGTGAAGTGCAGCACTCATCAGTGCACGCACGTCGTGGTTGCCCGGCACGCAATACACGGGCAGGCCAAGGCTGCCGAGCAGGCTCTGGAAGTGTTCGTAAGCCCGGCTGCTGTCGTCCTGGATCAGGTCGCCCGTGGCCACGACCAGGTCAGCGCGCCAGTCCGCATCACGGTAATGCGCCAGCACCGCCGACAGCGAGGTATAAGTCACGGTGCCTCGCAGGCTGCCGCTCGGATCTGCGAACAGGTGCGGGTCTGTCAGATGCAGAACCCGAAGCAATATCAGTACCTGTATTGATCTGGCTTATATGGGCCGCTCTTATCCACGCCGATGTAATCGGCTTGCTCGTCGCTGAGTTCGGTCAGTTTTGCGCCGATTCGGCCAAGGTGCAGTCGTGCAACCTTTTCATCGAGATGCTTTGGCAGTACATAAACCCGATTCTCGTAGTTGGCACTATTTTGCCAAAGCTCGATCTGCGCCAGCACCTGGTTCGTGAACGAGTTCGACATGACGAAACTTGGATGGCCCGTGGCGCATCCGAGGTTCACGAGGCGCCCCTCGGCGAGCAGGATGATGCGCTTGCCGTTCGGGAAGATAACGTGATCGACCTGGGGCTTGATATTTTCCCAGGTAAATTTCTTCAGGTGCGTGACGTCAATCTCGTTGTCAAAATGGCCGATATTGCACACGATCGCCTGGTCCTTCAGGCGCTCGAGCTGCGAGCCGGTGACCACATGATAATTGCCGGTCGCCGTGACGATGATGTCGGCCTCCTCGCAAACATCATCAAGGCGTACTACGCGATAGCCTTCCATCGCCGCCTGCAATGCATTGATCGGGTCAATTTCCGTGACCCAAACCGTTGCGCCAAGACCGCGCAGCGATTGCGCGCTGCCCTTGCCGACATCGCCATAGCCGCAGACGATCGCAATCTTGCCGGCGATCATGACATCCGTCGCACGCTTGATCCCGTCGACCAATGACTCGCGGCAACCGTACAGGTTGTCGAACTTGGATTTGGTTACCGAATCGTTGACGTTGAATGCCGGGCAGGCAAGCTTGCCGTCCTTCATCATGTCGTAAAGACGTTTGACCCCCGTTGTGGTCTCTTCCGACACTCCCTTCACGTCTTTCATCAGCTCCGGGTACTTGTCGTGCATGATCATTGTCAGGTCGCCACCGTCGTCGAGGATCATATTCGGCGTCCAGCCGTCCGGACCCTTGATGGTTTGTTCTACGCACCACCAGTACTCGTCCTCGGTCTCGCCTTTCCACGCGAACACGGGCACGCCGCTCGCCGCGATCGCGGCTGCTGCGTGATCCTGGGTTGAAAAAATATTGCACGACGACCAGCGGATATCGGCACCCAGCACACGCAGGGTTTCAATCAGTACCGCGGTCTGGATAGTCATATGCAGGCAACCGGTTAGCCGCACTCCAGCCAGCGGCTGGCTTTTGCCGAATTCCTTGCGCATGGCCATCAGGCCGGGCATCTCGGTCTCGGCTATCCGGATTTCCTTGCGGCCCCACTCGGCGAGTGAAATGTCCGCAACCTTGTAATCGAGCTTCTTGATGGCGACAGCTTTGCTGCTCATCGGTTTCTCCTGGAGTAATGTTTATTCAAGCAGCAGCTGAACCGGCCAGCGCGTCGGCTTTATCGGTCCGTTCCCAGCTGAGGTCGAGATCGTCCCGGCCAAAATGGCCGTAGGCTGCGGTTGGCCGGTAGATGGGCCGCAGCAGGTCGAGCATGCGCAGAATACCGTACGGGCGCAGGTCAAAGTTCTCGCGAATCAGCGCGGTCAGCCTGCCATCCGATACCTTGCCGGTGCCGAAGGTCTCGACACTGATCGAGGTCGGCTCGGCGACGCCGATTGCGTACGACACCTGGATTTCGCAGCGGTCAGCCAGCCCCGCCGCAACGATATTCTTGGCGACATAGCGGGCGGCATAGGCAGCAGAGCGATCGACCTTGGACGGGTCCTTACCCGAAAAGGCACCGCCGCCATGGCGCGCCATGCCGCCATACGTGTCGACAATAATTTTCCTGCCGGTCAGACCGCAGTCACCCATCGGGCCGCCAATTTCAAATCGCCCGGTCGGGTTGATGTGGTACCTGGTCGCGTCGCTGATCCATTCCTTCGGCAGCACGGGCTTGATGATTTCTTCCATGATGCCTTCGCGCAAATCGGCCATCGATACATCGGGGCTGTGTTGCGAGGACAACACGACGGTGTCGATTGCGGCGGGCAGGCTGTCCTTGTATTTGAAGGTCACCTGGCTTTTCGCGTCCGGACGCAGCCACGGCAGCGTGCCATTCTTGCGCATTTCGGCCTGGCGGCGAACCAGGCGATGCGCATACGTGATCGGTGCCGGCATCAACACGTCGGTTTCATTCGTGGCGTAGCCAAACATGAGGCCCTGGTCGCCCGCGCCCTGATTTTCGGCGGTTTCGCGGTCGACACCTTGCGCGATGTTGGGGCTTTGCTTGCCGATTGCGTTGAGCACGGCGCAGCTCGCGCCGTCGAAACCCAGTTCCGAGCTGTTGTATCCAATCTCCAGGACTGTCTTGCGCACGATTTTTTCGAAGTCAACGTTTGCTTTGCTGGTGATTTCGCCGGCCAACACCACCATGCCGGTCTTGACCAAAGTTTCACACGCAACTCTTGCACCCGTGTCCTGCTCGAGGATCGCGTCAAGAATGGCGTCGGAGATCTGATCAGAGACCTTGTCCGGGTGTCCTTCGGATACGGATTCCGACGTAAATAAAAATGTATCTTTCATGTCGTCGCTTCATCAACTCGTCACGGGGTCGCATTGTAGCCCATGCTTTGCGGACGAAACCATCATGTATCGCGACTGCAGCTTGCGACCTCGCGTCTAAACAGGGAAAATGCCCGGCGCGCAGATGCGATAATCAAGCCGATTCACCATAAGGCCCTCGTGCCGGACTAACAAAAGACCCTGATGTCAAAACAATTAAAGCCTGTCGTGCGGCCTGCACGGCGTGAGCTCGCAAATGCTATTCGTGCGCTCTCCATGGATGCGGTGCAAGCCGCGAATTCAGGCCATCCCGGCGCACCGATGGGTATGGCCGACATTGCCGAAGTGCTGTGGAATGACTACCTGAAGCACAATCCGGGCAATCCGCGCTGGCCGAATCGCGATCGTTTCGTGCTCTCTAACGGACACGGCTCGATGCTGCTGTACAGCCTGCTGCACCTGACGGGCTACGATTTGTCGATTGAAGAGATCCGCAATTTTCGCCAGCTTGGGCAGCGCACGGCTGGCCATCCCGAGTACGATCCCGACTTGTCCATCGAGACCACCACGGGTCCGCTGGGCCAGGGCCTCGCAAACGCGGTCGGTATGGCACTGGCTGAAAAAATACTGGCGGCGGAATTCAATCGACCCGGCTTCGCCGTGATCGACCACCGGACCTGGGTTTTCCTCGGCGATGGTTGCCTGATGGAAGGAATCTCGCACGAAGCGTGTTCGCTGGCCGGTACTCTGAAGCTCGGCAAGCTGATCGCAATCTATGACGACAACAATATTTCCATCGACGGTGAGGTGAGTGGCTGGTTTACGGATGACACCGTCAAGCGCTTCGAAGCGTATGGCTGGCGCGTCATCGCCGGCATCGATGGTCACGACAGCGAGGCGATCGCGGCGGCCATCGACAAGGCGATCCAGGCCGACGATCGGCCAACCCTGATTTGCTGCAAAACTGTGATCGGTTTTGGCGCGCCGACGAAAAAAGGTACCGCGGCGGCGCATGGCTCACCCCTGGGTGCCGACGAGATCGCAGCGGCGCGCGCAGAACTCGGCTGGGATGCCGCCCCGTTTGAAGTACCTGCCGATATTGCGCGTGCATGGGATAGCCGGCAGAGCGGCGCCTTGCAGGAACAGGCCTGGCAGAAATTGTATGCCGCATATGCGGCGGCGCATCCGGAACTGGCCGCCGAACTGTCGCGACGCCAGGGCCAGCAGCTGCCCGCGGATTGGGATGCCTACGCGGTCAAGGCGATTGCGGACATCGATGCGGCCGGCAAGACTCTCGCGACGCGGCAGGCATCCTTGCTGGCACTGAATACTTTTGCGCCGAAGCTGCCCGAACTGGTCGGTGGTTCTGCCGACCTGACCGGGTCGAATCTGACCAGGCACGCCGGCTCGAAAGTGATCACAGCGGACGACGCGGGCGGCAACTACCTGTATTTCGGGGTGCGCGAATTCGCCATGTCCGCGATTTGTAACGGCATGGCGTTGCACGGTGCGCTCATACTCTACAGTGGCACCTTCCTGACGTTTTCCGACTACGCCCGCAATGCCCTGCGTATGGCGGCGCTGATGA